>NZ_JBKBQY010000087.1:0-14090 GCF_046292185.1 Yoonia sp.
TCTTGTGCCTCATCTGATCGCGCACGGCTTGTGGGTCCAAGCCTGCCATCGTGACCACGCTGTTGAAGTCATTGTTTGGCCGGGTGAACCAAAGGCGGACGTGGTGCGTCTGGTGGATTTTTTCTTCACGTGTTCCGCTGCTTGCGCTGACGCCGGTCAGAGCGTCTTCTACCGCCATGGCTAAGACGGCTTGCCAGAGTGCGCGTTCATCGCTGATCATAGCTAGCGCTCCTGACGTTGCTTGTGGCGGGAATGACAGGGGGTGCAGAGGGACTGCCAATTGGTCTGGTCCCAAAACAGCCGGTGATTTCCGCGATGTGGTTTGATGTGATCCACCACCTTGGCGAGTGCGCCACAGCAAGTGCAGATCGGGTGTGCCGCCAGAAAGATCAGACGGGCTTTTTCCCACTCATGGGTATAGCCGCGCTGTCGTGCGCTTGGCCGGGTGGCATCGTGGCGCTTGTTTCTTGCTCTGGTGCTGGCGATCTGACAGGCGCAGCGGGTGCCGTGTGGCACAATCTTGCCGCAAGAGCATAGGCGAGGTGGACGGCTCATGTGCGGCCACCATGGCGGGCCTTCAAGGCGCGCAGCCCCTCGCGGTCAAAGTCGGGATCAAGGCCAGCCTCTTCATTGGCGGCGCGCTGTTCTGCGGTCATTGTGGTGGTGTCATTGTTCTGATCATCATGCGCGCCATGGATCGCTTTCAGCTTTTGCAAATGACCGGCAAATGCTGACGTGATCTCTGACGGTGTGGCGTTCCAAGCGGCATCTGGTGTCCATCCCAGCCAGCCGGTGGCGATCTGGAAAAGCTGTTGATAAAACGATGCCCAAGGTATTGGCTTTTGAGGGCCTTCTGGCACCTCTTTGTGATCAGCAGAATTGGTTACTAATGAAGTACATAAGGCAACAGCTTTGCCGTGAGTGATTTCGACAAAAACGCGTAGCGGTTTTACTTCTGCGGCGGTCATTAGGGCTTCAGCAGCCGCGCGATCAGTGGCGGCGATCAGGATGATTGCTTTGATCGTCGCGGTGTCGAACTGATCCACTTTGCTGAATAGGTTTTCAAATCCATCGTGCAGGCGTTCGAGGTAGGTTGCAGCCCGCAAAGACGGGTGCAGCCGCACAGTGTTGCCACCGTGCGAAAGCGTGATCACGTCATATGCGGGCTGCGTTGTCATGGCTTATGCGGCGATCCGCAGCTTCACGAACCGCTCAGGGTGCGTCAGGTCTGCACCGACGCGCTTGCGGGCGTGAATGCGCAACTGGCCTTTGGATGCCACGGTGAACGGGTCGCGCATGACGGCCAGCGACACGCGGTCCACGATCCGGTAGCCTGAAAAATCGCCGAACAGGATCGGGAACGTGCCTGCGCCGACATTGTCCATATCAATGGCTTCGACCACCGGACGGCCCAGAATTGTCGAGGGTGCGCCAGCGGTGATCGGATCGATCAGCAGGTAGCGGCCCTGACCGTCTTTCCATGTGCGGATCGTGGCAAGGGTCTGGCGGTTCATCATCCAGACGCCATTCTGTGCGAACACGGACGGCAGGGCGTGATACATCGCGATAAGGGTATCCGCCGGGTTGGTCGCACCAAAGGCAGCGGCTGCACCGCTGTTGATCGATGCAATGCCGGTGCCAGTCATCAGACCTTTGGGCTGGCCGATGCCGGTGCCTTTTACAAACGCCAGACCTTCGGCCTTGCCGAACTGTTCCGCGAAGTCGGTCAGCAACTCGGCTTCCAAATTATACTGATTGTCCTCTGCCAGCGCGTTGGACATATCGACAAAGGTGGCAAGCTCATGCGGCGCGATGCGGATTTGCTCATAGGTCGGGCCGGACGGTGTGCGCTCTGCATCCTCTTCGGTCCAAACAGCAGATGTGCCGGTAACGCGGCGCGGATAGACGATCTCGGACGCACCGATATTGATCACGCGCGCATACTGGCGGATCGGCGAAAACTGGACCAAGTTTTTCAGCAATTCGCTGCCGAATGCTTCGGGGGCCAGAAAGCCGCCGCTTGCGTCGGTGGCGACGTTCAGGCTCTTTATTTCGTCGGCGGTCATACGTTCCACACCACGGCGCAGGAACGTCTCGAAAGACTTGCGCTCTGGTGCGACGGCATTGGCGATTGTGACGCCGTGGGGGCGGTTGGCCTTGGCTTCGATTGCGTCAAGGCGGGCCTGCATCGCGTTAAACGCTTTCAGGTCCAGACCGGGGGCATCATTGGCCGGGGTTTGTGCGGCGACCAGTGCGGCTGCGGCGATTTCTTCGGGTGTCATAGTTTCTTCTCCTGTAGCGGCCTCTGCGGCGGCGGATTTGATCGAGTGGATTTGTGCGCCCGGATGACTCGGGACAGCGACGATTGAGATTTCGTGCAGATCAAGGGCGGTGATCTTCCGACCACGGCCCAAGGGGGTGGCGGCTTTCGTCTGAAAACCGATAGACAGGCCAGTCACGGCCTTTTGCATGATCATGGCGTGAACCTCGCGGGCGCGCGCCACGTCCTGCACCAGCAGGCGACCTTTCACGGTCAGACCTGCATCGCTTTCTATGATCTCATCCCAAATGCCGATGACCTGCGCCTGATCGTGCGCCCAGAGCATTGGCAGGGTCGTGGGGCTGGTGATCGCGCCTTTTTCGATCACATCACCAACCCTGTCGGCGCTGCCATAGGGCCATGCTGTGCCGGTGATCGCGCCGGTGTCGTCAACAGTGATCGCGGCTTTGAATTCGAGGCGGTCCGTCATTCTGGTTGTTCCTGTGTGATGCCGTTCCAGCGTGCGTCCAGCACGTCGAGGGCGAGGGGGAATGTCTCGGCGAATGGCCGGTTTTGCGCCCATGTATCGACAAGCTGCGCCGCGTCCTGGGGGCTGGTGCCGCCGCCGATCAGCGCCAGCCGCAGGGTATGGGTCAGATCGTCCAGCTTGAATTGCTGCGCGATAGCGCGCTGGTAGATCGTGCCAATGCCGACACCGGACAGGCGCTCAAGCTCTTGGATCATCGGATCGGACAAACAGAACACGCGGTCTGCATCACCAAAGAACCTTGTGACGTTAATCATGCTGCGGCCTCTTCGAGGGCCGGGGTGGCGGTTGTGATGTGCGGATTGCTCAGGCTAGCACCCTCGGGGTGATCCGGCATATTCAGACCGGCGCGAACCTCGTTACCTGTCATCACACCCATGGCGCGATACTGGCTATATGCGGCGGCGCGGGTAGCCAGATCGGTCGTGACCAGATCATCGATGACAAATTCGACGTTGAACTGGCTGCGCTCTTCGGCGGTCAGCAACACGCGCGCATAAGCCCATGTCCATGCGATCAGCCAAGGCTTGAGCGTAATTGCCAAGAACTGCCGGGACATTTCTTCGACGTTTGACCAAGTGCCACGCGAAAGCTCAAAAAGCATTGTTGGGGGAACGCGGAACACGCGGGCGATTTCGCGGATTTGCTCTATCCGGTTCTCTGCGAATTGAGCATCGGCCAGCGTCATAGAAAGCTGTTGATAGGCCATCCCCTCATCGAGGATCGCCGTGCCGCCTACGTTGCGTCCCCCGTGAGTATTGAGAAACGATACGCTGATCTTCTTTTTGGTTTCGACGTCCAAGATTTTTGGGCTTGT
Organism: Yoonia sp.; assembly: GCF_046292185.1. GTDB lineage: Bacteria > Pseudomonadota > Alphaproteobacteria > Rhodobacterales > Rhodobacteraceae > Yoonia. The sequence continues at coordinate 3,625 of NZ_JBKBQY010000087.1, forward strand.
GATGATACCGGAAGGGCGTGCGCCATTCCGGAACAGTGCGCTGATGTGGTGTTCAAATGCGATTGCCAGACCAATGGCCTCTTTCCCCAGCGTGATCGGACAGACGCCGCCAAATGGCTTGATATGCAGCATGTCGGTGAAGCTGTAGATCACCGGGCCGTCTGCGGTCTGAACGCGGTAAGTCGGTTCACCGTCTGGGGCGGTCAGAACCGTAACGCTGGCCGGGTCGATGCGATACATCTCTGCGGGCCGTCCGTCTGTGTAGCGCGTGACCAGTGCAAAGCCGCCTTGGTCGCGGGTCAGCGCGTCCAGCGTCAGGTCTTCACGTAGCTGTGCAGCGGACGTCCATGGATTGGCTTCATCATGGATCAGCCGATAGGCGGGGTGGGTCTTGGCGGTCTCTTTCGTCGCGCTGTCGAAAATCTTGCACGGCAGACTGCCGATGGTTTCGCTGATCAGGGCGACCGCGCAGGCCACGGCAGGGACCCGCATGGCGGCAGCAGCAGAAACATGGATGCCAGATGCTGACGGGGCTGCGCCAAAAATCTCCAACACACCGGGGTCGGTGAGATTCAGACTTTTCGTGTCTGCGCGAAAGCCAAGTGCTTTCTTGACGTTGGTGAAGATTTCCATAAAGCCCGCCTAGGTGTTGCAATAATGCAACATAGCACGGCTGCCGGAATCTGCCTAGATAGAAACGTCATGGGAACGAAAATTTAATGCACATAGTGATACACATTATGAAACACGCTGAAAATCTAATATGTTGTTTAATAACGATAAATATGGGTGTAGTTTGATAAATGTCGGACTGTCTGTCCGCCACATCGCCTTTTCCCGCGATGAATTTCCCTTGGTACTCACCCGCCCTTCAGCGTGTCAGGAATTTCCCCACCCTCTTGCATCAGAGGCTGGGAAAATTTGCATGTCAGAAAAAGTCTGGCGCGGTCTGGTGTGTGAAAGGCATCACGCGCCGCGCAGGACCACCCCGGCTGTCATCAGCCCCCATGCGATCGTCATCAGCCAGAACCCGGACACCGGCAGGGATACCACCGCGATCCCGAACATCGGCAGCAGGGCAAGCACGCCGCAGATGACTGAGGCTGCGAAAATAAAGAACGAAGGGGCGGTCAGTCGCATGGCGGTTCCTTTGCGTGATAATCTGGCGATAATCTGGCGTCCTGCCGCGAAAATGACCAGCGCTGATTGCGGCTCTGCCCGCGTCGGCGGGTAGGATGCGATAAATAAACCGGCAGAGCCATGATTGACGGCATCCGCGCGCGCGTCGCGGCAATAACGGGCGGCCTGCACAGCCTATGTAGACTGTGCAGGACAGCGTTTGATCAATCAAACAGCGGAATTTCGACCTCTGCTGCCTGAAACAGATAGTCGCGTGACGCCACGATCTGATTGCGCAGGGCGGCGATGTCATGGCCGACCAAGGCCCCTTTCCATTTCCTGATCTGGCCTGCCACAAGCACGGTTTCCACATTGGACCTTTCCATCAGCGTCACCACTGCGCCCGCCGCATTGTTCAGCGGGGCCACGTTCAGCGCATCGGCATCGAGCAGGATGATATCCGCCTCTTTGCCGGGGGTCAGTGACCCGGTCTTGTGATCCAGTTTCAGACCCGCCGCCCCGTTGATCGTGGCAAATGTGATCGCGTCGCGCACATCCATCAGGGCGGGTGCCGCCTCTGGTCCTTCGTCCAGCGCGATCTGGTTGGCGAACATCCGCTGCACCGTCATGGCACTGCGCATCTGGGTGAAGAAATCTGCGGTCATCGTGCATTCCACATCAACCGAGAGCGAGGGGGCCATGCCCATATCGATGGCTTTCTGGATCGGCGGCAGACCATGCCGCATCTGCATTTCAATCGGCACCGACAGCGAGACATGCGCGCCGACCTCCTGCGCGCGGTTCCAGGCCGCATCGGACATGCCGGTCATGTGGATGAACAGGTGCTTGTCGGTATAATGGGGGATCAGCTTATCCATGGTTTCCTGCATGCCCAGCGATCCGACGACGTGCAGACCGATCATCACGTCAAGATCCTGCGCCAGCCGCCACAGGTCCAGCGGATCGACGTCCGGCAGGTAAACTTCGCCGCCCATCAGCATGGTCAACAACTGATCGTCCGAGGCGAAATATGCGTCCCTGATCCGGCGCGCATCCTGCGGATAGGCCAGATCCGGCCCGTACCCTTCGAAATAGCCGAACACGCCCCGGCGGCCCACGGCCTGCATTCCGGCGATGACGGCGTCGGAATGGGCGGGCGAATGGTGAATCTGCGACACGTCATGCACGGTTGTGACGCCGGCATCAAGCTGGCTCAACCCGCCGAAAAGCTGCGCGATATAGACATCCTCTGGCCGGTAAACCATCGAGAATTTACCAAGGATATCGTCCAGATAATTCGGTTCATCCGGGCGGGTGGGATCAGCGAACATGATCCCGTTGGGCAGATAGGACCGCAGCGTGGTTTCGAACTGGTGGTGATGCGTGTCGACAAAACCCGGCATCACGATCCGCCCGGTGGCATCGATCACCGCCGCATCGCCTGCGTCGATCTGTGGGGCGAGTTCAACAATCCGGCTGCCTTCCAGCAGCACGTCGCCGGTGAAATCGCCGATGGCGCTGTCCTGACTCAGGATATGCCCGCCTTTGATCAGCGTGCGCCTGCCAGCCGCGCCCACGCCTGCGGGCAATTCCTGCGCGGCAGCCGGACGTGTCATGAAGGCCGGCAGAAACGCGGCGGCGGCGGCGCTGGCCAAGGTGCTGCGCAGGAATGTCCGGCGTGTCGGGTGGTCGTGCTGGCGCGGGAAACCGGCCCTGCAAAGGTCACACATTGTGTTTTGTCCTCGTGGTTACTATCAGTGCTCTAGGCATCTAAAGTATGTGCAAAGGCCCGCAAGGAGACACGTGAATGAAACTAGGGAACATGTCTGTGCCCGGCGACTGCGAACGGATCTCGCCGATCCTGTCGCGGGTGGGGGATAAATGGACTGTGCTCGTGGTCCTGATCCTGTCCGAACAACCCAAGAGGTTTAACCAGATCCGGCGCGAGGTTGAAAACATCTCTCAACGTATGTTGACGATGACCTTGCGCGGATTGGAACGTGACGGGCTGGTGGCGCGGCATGTCTATCCCGACAAAAATCCGCCTTGGGTGGAATACCGCTTAACCGATCTGGGCCAGACTCTGGTCGCGCCGCTGTTCACCCTGTGTCAATGGGCCGCAGAAAATTGCGCCGAGATCGAGACAAATGCTGCCAAGGCGAAAGTGGCGTAAACTAGTTTTCGCGCTGTTTGTATTCGTAGCGATAGTTGTAGCCATATCCTTTGCGCCCGGCCGCTTTCTTTGGGTCGTAACCATTCAGGACGGCACCGGAGAATCGCAGACCTGCGGCGTCGAATGCTTTTTGTGCTGCATCGACCTCGCCCAAGTGGGTTTTGTCGTGGCGGGCGACAAAGATGCTGGCACCGGTGCTGCGCGCCAGAATGACCGGGTCGGTGACGGCAAGGACAGGGGGCGCGTCGAAGATGGTAAAATCGAAATTTTCGGCGCAATAGGTGATGAGTTGCGTCAGTTCGGCCCGCATCAAAAGCTCGGACGGATTTGGCGGATAGCGGCCCGTTGGCAGAAAGAACAGGTTTTCATGCGGGCCCTGCAGGATCGCATCCGCGCAGGACAGATCGCCGGACAGAACCTCTGCCAGTCCGGCGCTGTCGCGCGCAACGTCAAAATAGCGGCGCAATTGTCCGCGCCGCAGATCGGCGTCGATGACGCAGGCCCGCTGCCCGGCTTGCGCGATGACCGCAGCAAGGTTGGCGGACAGGAAACTTTTCCCGGCGCCGGGATGCGACGAGGTCATGGTAACAGTCGGCGTGGCGGCATCCAGCATCCCGAAATGCAGGCTGGTGCGCAAGGATCGTAACGCCTCGACCGTCAGATCGGCTGAACCTGCCAGCGCCAGAATGGGCAGGTGGCCACTGCGGCGGCTGGCGGTATCCGCGCCCTTGTTATAGTTGATCGTGGCAAAGACGGGCAGGCCCAGCTTTTCCAGCTCACTCGGGTCCTGCACGCCCTTGCGCAGCCAGCCCGTGACCAGCACCAGCGCGATGCCTGCAAACATGCCGAGCACCAGACCCAGACCGAGGATCATCGATCTGCGCGGCGCGACCGGGGCAGGGCTGCTGCTGGCATCGTCCACGACGCGGACATTGCCGATCGTACTGGCGCGCAGAACCTCGACTTCCTGCGCGCGCGTCAGCAGTTCTGTGTAAATCCGCTGGGCCATTTCGACTTCGCGCGTCAGGTTCAGAATCTGGCGCTGGGTTTCTGGCAATTCACCGATCTGACCGCGCAGGTTGGCCAATCTGGTTTCAAGCCGTTCGCGTTCTTCCAGCAACTGACGATAGGTCGGATGGGCGGGCGTGAAACGTTCGGCAATTTCACCCTCGCGGCGTTGCAGATCGGCAAGCTCTGTCTCGACCCTTGTGACCTGTCCCAGAATTGTCTGGGTTTCCAGCGACAGATCCACCGTGACCTGCTGCTGGCGGAACGCATTCACCGCCGCCTCTGCCTCGCGCATGTTTTCTTCGGCTTGTGGCAGTTGATCGCGGATGAACGACAGGCTGCTTTCGGCCTCTGCCGCACTGCGCGATACGTTTTGCGCCTGATAGGACTGCACGATGGCGCTCAGCGCGCGGGCGTTGTCTGTGCGGTCAAGACCGGTCAGCCGCACCTCAAGGATGCCGGAACCGCGACCGACCTCGGAAACGCTCATCCGGCTGCGCAAAGCGTTGATGGCGCGGCGTTCATCGATCTGTGTCAGGGTGAAACGCCGCTCTGCCGGGGCAGCCAGTTCTGCGACGGTGATCGCAAACCCGGTCTCAGCCAGATTGATCGGTTCGCCGACATTGCCCTCAACCTGCGTGGCGTCCGGCAGGATCACGCGATAGCTGTCCTGGCCGGTGACGATAAGATCTATCCCCTGGTTCAGCATTTCTGGCGGCACGATAAAATTGGCCAGCGTGACGCGGTCGCCCGGTCGCGCGAAACGGTTCGGCACAACCGCATCCAGCAGCGGAACGTGGTGGCGCGCAAAAAGCGTGCCAATCACCGGCAAGGTGTCGGGCGTCACGCGCCAGTCAAGGTTCTGATCCGAAATCGCCCGGCCCAGCACCATGCGCGACCGCAGGATTTCAATCTCTGTCACGCTGCGGGGATCGTTTTCGACCATACTGGACAGGCTTGACGGCAAGGCCAACGCGCCGGACCGTTCCTCAAGCTGCAGCAGGGCGTCGGCCTGATAGGTCGGATGCGTATTGGCGACATGCAGGGCGGCAAGCGCCGCCCCAAGCAATGTCAGCGCGGCAATCCGCCAGCGGCCGCGCCAAAGGGTGCTGACCAACTCGCCCAGATCAATTTCGTCATCGGCAGTGTCGAGAGGTTTGTTCAACACGATATTCTGCCCCGCGATGGCCCGGCCGAAAACAAAGAAGCGACTGATTTATCTGGCATTCTTTGATTTTCCCATGGTCGATTTTTCCAGTTTGTCCACCCAGGCGGTGGCAGCCTTTTCAACCTGCGCGAACACTTCTTCATGAAAGGTAGTCGAGCGACGGTAAGGATCAGGGATGCCGACGGCACCGGTCCATTGGTCAAACAGCATGATCCTGCCCGACAAATCTGGCGCGGTTTTGACGATCTCGCGCTTGTGTCCGGCTTCCATCACCAGAATGAGCGCGTGGGACGACCCGATTTCATGCGAAAACTGCCGCGCCACGTGACCGTCGAGCGAGACGTTGCGCGCGGTCGCGACTGCCGTGGCATCCGCGTCTGCGTCATGCCCTGCGAGCGCGGCAATGCCTGCAGATGTCACCGCGATATCAAGGCCACGTTCGGCCAGTTTGGCCGCAAGCAGGCGTTCACCCAGTGGCGACCGGCAGATATTGCCGACGCAGACGACGAGAATGGAATCAAACACCATCGGATCGTCCTTAATTCGTCAGGTCGTCGACGGTGCGGACGGCCTGTACCGATGGCAGTAACCGGACGATCGTGTCGTTCCAGCGTTGCAATGGTGAGCGCAGCACATAGACAACATCCCGTGGTTCCAGCACGAAACGTGTGCCCAGCAGCAGCCCGGCAGGCGTTGTCGTATCCAGTTGGAAAACCCGCGTCAGATCACCGTCACCGCGGAACACAAGCACGCCGCGCGCATTGGCGCGCGATTGCTGCAGACCGCCGCTGCGCGTGATCGCCTGGGTCAGGGTGATCGGTTCGCGCGACAGATCCACGACATCGGGGCGCGCGACCTCGCCCAGCAGATACGCCTCTTCGGCGCGGCGGCGGGGGACGTTGACGATGTCGCCATTGCGCAGGATCGGGTTGTTCTGACCGATCCCGGCTTCAAGGAAGCCCTGCATATCGACCGTAAACACGCGGCCACCGCGCTGGATCGTCACGATCCGCGGATCGGCATCGTCGCTGAGTCCGCCTGCAGCATTCACCGCTTCGATCAGGCTGAGCCGGACCGAGGTCAAGGGCTGCCGGTTGGGGCTTGCCACGGCGCCGGACACGACGACCGACTGTGAATTATACGCCGCGACGCGGACTTCGACCTGAGGGTTGGGGATGAAATCGGCCAGACGCGTGGACAGATCGCTGCGAATCTGCCCCGCAGATCGCCCAGCGGCGCGCAGGGTGCCGATATAGGGATAGGTGATCGTGCCATCGCTGGCGACCTGAAAGCCGCTCTCGGCGGCGCTTCTTTGTGGGCCGGCGGGCAGGGTCAGTTCGGGATGGTCAAAGACGATGACCGACAGGATGTCGCCGGGGCCGACGGCATAGGTCCAGTCCCGGTTATTGGGCATGGTCGTGGGGGTAAACCCGCGGGCAGGGCGCGCGAAATTGGCGATGTTTTCCGCATTCAGCACGATAACTTCGACATTGTCGCCCAGCGATTGCTGCGCCTGGGCGCTTGTCGGGAATTCGATATACCCGTCAGAACAGGCGGATACGGCGAAAGCCATCAGCAAGGCCGCGATCACAGGCATTTTGCGCAAAACACCTTCCTTGCCCCAACTCCCGAAGGTGCATCTTACCATAAACATCTTCCTTGCAGCTTTTCAACTTGGTCCCGGTATACGACTTTTGGACGCGTAGATAATACGGTTCATCGCGTCGGACCGCATGTTTTTTTCTTTATCTCACTTATGACACTTTTGCGACAGTCAACCTTGCGCCCCCGGACTTATTGAGCAGATTTACGATTGCGCAAGGCATAGCGCGTTGTCAACTTATGCGCGAGTGCGAAACCGATCATATAGATGATCAGCGCGATCCATGCCGCCACGGGCTGGTCCCACAGAAACGCGCCCGTGAAGATCGGTACCGCGATGAACGGACCCAGCACAAGCGTCGTCAACGGGTTCGATCTGCCCTTTTCGTTGTAGCCGAAGTAAACCATATCGAGCGCGCGCCTGACCTTGTGATGCAGGTGCATTCTGTCGGGCTGAAACGCTGCCTTGCCATCAAGTAACCGACGGTAGATCGTGTGCAATACATCTGCAAGCGGCCAGAACAGCACCAAAAGCAGGGCCGGGACCGCGACATCGTCAACCCGCGCGACCAGCAATATGGCAAGCCAGGTCAAAAGATGGCCGATGCCATAGGCACCTGCATCGCCCAGAAACATCCGGGCAGAAGGCCAGTTCAGCGCCAGAAACCCCATAAGACAGGCAGCGAATACCAGAGCGAATATCATGATATCCGTCTCTGCCGCATTTGCCGCGATCATCGCAAGGCCGAGTGCAGAGAGAAACCCGTTCGTCGTGGCCAGCCCGTTCATTCCGTCAATCAGGTTAACCGCGTGGCAGAAACCTGCGGAAAACAACACGGTCAAAGGCAAGGCGATGATATACAGCGACATCATTCTGTCGAACACCGGCAGGTCTGCGCGCGGCACCCAGACGCCAAGAAGAGCGATGGCGACAGCGGCAGATACCATCGCGGCCAGAAGGCGCCTGCGGGGTGACATCGCATAACCCAGATCCTCGGCAAAGCCGGTGACGATCACAGGGGCAGAAGATATCAGCAGCAAAAGGAAAAATGGGTCACTGATGCTATCCCTGAGAAGAAAGCAGGCAAAGCACAACCCGGCGAATACCGCGATCCCGCCATAGCGCAGGGGTTCGCCAACATGGGATGCCTGCCGCGCAAGATTATCCTGCCGTTCCAACGCATTTGGCAAAACCACTTCATGATACCTGACCAATAGCAGGCCGGCAGAAAGCGTCACGATGAGTGCAGCGAGATATATCATCAGTTCCTGTATCACTCAAAAGCAAACCAACGCCCGGCCTGACATGGTTTATTCGCCCGCTGATTAAGACAGTGAGCTATGGTTAACAACTGCAAATTGCAGCGTATTCTTTTATTAGGTGACAGGGGGAATCGTATAAATACGCACAAGGCCGCTTACAGTTCATCCCGCGGCAATGTTGAGTATAAAGGATCAATCTTTACAAAAGATTAAGGGCGGCAATAAACTTGCCGCCCCTAGCTTAACTCTGCAAGCACAACACGATATTGTGACTAGATTTGTCCTAATTACCGCCGAAGCACTGCGCCGCAAGCTAAATGAACTTGGAGTGACTTAGTTGGTACCGTTGGTGGACGAGGTGCTGCTGCTGCTGCTTGCCAATGCAACCAACGCGATCAGCGCGACGCCGGCGACAAGGGGGCCGCTCAGGCTACCGACAGCGGGGGCGACGCCCTGCTGCTGAGGCACGACAACGACTTGGTCAGCAACAACAGGAGCCAGGGACCCTGCGGACACCATTGCTGGGGCCACGATCATTGCTGCACAAAAGGTGCTCATCATAAGTTTTTTCATCGTTTCGGTGCTCCAGATAAGTTGATTTCGAGTTCATGTTTGCGCAGACGGGACGGGAATGTCAAGCAATCACAACCTGAAAATGAGTTTAACGCTTCAGGTGTTGTATAATGATATAGGCAATATCGTCGCTGATCCATTGGTTTGACTGCCAGATCAGACCATCGTCGATACCGATCCAATAATTGTTGGTAAATGCCTCACCCTCGCGCCCCGTTGGCAGGCATGCCTCGTCGATCCTGCGGGTCGCGACAATCCGCGCGATCAGATCCACGGTTTCCACGCCCGCCACGGAAACGTCGCATTGATATTGCTGCACAATTTCGCGGTTTTCACCATCCAGATGGCTATGGCGCCGGGTGATGGTGCCCGATCCAATTGCCAGCGCAGCACGCAATCCATCCGCCTCGGCCAGAAACAGATCGGCACCAAGACCGCGTGTCGCGACGACGATATCCTGTGCTGTCACGACAGAGATTCCGTCGCTGCCGCGCCAGTCGGTTCTGCCGTCGATATTGGCGAATAGGCGGAATGTCGCGCTGGCGTCCCGCACGGGCAGGCTGACCAGAAGAAAAGGTTCCTCCACCGCGGCCACGACCGCAGGTGTCAGTTGCGCGCGCGCATCGCCGGCATCGGGTGCATCGCTTGTGATCTGCGTGACAATCGCGCCTGCGATCTGGCCCAGTGATTGCGCATCGCTGTTGCCGCAAGCGCTCAGCCCCAAGGCGCAAAGCGTCAGCACCTTACTGCGAAGGGATATAATCTTGATCATCGCCAGAACCGTCCCCATTGATCGCTGAGTTCGGGCGCATGCGCCCCGCGCACCGACGGATACAGCCGGTTGTTGATATCAAGCCGCGCGCCGCCATCGCGTTGGACCGGTCTTAACGTCAGGCCCGCGCTTTGTTGGTTGGGCTGGCCCAAGGCCCATGACAACGGCACCGACACGCGGATGCCCTTGTCAAACGATCCTTCGCCGAAATCCTCGAACGGGACATCGGTCAGGGTCGCAAAGGCGCCGACCACCCAGCCGTTGCCGAAGCGCCGGTCAAGGCTGACCGTCGTGCCCCAGTCACCGGCGAGATAGCGACCCACATCGACCTGCAGGTCGAACCCGTTCTCGAATGCATAATAACCCGAAATATGGCCCGTGGTGACGTCGTAATCATAATCGCCAAAGCCGAACAGCCTGTCGGTGTCGCGCTGCATCACATGGTTCAGTTCCGCGCCAAGGGCAAACCGGCTGTCCACAGGTTTCCAAAGAACCTCGCCAGATACTCCGCCGAACATCTCTTCGAAATAGCCCAGTGATGCACGGGTATAGACATCGCTGCCGACCCGGCCAAAGTGATCCAGCGTCAGCCGTTCAACCCCGAATGCGCCGTCGCGGTCATAGCGCGGCTGATCAGACCGTACCCGCGGCAGGACGGAATCGGAGGTGCGGTCAGATTCGTCACGATTGCCGAATACCTTGGCGCGCAGCGCACCCGACACCGACAGGCTGGGCGTCAGATGGTAACTTGCCGCAGCCTCTACCCCCAGATCTGCACGCAGAGGGCT
>NZ_JBKBQY010000088.1:0-13951 GCF_046292185.1 Yoonia sp.
CTGGCATTTCGAACAGATCCCGCGTCCGCCGCAGACGGAATCCAGATCGACCCCCAATTGCCGCGCGGCCGTTAGCACCGGGGTGCCGACAGGGAAATGCCCCCGCTTGCCCGAGGGGGTAAAGATAACGAGAGGATTGGTGGTCATGGAAAGGTGCCTGTTATCGTTTGCATCTTGATACAAGGTACAGGGGCAAAGCCAAGGGCCGTATCCGTCAATCCGGGCGACGGGAACGGCATTGCTATCGGCGCAGGTCAGCGCAGCACCTCGACCCCCCAAAGCCAGACCACCAGCGGCACGGGGGCGGTGGCAAAGGCCACCAGACCCAGCATCGCGGGGGTGCTGAACAGCCGGCTCAGCCCCGCCGCCAACATGATCCCGCCGCCGCCGCCGATGGCGATATTGCCCGGCGTGTTGATCGCGATCGCCACCGTGGCATAGCGATAGCGCACCACGAAAGGCACCAGCCAGCCGGGCAGTTTTTCCTGCATCGCTTCCAGCCTTTGCACGCGCGGCACGGCGTCGATCCGGTCCAGCCAATGCGCGATCCGGTGCAGCCGCATGTCGCGCAGCACGCCGATCATCCAGAGCAGCGACAGGTTTTGTCCCAGTGCAAATGCCAACCCCAGCCCGCCCACCGTCGCCAGATAGACGAAAGGCGCCACCGACGCCCCCTGAATGATCAGCAGCGCGATCCCGATCTCGACCCCCGGCACGAAGGGCATCGCCAGTAGCAGGGCATAAACCACCAGCACCGCGACAATCAGCCCGGTCATCGCGCGGGCCGAGGCATCGCTTTCCAGCAGGGCGATCTGTGATTTGAGCCAGTCGAATCCGAATGCCGCCAGCGCCACCAGCGCCAGCACCGCGCCAAAGCGCAGCGCGACCCGCAGAATGCGGCGCAACGTGCTGTAGGTGGAGGAGGGATCGTGCAAGGCCATGCCGCAACATGCGCGCGCGTCTTTGCGGCTTCAAGCGGTGATTTGACCTTTCGGCTGGCCCCCATCCATGCGATAGGGACGCGCCAACAGCCCCCTACAGGAGACAGGTTGATGGAGATTCGTGAAGCCCTGACATTTGATGACGTTCTGCTGGTCCCTGCGGCCTCAAGTGTGTTGCCGTCCACGGCGGATACCCGCACGCGCGTCACAAATTCGATCAGCATGAATATCCCGTTGCTGTCCAGCGCCATGGACACGGTGACAGAGGCGCGGATGGCCATCGCCATGGCGCAGGCGGGTGGGATCGGGGTGATCCACAAGAACCTTGATATCGCAGCCCAGGCCGATGAGGTCCGCCGCGTCAAACGTTTCGTGTCCGGCACGGTCTATAAACCTGTCACCCTGCGCCCCGATCAGACGCTGGCCGATGCCAAGGAAATGATGGAGATTTACCGCATCACCGGTTTTCCCGTCGTCGGCCCCGATGGCCGTGTCGTCGGCATCGTCACCAACCGCGACATGCGTTTCGCGCAGGATGACAACACCCCTGTCAGCGTGATGATGACCTCCGACAACCTTGCCATCCTGCATGAACCCGCCGATCTGGATGAGGCGCGGTCGCTGATGCAGGCCCGCCGCATCGAAAAGCTGCTGATCACCGATGGTGACGGCAAGCTGACCGGGTTGTTGACGCTGAAAGACAGCGAACAGGCGGTACTGAACCCCTCTGCCTGCAAGGATGCGCTTGGCCGGTTGCGCGTTGCGGCGGCGTCCGGCGTGGGGGATGCGGGATTTGAACGGTCGCAGGCGCTGATCGACGCTGGCGTCGATATGATCGTGATCGATACCGCGCATGGCCATTCCGAAGGTGTGGCGCGCGCGGTCGAACGGGTCAAGGCGCTGTCGAATGAGGTGCAGATCGTCGCCGGCAATATCGCCACGGGCGAGGCTGTGCGCGCCCTGATCGGCGTGGGTGCCGATGCGGTCAAGGTCGGCATCGGCCCCGGATCGATCTGCACCACCCGGATGGTTGCCGGTGTCGGCGTGCCGCAACTGACAGCGATCATGGATTGCGCGCAGGCGGCGGGCGATGTGCCGGTGATCGCCGATGGTGGCATCAAGTTTTCCGGCGATTTCGCCAAGGCGATTGCGGCGGGTGCGTCCTGCGCCATGGTTGGATCGATGATCGCGGGCACCGATGAAAGCCCCGGCGAGGTGATCCTGTATCAGGGCCGCAGTTTCAAATCCTATCGCGGCATGGGGTCTTTGGGTGCCATGGCCAGCGGATCGGCAGATCGTTATTTCCAGAAAGAGGCGGCCAGCGACAAGCTGGTCCCCGAAGGGATCGAAGGGCAGGTGCCTTACAAAGGCTCCGCCCATGCGGTGGTGCATCAGCTTGTCGGCGGGCTGCGCGCCGCGATGGGCTATACCGGCAATGCGACGATCGAAGAGATGCGCAAGAACTGCACTTTCGTGAAAATCACCGGGGCGGGGCTGAAGGAAAGCCATGTCCATGACGTGCAGATCACCCGCGAAAGCCCCAATTACCGGATCGGCTGATGACACCCGGCGCGCGGGTTGCCGCAGCGATCATTGTGCTGGACCAGATCAGGGACGGCGCCTTCGCCGAACAGGCGCTGACCGCCTGGGCGCGCGGCAGCCGCTATGCCGGGGCCAAGGACCGGGCGGCGGTGCGCGATCACGTCTATGATGCGCTGCGCGCGAAACATTCGCTGGGCGACGGCGATGGGCGCGCGCTGATGGCGCGGTTGCTGCAGCGGGATGGCGTTGATCTTGACAATATCTTCAATGGGATAGGTCACGCGCCTGACGTGCTGAGTGAAGAAGAGATTGCCGCGTTTTCGATGCCTTTGGATCTTTCCGCGCCAGCCTCCTGCGATATCCCCGACTGGCTCTGGCCCGCATGGCAGGCGTCCTTGGGTGCCGATGCTGTCGCGGCCGCACAGGCCCAGCAAACCCGCGCCGATGTGTTTTTGCGCATCAATCAGCGCAAGGGCAGCGTGGATGATGCAATGGCAATGCTGGCACAGGACGGCATCGCCACCGCACCCCACGCGCATGTGGCCACATGCCTGCGCGTGCGGGACAACCCGCGCCGGGTCAAGTCATCCGCCGCCTATCTGACCGGGCTTGTGGAATTGCAGGATGCGTCGTCGCAGCGCGCCGTCGGGCTGGTGCCGGTGGGCGCGCGTCTGCTGGATTATTGCGCCGGGGGCGGGGGCAAGGCGCTGGCCTTTGCCGATCTGACCGATGCCACCGTCTTTGCCCATGACATCGCACCGCAACGGATGAAGGATCTGCCAGACCGGGCGCAGCGCGCCGGTGTGACGATCCGGACACTGACCAGTGCTGAATTGCCGGGTCACGCGCCCTTTGACGTGGTGTTCTGCGATGCGCCCTGCAGCGGCAGCGGCACATGGCGGCGCACGCCGGATGCAAAATGGCGGCTGGATGTCGACCGTCTGCAGGCGCTGATCGCCATTCAGGCCGATGTGATCGCCGCGGCGGCAAAGCTGGTCGGGACGGGTGGCGTGTTGGCCTATGCGACCTGTTCGGTGCTGCGGGCAGAGAATGACGATATCATCGACAGCTTTCTGGCGCAGCATCCCGGCTGGCGGGTGGCGCTGCGCGATCAGGTGCTGCCGGGGCCGGATGGCGACGGGTTCTATTTGTGCATCCTGGCGCGCTGAGCAACTTTTAGTTGTAAATCTTCCTTTTTTATGTCGCGTTAAGAAAGGCTTAATCCTTTCACATGTAGGGTTGTGCTGAACGAGTGAACGGGTGTTGTGTGGCCGCCTTTCCATCCATTGCCATGGCTTCGGCCGATCCGGTAAAATTCTCGCTTTGGGCGCGTTGGCTGTTGCTGGCCGGGTTTGTGGTGATCATCGCCGCGCTCTGGGCCGGGGCGGGGCCGCTGCTGGTCGTCGGGGCTGTGCTGAAACTCGTTGCGGCGGCGCTGGCGGGGTATTGCGTTTTTGCGCAAGGGCGACAGGCGCAGATTGACCAGATCGCAATACGGGTCATCGGCACGCAGCCTGATTGCGCCCTGTTGACCGATCAATCCGGCCGAATCCGCTATGCCAATCAGGTCGCGGCGGATTGGTTCGGCGATTGGCGGGGCCGGTCGGTCACGGATGCGTTCGGCAGCGTTCTGGCCGACCCCGGCCCACCCCTGCGGCGTCTGATCCGCGGCGCACGGCAGCAGGGCAGCGGCACCGAAAATCTGGTGACACGGCAAGGGCATTTCGGCCTGTCGGTGGTGGCATTGTCGCAGACACGGTTCCTGTGGCGGATGGATGATCTGCGCGCGGCGACGGCACGGGCGCAGGACCGGTTGCCTTTGCCGATGATCGCGCTTGGCAAGGATGATCGGGTTCTGCATATCAATACGGCGATGCGCGTGCTGATCGGGCGGGATGTCACGTCGCTGGATGATCTGTTCGATGACCTGCCGCTGGCCAGCGGGCAGCGCCATGTGGTGAAAACCGGTAATGGGCCGCTTTCGGTGATTGCCGCGCTGACTGGCGGGCTGAACGGGGCGCGCAATCTTTATCTGCTGGTCGATCAACATGGGGACGGGCCACGTTTCTTTACCGCCGGCTGGCACGCGATCGAGGAATTGCCAATTCCCTTGCTGAAACTGGCCGCCTCGGGCGCGGTTCTGGGCACCAATCGCGAGTCGCGGCAATTGCTGGGGATTGCGGATGGGCAGGATCTGACGATCACCGATCTGCTTGACGGTCTGGGGCGGCCGATCTGCGACTGGCTGCGCGAGGCGATTGAAGGGCGCGGCGGGCGGTCGCCCCAGTTCCTGCAAGGCCGGGGTGCGCGTCAGGATACATTCGTGCAGGTCACGCTGAATGCGGCGGGCGGCAGCGCGGACCCGCATCTGATCGCCGTGCTTGACGATGTGACAGAGCTGAAAACACTGGAAGCGAAATTCGTGCAAAGCCAGAAAATGCAGGCGATCGGCCAGCTTGCCGGCGGGGTGGCGCATGATTTCAACAATTTGCTGACCGCGATTTCAGGCCATTGCGACCTGCTGCTTTTGCGCCATGATGAAGGCGATCAGAATTACAGCGACCTGATCCAGATCCATCAGAACGCCAATCGCGCGGCCAGCCTTGTGGGGCAATTGCTGGCCTTTTCGCGCAAACAGACGCTTTTGCCAGAGGTGATGGATCTGCGTGAAACGCTGTCGGACCTGACGCATCTGCTGAACCGGCTGGTGGGCGAAAAGGTGACGCTGACGCTGGATCACAGCCCCGGCCTGTTGCCGATCAGGGCCGATAAGCGGCAGCTGGAACAGGTGTTGATGAACCTTGTCGTCAACGCGCGCGACGCGATGCAGGGCAAGGGCGCCATCCGTGTTGTCACCAGAACCTGCATCTGGCCGAACCGATGGTCAAGGACCGCGCTGTCGTGCCCCGCGGCGATTATGTGGTGGTCAAGGTGATTGATCACGGCCATGGGATCAGCGCGGAAAACCTGCACAAGATATTCGAACCTTTCTACACCACCAAACGGCCGGGCGAGGGCACCGGGCTGGGCCTGTCCACGGCTTATGGGATTATCAAACAGACCGGCGGCTTTATCTTTGCCGACAGCGAACCCGGCAAGGGCACCGAATTTTCGCTGCTTTTCCCCGGCCATGACCTGCCGTTGTCACCCCCTGTCGCCACGCTCCGGCAACGCAGGCCGCAGGCAAGCCCCGCGAGCGGCGTGATCCTGCTGGTCGAGGATGAGGCACCGGTGCGCGCCTTCGCCTCGCGCGCGCTACGGCTGCGCGGCTATCATGTGCTGGAGGCCGATTGCGCGGAAACCGCCTTGACCATGCTGGAGGATGACAGCCTGATGGTCGATCTCTTCGTCACCGATGTGATCATGCCGGGGCAGGACGGGCCGACCTGGGTACGGCAGGCTGGCGCGCAGGCCGGGCACGCCGGTGGTTTTCGTCTCCGGCTATGCCGAGGATGCGTTCAACGACGGGCAGCCACAGATCCCGCATTCAGTGTTTCTGCCCAAGCCGTTTTCGCTGAACGATCTGACGCAGGTCGTGCAGGACCAACTGGCGGAAAGGCCGGGATCATGATGTCAGACCGGCGGTTGATCACCTGCGGTCAGGGCGACAAGATGGGCGGCCGATCCTGTCAGGGCGGCATAATCGTCTTCCACCACATGAACCGCGAAATTGGACATGAACCCGGCAAACCGTCCCTTGTCGCGGAAGGATTCGCCAAAGCCGAAACCGGTCAGATGCGGGGCAAAGGCGCGCGCGACCCCGCCGACAAGGTAAACCCCGCCGAACGGCAGCTGGATCAGGGACAGATTGCCGCAAACCGTGCCAAGGATGCGGGTGAACATCTGGGCCGCCGCCACTGCGCGCGGATCGCTGCCATCGGCGCAGGCCGCCATGATGTCTTGTGCGGCGGATTCGCGCGGATCGCCCGCCTCGTTGCCCAGAAAGGCATAGACCCGTTCCAGCCCGCGGCCCGACAGCACGTCTTCCACCGCCGGAAAGCCATGCGCGGTGGACACGAACTGACACAGGCGCAATTCCACCTCGTTGCGGATCGGCAGATTGGCGTGGCCGCTTTCCGATGGCGTCACGATCCGGCCTGCGGGCAGGTCGAAAACCGGGGCGGCGTTGAACCCGGTGCCCACGCCGATCACCAGTTTCGCCGCCTGCGCGCCGGCATCCGGGCCGGGCAGGATGGTACGGATATTGGCCGCATCCAGATACCCCAAGGCGTGACCCTGCGCCTGCAGGTCATTGAGGATGGACACGGTTTCAGCCCCGGTCGCCCGCGCCAGCGTGGTCTTGTCGATCGTCCAGTCCAGATTGGTCATCGTCGCCCGCCCGTCGCGCACGGGCCCTGCCACCGCGACACAGGCGGCAATCGGATCGACCCCGCCTTCATCGGCGATATAGCGGCGCAGCACAGATTCCAGCCCCGGAAAATCGGTATTGGCATAGCGGCGGATCGTGGTTTCGATGATCTGGCGACCATGGGCCAACGCGACACGGGTATTGGTGCCGCCGATATCGGCGACCAGCGCATAGGTGTTCGGGGGATGGGCCATGGGAAATTCCTAACGCGCGATGGCGGATTTGAACGCGTGATAAGATGCTTTCGGTATCCGCTTCAAGGTCTCGAAATCGACATGGACCATGCCAAAGCGTTTTTCATAGCCAAAGGCCCATTCGTAATTGTCCAGCAGCGACCAGTAGAAGAACCCTTTCACATTGGCCCCCGCATCAATCGCGGCGCGCGTGGCAGTGACGTGGTCGGATATGAACTGCGCCCGTTCGGGATCAGCGACCGCGCCGTTTTCGACCCGGTCATCCCAGGCCATGCCGTTTTCGGTCACGTAAAGCGGCAGATCGCCCACATAATCCGCCGCCAGCCGGGTCAGAAAGGACCGCAGCCCATCGGGGTAGATTTCCCACCCCATCTGGGTCTTGGCACCTGGCCCTTCCTGCGATGCCAGATGCGGCCAGGGCGCGCTGGCATCCTCGGTCACCTTGTGGCGGGTGTAGTAATTGACGCCCAGAAAATCGATTTTCTGGCTGATTTCGGCCATGTCGGCCTGCCAGCCATCCGGCATATGCGGCGCGAAACCGTCCAGCGCGGGGGCGGGGTAGGTGCCTTTGGTCACCGCCTCGACGAACCAGCGGTTCATGATTGCGTCCCAGGTCGCGGTGGCGCGCGCGGCACCAGCGCTGTCATCCTGCGGCTCGGTATGGTCGAAATTGAGCACCACGCCGCAGTTCTGCATGCCCTTGCCGCGCAGCCGGGTCATTGCCATGCCATGCGCAAGGTTGATGTGATGCATGGCGCGCGCCGTGGCGCGGATATCGCGCAGGCCCGGCGCGTGATGGCCCAGAAAATGCGACAGGAACGCCACGCACCAGGGTTCGTTGATCGTCGCAATCGCATGCACCCGGTCGCCGATCCGGTCTGTGATCACATCGGTGAAATCGGCAAAGGCATGACAGGTGTCGCGGTTGGTCCAGCCGCCCTCGTCCGCCAGCGCCGAAGGCAATTCCCAATGATAGAGCGTCTGAAACGGCTTCAGCCCGCGTTCGAGGATCGCATCGACAAGGCGATCATAAAAATCCAGCCCTTCGGGATTGATCGTCCGCCCGTCGGGCATGACCCGTGCCCAAGAGGTGGAAAAGCGGTAAGCGTCCATCCCGGCGTCGCGCAGCAGGTCAAGGTCTTCACCAAAACGATGGTAATGGTCGCAGGCCAGCGCGCCGTCTTCGGCGCGCACCACATTGCCCGGCGTGGCGGCGAAAGTGTCCCAATGCGTGGGGCCTGCGCCGCCAAATTTATGCCCTTCGATCTGATAGGCGGCGGTGGCCGCCCCGAACAGAAACCCGTCAGGGAAATCGTTACGTGTAAAGTTCATGTCAATCCTTTCGGGGGGCGGGCCCGGTTGAGCGGCCCACCATCAATTCGGCTTCCAGCAGGACATGCTGATGCGGCAGGTCGGGGTCCGCGACGGCGGCAAGCAGCATTTCCGCCACCCTTGCCCCCGCCATCCGGACAGAGGACCGCGTGGCGGTGAAGATCGGGATGTCATCGCCGTTCTTGAGATAGGACAGATCGTCGTCATGGGTGATGATCGACACATCGCGCCCCATGACCAGCCCCGCCTCTTCCACGGCGCGGCGCGCGCCGAGCGCGGAAATGAGCGAGGAATACAGGAACGCCGTCGGCGGATTGTCCAGCGCCAGCATGTCGCGGGTGGCCTGATAGCCGTAGGTTTCGGTCATTTCGCGCGCATACATCAGGGCCGGATCGACGGGAATACCGCGCGCGATCAATGCTTTGGTGTAACCGTCGCGGCGACGGTCCGCGAAATCCATGAATTCCATCCCGTTGACCAGCCCGATCCGTTTGTGCCCCAGATCGATCAGGAAATCGGTCGCGCGCTGAAACGCATGCCGGTTGTTCATGTCGAGCCAGGAATAGGGCAGATCGACACCCGATGACCTGCCATGCACCACAAATGGCATCTTGATGTCATGCAGCAATCGGATTCGCCCGTCATCAATGCGGGGGCCGTGCACGACAACGCCGTCCACCGCGCGCCGGGCTTTCAGCCCACGATAGATCTGTTCTTCTTGCGCATCATCGGATGTCGACAGGATCATTTCATAGCCATGGCGCGCATAGGTTTCACCGGCACCGGCGATGAAATCACCAAAAACCGGGTTGACCATTTCATGTTTGCTGGAAATCGGGATCACATGGCCGATGGCCAGCGCCTTGCCGGTGGCTAGCCCCTTGGCCCGGTTGCTGGGGCGGTAATGATATTGCGCCGCCGCACGTTCGACCCGCAGACGCGTCGCCTCGTTCACCTCGGGATAGCCGTTCAGCGCGCGGCTGACTGTGGTCTGGCTCAGCCCCAGTTTTTGGGACAATTGCTTGAGGTTCATTGGCGGGGGCTTCCAAAGCGCTATCAATCCGGCGGATAAGAGAAAGCAAGAAAAAACTTTTGTCAATCTATCCGTAAACGTTTCAGTAAAGCCGATGCGATGAAAATCCAAGGCTTTTTTTCAGATTTGCCTAGCTTATTGACAAGCGGCGTTTGTTGATCAACTGTCGCGAAATCCAAAGCGCTTTGAGAATAATGATTCCAAGGCGCCAAAGGGCGGATCGGACAGTCAATGTCCATAAACGCGCGGATATCGCGTTAAGGGAGGAAATTTTTATGAAAACGAAACTTTACGCCAGTGTGGCGGCAATGGCTTTGGGCACGGTTGCGCAGGCGGATGGCCATTTGGCCGGTCAGCAGATCACCGTCGCAGGCCCCTGGCTGAGCCCCGAGGCTGAAATTATCGCTGAAATTTTCAGCATTTTTGAAGAACAGACCGGTGCCAGCGTCAGCTATGTCGGTTCCGACAGCTTTGAACAGCAGATCATGATCGATGCGGAATCCGGTTCTGCCCCCAATGTCGCCGTGTTCCCACAGCCCGGTCTGGCCGCAGATATGGCGCGCCGCGGTTTTCTGACGCCTCTGGCCGATGATACCGCCGATTGGGTCCGCGAAAATTATGCCGCGGGTCAGTCCTGGGTCGATCTGGGCACCTATACCGACCAGAATGGCGAAGATCAGCTTTTCGGCATGTTCTTTCGCGTCGATCTGAAATCGCTGGTCTGGTTCAGCCCCGAGAATTTTGAAGATGCGGGCTATGAAATCCCCGAAACCATGGAGGAGCTGATCGCGCTGTCCGACCAGATCGTCGAGGACGGCGGCACCCCGTGGTGCATCGGTCTGGGGTCTGGTGCGGCGACCGGCTGGCCCGCGACCGACTGGGTCGAGGATATGATGCTGCGCACGCAGCCGCCCGAAGCCTATGACGCCTGGGTCACCAACGAGCTGCCTTTCGACAGCCCCGAGGTCATCAATGCGATCGAACAATTCGGGATCTTCGCGCGCAACGACGATTATGTCGCCGGTGGGTCCGGTGCCGTCGCCACCACCGATTTCCGCGACAGCCCGCGCGGCCTGTTCGACAGCCCGCCACAATGCTACATGCACCGTCAGGCGTCGTTCATCCCGGCGTTTTTCCCTGACGGGACCGAGATCGGCGAGGATGTCGATTTCTTCTACTTCCCCGCTTATGAGGCCGAGGATCTGGGCGCACCCGTGCTGGGTGCCGGCACATTGTTTGCCATCACCAATCCGACCGATGGCGCACAGGAACTGGTCGAATTCCTGCGCAGCCCCGAAGCGCATGAAGTCTGGATGTCCAAGGGCGGGTTCCTCACACCGCATACGGGCGTCGATCCTGACGCGTTCATCGACGACACATCGCGCCGTCTGAACGATGTTCTGCTGAATGCGACCACCTTCCGCTTTGACGCATCGGACCTGATGCCCGGCGCTGTGGGTGCAGGATCGTTCTGGACCGGCATGGTTGATTATGCCGGTGGTGCCGATGCGGCGGACGTGGCTGCCAGCATCCAGTCTTCCTGGGACGCGATCCAGTAAGTCGGATTCGACTTAGACTTTGGATGATCCGGCCTTAAGGTCGGGTCATCTGTAAGAATGTCATCGCGCGGGGAGGCGGTTTATGAATCCGGCACTACAGGGACTTGTGACGATTTTCATCGGGGTCGGCGGCTGTCTGGCCTATTTTTATTTTTCCAACCAATTCCTGGACAAGGTGCTGTATCCCGCCAAGGGTCCGCAGGCCGGGCGCAATATCAACCGCGCCAATCTGATCCGTCCGTGGCTGTTTCTGTTTCCCGCGATCTTTGCGCTGGGGCTGTATCTGGCCTATCCGGTTGTCGCGACCCTTTGGTATTCGCTGACCGACCGCAATCAGGGCGGTGCCTTTGTCGGGCTGGCCAATTACCGCCAGATGATGAACGAGCCGAAATTCTGGGAAGCCTTGCGCAACAACATGCTCTGGCTGATCATCGTGCCTGCGGCCGCGACTGCTTTTGGTCTGCTGGCCGCGCAGCTGACCGACCGGATCAAATGGGGCGCGATTGCGAAATCGCTGATCTTCATGCCGATGGCGATTTCGTTTGTCGGCGCCTCGGTGATTTTCAAGCTGATCTATGACACCCGCCCGGCGGGGCAGAACCAGATCGGGGCGCTGAACGCGATCTGGTTGCAGTTCGAAGGTGGGATCGGGTCATTTCTGATCCTGCGCCTGTTGCCCGGTGCGCTGATGATCTCTGCCGCCGCGCTTGCGCTTTATCTGGCTTGGCAGGCGGTGCAGGCGATCCGCGACAAGGGGCTGGGGGCCACGGCCATCCTGCGTGTGGTATTGATCGCTGTGATGCTGTTCATTGCCTATTCGTCCCTGTCGCTGGCCTATGGGGCCTTTACCAATGTGCATCCTTACGGCGTGCCGCAGACATGGCTGACCATTCCGGGGTGGAATTCCTTCCTGCTGATGGTGGTGCTGATCTGGATTCAGACCGGTTTCGCCATGGTGATCCTGTCCGCCGCCCTGCGCGGCATCCCCGAAGAAACCATCGAGGCCGCGATTGTCGACGGTGCCAACCCGTTTCAGGTGTTTTTCAAGATCAAGATGCCGCAGATTTCCGGCACCATCGTCGTGGTCTGGACCACGATCACCTTGGTCGTGTTGAAGGTGTTCGACATCGTCTTCGCCATGACCAACGGGCAATGGGAAACGCAGGTGCTGGCCAATTACATGTTCGACAAATTGTTCCGCGCCTCTGACTGGGGCGTCGGTTCGGCAAGCGCCATGGTGATCATGCTGCTGGTCAGCCCGATCCTGATCTGGAACGTCTATAACGCCCGCAAGGAGATGCGCTGATGGAAAATATCGCTGGCCGCACATCCGCGCTGAACTGGATGGTCCATATCTCTGTCGTGGTGCTGGTGCTGCTTTGGCTGTTCCCGACCGTGGGTCTGCTGGTGTCGTCTTTCCGCACGTCCGATCAGATCAGCAGCAATGGCTGGTGGCAATCTTTGTTCCCCACCGAACAGAACATGACCCTGCGCACCGACAGCCCTGACACGCAAACCTTGATGGATGGCGTCTATGTGGTGCAGGGCAATCTGTTCGGCGCAACGTCCGATGCCGAGATCAGCGTCTGGGGCGTCACCTCGCGCGCGATTGATACCTATGTGCCGGGCGATACCGCCGATCTGGGTGATGGCGTCACGATCACGGTCGATGCGGATGGCACCTATGTCTGGACCAGCCCCGAAGAATTGACGGGCCGGGGACAGCGTGTTTTTGCCACGGCGACCACGCCACCGGAATTCACGCTGGATAACTATGACACCGTGCTGGTCAGCGGCGGGCGCACCGACAGCATGACGCGCGCGTTCTTCAACACGATGACAGTGACAATCCCCGCGACGATCATCCCAATCGTGATCGCGGCCTTTGCGGCCTATGCGCTGGCGTGGATGGATTTCCCCGGTCGCGCCTTGCTGATCGCCGCTGTCGTGGGCCTGCTGGTGGTGCCGTTGCAACTGGCGCTGATCCCGCTTTTGCGCCTGCATCTGGAAATCGGGATCGGCAAGGGGTATCTGGGCACCTGGCTTGCGCATACGGGGTTCGGGCTGCCGCTCGCGATATATTTGCTCCGCAATTACATGGTCGGGCTGCCGCGCGATATCATCGAAAATGCCCGCGTCGACGGGGCCAGCGATTTCCAGATCTTCACCAAGATCATCCTGCCCCTGTCCTTTCCGGCACTTGCATCCTTTGCGATCTTCCAGTTTCTGTGGACCTGGAACGACCTTCTGGTCGCCAAGGTGTTTCTGATCGACGCGACGGGGCAAACCACCGTCATGACCGCCCAGATTGTCGAACTTCTGGGCACGCGCGGCGGCAATTGGGAGATTCTGGCCACGGCGGCTTTCGTGTCCATTGCGGTGCCGCTGGCGGTGTTCTTTTTGATGCAGCGCTATCTGGTGCGCGGTCTTCTTGCCGGGTCGGTCAAGTAACAGTTTAAACCATCGCCCGCGCCGCAGGTTACGGGCCTTACTTAGTACAGGATAAGACAAATGACGACGGCACTTGCCACAACCCTCGACATCGCCATCGACAAAGACTGGTGGCGCGGCGCGGTGATCTATCAGATCTATCCGCGCAGCTTTCAGGACAGCAATGGCGACGGTATCGGGGATCTTCTGGGGATCGTGCAGCGGTTGCCTTATATCGCGTCGCTGGGTGTCGATGCGGTCTGGATTTCACCTTTCTTCACCTCGCCGATGCAGGATTTCGGCTATGATGTCAGCGATTACTGCGATGTCGATCCGATGTTCGGGTCGCTGGCCGATTTCGATGCGGTGATCGAAACCGCCCATCGTCTGGGCATCCGTGTGATGATCGATCTGGTGCTGTCGCATACCAGCGCGCAGCATCCATGGTTCATCGAAAGCCGGTCCAGCCGCAATAATCCCAAATCCGACTGGTATGTCTGGGCCGACCCGAAACCCGATGGCACGCCGCCCACCAATTGGCTGTCGATCTT
>NZ_JBKBQY010000089.1:0-13760 GCF_046292185.1 Yoonia sp.
CCTGTGGTTCCCCGACATGACGCCAGACGATCCGGCGATCGCGTCATGGGTGCAACGCTGCCGCGACCGTCCGGCCGCGGTCAGGACCGCACAGCGGGAAGGCGCAGCAGCCTGAACCGGGGCGCGGCCTGTTACCCGATAGCAAACGGATCAACGGGATAGCGCACTCCCGCCAGATACAGCCCCTGCGGCGGACAGACCGGCCCGCAGGCGGCGCGGTCGCGCGCCTCCAGCACGCGGCGCACATCGTCCGGCTGCCAGGCCCCCGCGCCGACACGTTCCAACGTCCCGACAAAACTACGTACCTGGTTATGTAGGAATGACCGCGCGCGGACATGAAACCTGTATTCGGTGCCGATGTCGCGCGGCACCACCTCGATCCGCAGTTCGTCCAGCGTCTTCACCGGGCTTTTCGCCTGACAGATCGATGACCGGAAGGTCGTGAAATCATGACACCCCAGCAGATGATCGGCACCGGCCTGCATCGCCTGCGCATCCAGCGTGTGATTGACACGCCACATCTGTCCCGCCTGGGATGTCAGCGGCGCGCGGCGCGAGATCAGCCGGAACAGATAGCGCCGTTCCAGCGCATCAAATCTTGCGTGCCAATCGTCAGCGACCACAGCACAGCGCAGGATCGCGACCGGCGCGGGTTTAAGATGGTAATTCAACGCCTCTGACAGGCGGAAAGGGTCCCAGTCGCGGCGCAGATCGCAATGCGCCACCTGCCCCGTCGCATGGACCCCTGCATCGGTGCGCCCTGCGGCAGCAATGGTATGGGGTCCGGGTTCAAGTTTCGCCAGCGCGGCCTCGATCGCGCCCTGCACCGACGGGTGATCATTCTGTCGCTGCCAGCCAGCGAAAGGCGCACCATGATATTCGACTAAAAGGGCATAACGCGGCATGCACCCCGATTAGGCGCGCAGGCCAGCGAAATCAATCCTACACATCGCAGCCCTGCATGCTTATCTGTTTGCGAACACATCGAAAGGTCCCGTCTTGGTTATCGCCGCAATCGCCGATCAGATTACCCGCCGCGTCGAAGGCGTGACCAGCGCGCTGACCGCCCCTTTCAGCGATCAGGTGATCCGGCTGGGTGTGACCGGCCTTTCGCGGGCGGGCAAGACGGTGTTCATCACGTCGCTGGTCGCCAATCTGATGGACCGGGGCCGGATGCCGCAACTGGCGGCAGCCAATGGCGCGATACAGGCGGCCTTCCTGCAACCGCAGCCCGATGATACCGTGCCGCGCTTTGCCTATGAAACCCACCTCGCACGGCTGACGGCACCCGACCCAAGCTGGCCGCAAGGCACCCGGCAGATCAGCGAATTGCGCCTGTCCCTGCGCGTGCAACCCAGCGGGTTGCTGTCCGGCCTGTCCGGGCCGCGCACGATCCACATCGATATCGTGGATTATCCGGGCGAATGGCTGCTGGATCTGGGGCTGCTGGACCAAAGCTATGCGCAATGGGCCAAGGCCGCCCTGGCGCGCGCCAAAGGCAGGCCGGGGGGCGACGCCTATCTGGCGCTGGCCGCTGGGACCGACGCGAACGCACCTTTGTCAGAAGCCACGGCAGAATCCCTTGCCGCCGCCTTCACCACCCATCTGAATGCATCGCGCGAGGCGGGGTTTTCCGATTGTACCCCCGGACGGTTCCTGCTGCCCGGCGATCTGGCCGGGTCCCCGGTGCTGACCTTTGCGCCGCTGCCCGGCGACAGTTTCGCGCGCAAATCACTGGGGCGCGAGATGGAAAGACGCTTTGACAGCTACAAGGCCAATATCATCCGCCCCTTCTTTCGCGACCATTTCGCGAAAATCGACCGGCAGATCGTGCTGGTCGATGTGCTGGGCGCGATCCATGCCGGGCCTGCGGCGTTAGAGGATCTGCGCCGCGCCATGGCTGCTGTGCTGGGCGCGTTCAAACCGGGGCGCAACGCCTTTCTGACGCGGATTTTCCAGGGGCGGCGGGTCGAGAAAATCCTGTTTGCCGCGACCAAGGCCGACCATCTGCACCACAGCCAGCATCCGCAACTGACCGCGATCACCCAAGCGTTGCTGCGCGACGCACGCGACCGCGCCGATTTCGCAGGGGCGCAGACCGGCGCGATGGCGATTGCCGCCCTGCGCACCACGGTCGAAGACAGGGTGGATCATGCCAGCGGCCCGCTCGACGTGGTGCGCGGGCGCTTGCTAGACGGCGGCAAACAGGCCGCATTCTATCCCGGCAAACTGCCCGACGATCCCGCCCATCTGCTGACGCCTGCGCGCGAAGGCGCGGAAAAATGGCTGGACGCGGATTACAGCGTGATGAATTTCGCCCCCGCAAGGCTGACCCTGCGCCCCGGCGACGGACCACCGCATATCCGGCTGGACAAGGCAGCGCAATTTTTGCTGGGGGATCGGCTATGACCCGTGGCCCCATCCTGATCGATCTGGATGACAACGACGCCGCGCGCCCCGACGCCGCCCCGGCCGTGCCCGAGATCAACAACGCCGCGATGCAGCGGATCGCGGTCGTGGCAGGCCGGAAACCATCGCGCTTGTCGCGCTGGTTCTGGTCACTGGCCGTCGCGCTGACCGGATTTATCGTGTCACTTGCCGCGTGGGATTATGTCACGGGCCTGCTGTCGCGCGCGCCGATACTTGGCTGGATCGCGACGGTCCTGATCGGGCTCCTGCTGCTGGTCCTGCTGATCATCGGCTTTCGCGAACTCGCGGCCTTCGGACGTCTGCGCAAGCTGGACACCATCCAGATCCGCGCGCGCGATGCCCTGCTTGGCAATGACCTGAAAGCCGCGCAGGGCGTGCTTGGCGCGCTGGACAATCTTTACGCCGGGCGGGCCGATACCGCCTGGGGCAAGGCCGAACTGGCGCAGCGCAAAGGTGATGTGCTGGATGCCGATGCGCTTCTGGCGCTGACGGAAATGACCCTGCTGCAACCCCTGGACGCCCGCGCCACCCGCGAGGTCGAGGCGGCAGCGCGTCAGGTCGCCATGGTCACCGCCTTTGTGCCGCTGGCGCTCGCCGATCTGATCACCGCGTTGACCGCCAATCTGCGGATGATCCGACGCATCGCGGAAATTTATGGCGGACGCGCAGGCACGCTGGGGTCCTGGCGGCTGACGCGCGGGGTGCTGGCGCATCTGGTGGCCACCGGCGCGCTGGCGGTGGGGGACGATCTGATCGGCACGATTGCGGGGGGCGGTATCCTTGCCAAAGTGTCGCGTCGTTTCGGCGAAGGCATTGTGAACGGCGCATTGACCGCCCGCGTCGGCGTCGCCGCGATGGAGGTGTGCCGCCCACTGCCGTTTCACGCCACGCCACGCCCTTCGGTCACGGCATTGGTGCGACGCGCATTGACCGGGCTTTTCGGCAGCAGCTAGCGCAGACGCGGCGCAGGGCCGACGGGGACCAGCGCGACAAGCATCACACCATCCTGAAACGTGACCGGCACGGTCAGCACGCCATCGGCATCGGCCATGAATCCCGCCAGCCTGCTGATCGTGCTGGCGACACCTGTGTCGATCACCCCCGCACTGGTCAGCACATCGACCAGAATTTCCCATTGTCCGGTGCGCAATGTGATCTGGCCGGTGGGCAGACCGGCGGAATCAATCGCGATATCGCCACTGGCTGCAACCGCGACAGGGCCCCAGTCAAGGCGCAGGTCATGCAATGCCAGATGGTCCAGATCCGGCAGCACGCCGCGCAGATCACGGTCCAGCGGGCGGGCAAAGGTCAGCCGACTATTCCCGCTGACGGAACCCACCTGCGGGCCAAGCCTGCCTGCGGGATCGATCCTGTCGCGCAGCACCAAAGGCAGGTCGATCCGCTCCGCCGCCAGATCGGCATCATAGCTTGCAGACGTGCCAGCAACATGGGCCAGCCCCGCGTGCATCTGCGCAAGGCCCATTTGCCACCCTGCGTCCGAGACTGCTATCGTCTGACCCATCTGCACGTGGCCACGGTCAAAAGACAGCCGCGCATTGGGCCGGACTGCGGCATCGGCGCGCCAGTCCTGACTGGTCACACGCAGCGTCTGACCGCCCAGAACGAGGGTCTGTTCCAGCGGAAACGCCAGTTGTACCGCCAGCGGGTTATAGCTGTCCGCCTGTACATGCAGTACAGCACCCTGCCAGCCCCAACCGGCCTGCGCGATCTGCACATCACGCAGCGCAAGATCGAACCGCGCCGGAAACCCCGCCGTATCGACTGCACCGATGCGCAGGTCGATACCTTCTTCGGCCAGCGCAACAGCCGCCTTGTCCGCGCCAGCGCGCAGCACCTGCGACGCGGCAAACCAATAGACGCTGTAGATGAGCCCCAGCAAGATCAAGCCTGACCCCAATCGCCTTAACATCGCCCGGCCCCGCATCCTGTGTCACGCCATGCTTGCCGACCAAGGGTGTTTGTCAAGCCCACGACGCGTCACCTTTTTTTGTGCAAGTCGCGAATCAGTGTCAAAAAGCACAGTAAAGCTTTACATTGTGCGCTAACATTCGAACGCACCCTCAAATTGTAAGGTTTTGTGATGTTCGGTTTTCCCCGTTCTACCTCAGCGCGTAATGATGTTGAATGGTGTTGGTTTCTGCGCCGACGGGGAAAAAACGGCGAAGCGATGGAACGCGCCCTGCATGATATCGGTGTGATGGACCATTCCGGCTGGGCAGACTGGCAGGCAAGCTCACTCACCGGCACCGGCGCCCCGGCTGAGGTGGTCTTTACCGCCGGCCAGGCCGGGCTGTGCGTCACGACAGAAGTGGATGACCCCGCCCGCGATCCCGCCGAACGGTTGAACAAAGTCTGTACATTGATCAACGATCTGAGTGGCAATGCGCCTGATGCCGCGCTGCGCGACGTGATTGCTGCGGCGCAATGTGGCGCTGACCTGACCTATGGCGCGCGCCTGAACATTTGGCAAAACGGTGGGCGGCGCCAGACAAAGCTTTTGGCAGAGATCCCACCGACGGCCGCAGACCTTGCGACGCTGCTGATGCCATCGGTCAGCAGATCATTGCAGACGCTGGGCGATAATCGCGCGCTGACCATGCTGGAATGTGACAGCGCCACCGGAAGCGTCACGATCCACGGCAAGATCACACAGGCAACACTCCCCCACCTGCCGCCGCTGGCAGAAATCGCCGATGTTTCGCCCGATTCCCTTGCGCTTGCGATGGAAGGGCTGACCGAAACCGCCATGTCGGGGGCTTTGCCGGCCGCCACACTCGGCTTCAGCCTGACTGCCCGCCCCGCAGGTCAGCCGCCTGCACTGTCTGTCTTTCTACCTGCTGCCGCTTTGGGGAATGATGACAGAATCAGCCAGAGGGTCCTGAATTGTGGCGGACACCGGATGGCAGGGTATCTCGCCTTGCTTGACCATCTTTATCCGACCGCGAACGGAATAACCCATCACGGCACGATCGGGCTGTCAGCGCGCGTCGGGGCAATGCCCGTTCTTTCCGTGACGATTGCGGCACCTTGGTTGGAACCGGATGCTTCCTGACTGAATTACACCTCACAAGGGACATAATCCTAGCGTTTATGCCACCTAAAGGAGGCATGATCAGATGAACTGTGCAGAATTAGCGGACAGACCCGGTACCGTGACACCATGGCAGGTCATTCTAACATGACCCCGGAAACATTGTTGTCTTACCAGTTACCACTGTTTGATGGGCTGCGTCCTGATGATCTGGCCGGAATCCCGCTGGAGGTCTGTGAACAGAACCTCTCTGCCTGGCAGACCCTGTTTCATCAGAACGACAGCTGCAAGGATCTGTATTTTCTATTGTCTGGCAGCCTGATGGCCGTGGCGTGGACTGCCGAAGGGCGCGAAATCGTGTTTTCTCAGGTCGAAGTGGGGGCTTATTTCGGGGAAATCACGGCGATTGACGGAAAGGCGCGGTCGCTGGCGGTTGTGGCGAAGACCGACGCACTTGTGCTGGCCATGCAACGGCACAGCTTTCTGGCGCTCTTCGACAGGATTCCCGTGATCCGCAACCGGGTCACCCATAGTATGGCAGGCCGGATTCGCAGCCTGACCGAACGGGCCATTGAACTGGCCGTGCTGAGCGTGGAACAAAGGGTGGGTGCTCATCTGCTGCGTCTGGCTGCGGGGCAAGGGGCGATGACGCAGGGCACGGTGATTGATCCGGCACCGACCCACGCCGAAATCGGAGGGCATATCGGGGCGAACCGCGAAATGGTCAGCCGGTCGATTGGTCGGCTCACGCGGCAGGGGCTGATCAAGACCTCACGTCGCCGGATCGAAATCGTCGATCCCGCCGCGCTGGCCGATCTGCTGGCATGAACCGGCCGACCGGGCGGTGCAGATGCGATTGACCCTGCGGGTCCGGCGCATAAGCTGGGCATGAAACGAACAAAGGATAACCCAATGCGCCGATGCACCCTTGCCGCTGCCGCCCTTTTGCTGACCGCAGGACATGCCGCGGCACAATGCACGGGCACCAGCTATCTTGAGCTGCTCAGCGATGAACAGCGCATGGAACTTGATCAGGCCACCGCCGATATGCCCTATGCCCAAGGGCTGATCTGGGACGCCACCCGCGACGGGCAGGTGATGACGGTCGTCGGCACGATGCATATCTTTGACCCAAGACTGGTACCGATCTACGACATGATCAGCCAGGATATCGCCGCCGCCGACCTGATCATGCTGGAAGCCACCCCTGACGATCAGCGCGCGTTAGAGGCGATGCTGGTCGAACAGCCCGACATGTTCCTGATCACCGAAGGTCCGACCCTGCCCGATCTTCTTGACGACGGCACATGGGCGCTGCTGTCGGACGCATCGGCGAACCGCGGCGTGCCGGGGTTCATGGCGGCCCAGATGCAACCCTGGTATTTGTCGATCATCCTCGCCATTCCGCCCTGCGCGATGGAAGGGCTCGCCTCGGGGATCGAGGGGCTGGACGGCATGATCGGCACATTGGCCAACGAAAATGACGTGCCGATGCAGGCGCTGGAACCCATCACCACCCTGTTCGAGATTTTCCAGACCGGGACGATAGAAGAACAGATCGACATGCTGCGCCTCAGCCTGATCAGCCCGGACATGCAGCAAAGCATGTTCGTCGCCATGCTCGACAGCTACTTCAGCGGCCAGATCGGGGAATTATGGGAAGTATCGCGCATTGCTGTCGCCGATGTGCCGGGCCTTGACCCCGAAACCGGCGCCGCCCTGTTCGACGAAATGGAAGATGCCTTGCTGAACCGGCGCAACCGCGACTGGATGCCCGTCATCGCGGATGCCATGGCCGAAAACGACACGGTCGTTCTGGCCTTCGGTGCTGCCCATCTGATCGGCGAAGACGGCGTGCTGAACATGCTCGCCAATGATGGCTGGGAACTGGAACGGCGTTACTGATCGCCCTCATCGCCGAAATCCACCAGCCCCTGACGGCCCGCAGGCGTCAGGTCATAGACACCGCGCGCGACACGTTCAAACCAGCCGTAATGATCATCCGCCATGATCCGGGTCGCCTGCGGTACCTCGGCCCATTGCCTGACCTTGGCCCCCGGTGACGCCCCATGCACCGCCAGAAACCGCGCACACCGGACGGCGTCCTGCCGGTATCCGGTGACGATTCCGTGGCGCGTGGCACCGCCCGCATTCGGATCGCCCTGTAACCGCGCGAACGCCCGCAACAGGCGCGCGCGCTTGGTTTTCGACTGTCGCGCGGCATAGGGGCCGGGGTCGGCCAGCACCTCGACGAAACCGTCGCGCAGGCGCACGGTCATCACGCCGAACCCGATCCGGCGGGCCAGTTTCACATTCGCCGCCATCGCCTTGGGCCGCGCACCCGCTAGCACCGCGACATAGACCAGATCGGTCAGCGCCAGCCTGTCCACCGCCTGCTGCAACAACGTCAGCGAAAACCCCAGCTTCAGCTCCACCACCAGCAGGTCATCGCCGCGACAGGCGACGATATCCGCCGCCCCCACCTCGCCCTTCACGTCATAGCCTTGCTGCTGCAGATAGGCCTTCACCGGCGGATATAGATCCGCCTCGCGCAGGCGGGGCTTGGGGATGGGCGGCATGGCGGAAACCTGCGTTGGTGTCGTGAAGCGCGAATATAACAAAGATTGGATGGGGTGACAGGGGCTGCCATGGCTTCTATATACGGGCCAAATCCGCATCCAATGAAAGCCCTGCATATGACAACGCTCGTTTTTGGCCATAAATCCCCCGATACCGACAGCACCGGATCGCCGCTGATCTGGGAATGGTTCCTGAACCACACCGGGATCGCGGCCAAAGCGGTGCTTTTGGGCCAGCCCAATACAGAAGCCACCTTCGTCGCCAAACGCTGGGGTTTCGATCTGCCGGACATCATCGCCGATGTGGATGCCGACCAGAAATGCGTGATCGTCGATACCAACAACCCCGCCGAACTGCCCGCCGGGATCGCCAATGCCGATATCTTGGCGATCATCGACCACCACAAACTGACCGGCGGTCTGGTCACCAAGACGCCGATCAACATCACCATCCGCCCGCTGGCCTGCACCGCCACGATCATGCATCAAATGATGGGCGATCACGCCAGCCACATGCCCGAGGCGATCAAGGGCCTGATGCTGTCCTGCATCCTGTCCGACACGCTGGCGTTCCGGTCGCCCACCACAACGCCCGTGGACAAGGACCTGGCCGAAGCATTGGCCGCCGATCTGGGGATCGACCTGAACGCCTATGCGGACGAAATGTTCGCCGCGAAATCAGACGTATCCGCCTTTTCCGACGAAGAATTGCTGCGCATGGACAGCAAGGAATATGCCGTCGGCGACACGAAATTCCGGGTCTCGGTTCTGGAAACCACAGCGCCCAAGGCGGTGCTGGACCGCAAGGATGCGCTGGCAGCCGCGATGCCTGCCGTCGCGACCGCCGATGGCGTCGATCAGGTCCTGCTGTTCGTCGTGGATATCCTGAACGAAGAAGCCACGATGCTGATCCCCAATGACCTGACCAAGTCAGTGGCAGAAAAATCCTTTGGCGTGACCGTCACCGGCGACACCGTTGTCCTGCCCGGCGTGATGAGTCGCAAATTGCAGATCATTCCTGCCCTGAAACTCTGAAAGCATAAAATGACCCGGATCATCGACAATTTCGCCGCAATCGCGGATCAATACGACGTGGCCTTTGTCGATCTCTGGGGCTGTATGCACAATGGCATCACCGCGTTTCCGGATGCGGTGGCCGCGATGCAGAACTTTCGCGCGACCGGTGGCAAGGTGGTGCTTGTCACCAATTCGCCCCGCCCGTGGGAATCTGTCGCGCGTCAGATCTTCGACATGGGCGTGCCAGAGGATACATGGGACGCTATCGCCACTTCCGGCGACAGCGCGCGCGCCGCGATGTTCCGGGGCATCATCGGGGAAAAGGTCTATTTCATGGGCGAAAGCCCGCGTGATGATGAATTCTTCACCCCCCTGCGGGTCATCGACAACCCGGTGAACATCCAGACCGTCCCACTGTCCGAGGCCGAAGGCATCGTCTGCTGCGGCCCCTTCGATCCCTTGGCTGATATCGCCGTCAACCGCCCCGATTTCCTTTACGCCAAGCAAAAAGGGCTGAAACTGCTTTGCGCCAATCCCGATATCGTCGTGGACCGGGGCGAGGTGCGTGAATGGTGCGCCGGGGCTTTGGCAGCACTTTATACAGAAATGGGCGGCGAGAGCCTGTATTTCGGCAAACCGCATCCGCCGATCTATGACCTGGCGCGACGCAGGCTGGAAAAGCTGGACGAATTGCCCGAAACCCCCCGCATCATCGCCATCGGTGACGGGGTAAATACCGATGTCCTGGGCGGCGTGCAGGAAGACATCGACGTGCTGTTCATCACCGGCGGTCTGGCCGCGACCGAAACCCGCACCACCAAACAGCCCGAACCAGCGGCGTTGGCGGCGTTCCTGACCAAGGCCCAGACCACCGCCACCTATGCAATCGGTTTTCTGCGCTAGGAAAGGCTTGATCTTTCTGCGCTTGCAAAGTAATAAAATTTCAATAGCATCATATTAACTGACTTTTTATTATCTGAAGGGCTGGAAATGTTGGACAATGCACCGCGCGGCACGATCTGTATCGAAGACATCGAAATCGGCATGACCCGGTCCCTGTCCAAGGTGATCACCGACCGGGATATCGCATTGTTCGCAGAGGTATCGACCGACCGGAACCCTGTCCATCTGGATGAAGATTACGCGCAAGACACCATCTTTGGCGGCCGCATCGCGCATGGGATGCTGACGGCGGGGCTGGTTTCTGCGGTGATCGGGGAACAATTGCCCGGCCACGGCACGGTCTATCTGGGGCAAAACCTGAAATTCCTCGCCCCTGTCCGCCCCGGCGATCTGGTGCTGGCAGAGCTGGAAGTGACCGACATCGACCATTCCCGCCGCCGCGTGACGATGAACACCCGCTGCATCGTGAATGACAAAAAGGTGCTGGAAGGCGACGCCGTCGTGCTGGCCCCATCACGCAAGTTCGACTGATCTTGCGCGCCGCCTGCGGGCGGGTTACGCACCTTTATGCAGATCATCCGCGACAGCGTTTTCATTGACCCGACCGACCGTGGCGCCGCCGCCGCCATCGGCAATTTCGACGGTGTGCATCTGGGCCACCGCGCGGTGATCGACCTTGCACGCGACGCCGCCACGGCCATTGGCGCACCGCTTGGAATCATGACCTTTGAACCCCATCCGCGCAGCTATTTTGGCCGCGACACCAGCCCTTTCCGCCTGATGAACGCCGAGGCGCGCGCCAATCGTCTGGCAAAACTGGGCGTCGAAAAACTCTATGAAGTCCCGTTCAACGCCGCCCTTGCCAGCCTGACACCCCGCGAATTCGCGCAAAAGGTGATTCATGACCAGCTGGGTTTGGTGCATGTCGTCGTCGGTGCCGATTTCTGTTTCGGCAAGAACCGGACCGGCACCGTCACCGATCTACAAACCTTCGGCGCGGAAATGGGGTTCGGTGTGACCGTCGCGCCGTTGATGGCGATTGAAGGCGACAATATCTCGTCCACCGCGATCCGCACAGCACTCAGCGATGGCCGCCCGCGTGACGCCGCCGCGATGCTGGGCCATTGGCACCGGATCGAAGGCGAAGTGATCCGTGGCCACCAGCGCGGGCGCGAACTGGGCTATCCCACCGCCAATATGTCGATTGCCGGGCTGCATCCGCCGAAATTCGGGGTTTATGCGGTCAAGGTGAATGTGCTGACCGGCGCGCATCGCGGGCAATATATCGGTGCCGCCTCCATCGGTGTGCGCCCGATGTTCGGCGAAAATATCCCCAATTGCGAAACCTTCATCTTTGACTTCAAGGGTGATCTTTACGGCGCGCATCTGTCCGTCGCCCTGGTCGATTACCTGCGACCGGAACTGAAATTCGACAGCCTTGATGCGCTGATCACCCAGATGGACGCCGATTGCGCCAAGGCACGGGATATCCTGACCGATGTCCGCTGACATCCCGCGCACGGGCCTTGCGCCCCGGTTTTGGGCCAACAAACCCATGGACAAGCTGAATAAACAGGAATGGGAGGCTTTGTGCGACGGCTGCGGCAAATGCTGCCTGAACAAGCTGGAGGATGAAGACACAGGCGAGGTCGCGATGACCCGCGTCGCCTGCCGCCTGCTGGATAACGAAAGCTGCCTTTGCGCCAATTACGCGATCCGGCACCAATTCGTGCCTGAATGTATCGTGCTGACGCCCAAGACCTTGGCCGAAAACATGTATTGGCTGCCGCAGACCTGCGCCTATCGCCTTGTCGCCGAAGGCCGCGAATTGTTCGACTGGCACCCGCTGATATCAGGCGACCCGCAATCCGTGCATCGCGCGGGGGTTTCGGTGCAAGGCATGACCGTCCCGGAGTTTGAGATCGACGAAGACGATTGGGAAGATTACATAATCGAGGAACCGCTTTAGATGTTTTTTGCCTCTGACAACGCCGGCCCCGCCCATCCTGCGATCATGGACGCGCTGGTCAAGGCCAACACCGGCTATGCACTTGGCTATGGCGCCGATCCGATCATGGCAGAGGTGCGCGAGCAAATCCGCGATGTGTTCGAAGCCCCCGATGCGGCGGTCTATCTGGTCATCAACGGCACATCCGCCAATTCCCTGCTGCTCGCCACCATGTGCCAGCCGTGGCAGACGATTTTCTGCACCGATGTAGCACATATCCACGAAGACGAATGCAACGCCCCCGAATTCTACACCCAGGCCAAACTGACGCTGGTCCCTGCCGAGGCCGGGAAAATGACCGCCGACGCCCTGCGCCGCAAGATCAGCGGCGAAGAAACACGCGGCGTGCATGGCCCGCAACGGGGGCCTGTGTCTCTGACACAGGTGACAGAAAAGGGCACCGTTTACACTTTAGATGAAATCAGCGCGCAGACCGCTGTCGCCCGCGACTATGGCCTGTCCACCCATCTGGACGGCGCACGTTTCGCCAATGCGCTGGTCGCGCTGGATTGCACCCCGGCAGAAATGACATGGAAATCCGGCATCGACGCCGTCAGCTTCGGCGGCACCAAGAATGGCGCAATGGGGGTCGAGGCTTGTGTGATCTTTGACCCCAAACTGGCGCAAGAATTCGAATACCGGCGCAAACGCGGCGGGCATTTGCTGTCCAAACACCGCTATCTGTCGGCGCAGATGCAGGCCTATCTGGCCGATGATCTTTGGCTCGATCTGGCGCGCAAGGCCAATTCACGCACCGCCCAACTGGCGCAGGGTCTGCGCACGCACAATACCGCGCAGATGCTGTTTGAACCGCAGGCCAATATCATCTTCTTCCAGATGCCACGGCGCGACCATCAGCGGATGCTGGCGGCGGGCGCGGTCTATTACGTCATGTCCGGCGATCCGGATCAGGGCGATCCCAATGAAATGCTGACAGGGCGTCTGGTCACCGACTGGTCGATGACCGAAACCAGCGTCAGTGATTTCCTGACGCTGCTGCAGGGGTAGCCCGCACGTTCTGCCCAGACATCAGATCTTGCCGGACAGATGCAGGTCCAGATCGGTCAGGCGATCCTCGCCCCAGAAACGCGCATCGGTATCGGTGATGAAGAACGGCGCGCCAAACGCCCCGGCCAGCACCGCGCGGTCAAGGTTTTGTGCATAGATATCGGCACTGGTCATCATGTCGCGATCCGCCAGCGCGGGATCAAGGCCCACCTTTTCCAGACAATCGCGGATCACGTCATCCTGGCTGATGTCGCGATCTTCGGCCCAACAGGCGCGGGTGATCGCATGGACCAGTTCGCCCACATGCGCGCCCGCATTCTGCGCCGCGATGATGGCAAAGGACGACGGCGCGGGATTGGTCGGCCAATAGGCGGGCTTTACCTTCAGCGGCAGACCCGTGACCGCCGCCCGACGCGCCAGATCCTGCAGACGATAGGCCTGCCGGTTCGGATGCCGGTCCTTGGGGGGCACACCGCCGGTGCGCGCAAACAGCGCCATGATGTCCAGCGGGCGATAGGTGAGCGTCGCGCCATGTTTTTGGGCAATCGCAGCGAGGCGTTCGCCGCACAGATATGTGTAGGGCGACATCGTTGCAAAGTAATAGTCGATATGCGGCATTTTGGTCATCCTTGGTCAGGCAAATCTAGGCGCGACGGTAAGCCTGTGCTAGTCGGTGTCAACGCCGCGAATCTGTCACATCGGCGTCATGTCCCCAGCTGCCAAAGGACCACCCCATGCCAACCATTATGGAACCCAAGCTGAT
>NZ_JBKBQY010000090.1:0-13731 GCF_046292185.1 Yoonia sp.
GCGCTGACGCCCCATCTGTGGCGCGCGGGCCGTGCCTATCCCGCGACCGGCACCGCGATGTTCCCGCTGATCGCGGATGGCGAAATTGATCTGTCGATTTCCTTCAGTCCCGGTGCGGCATCGACGGCGATCACGAATAACGAACTGCCCGGTTCCGTGCGCACCTTCGTGTTAGACAAGGGCACGATCGGCAATGCATCCTTCGTGGCGATACCGTATAATTCGGGGGCAAAGGCAGGCGCGATGGTCGTCGCCAATTTCCTGATGTCACCCGAGGCGCAGGCGCGCGCGCAGGACCCCGCGATCCTTGGCTATGGCACAGTGCTGGCGATGGACAAACTGTCCGATGACGACCGCGCGCTGTTCGACACACTCGACCTGGGTATCGCGACGCTGACGCCGGCGGACCTGGGTGTCGTGCAAGCCGAACCGCACCCAAGCTGGATGACCCGGATCAGCGATGATTGGGTCACGCGCTACGGCATAGCTCAGTAGACCATGCAACGCCGCCGCCTGCTGCCGCTACTGCCAGCGCTGACCCTGCTGGCGATGCTGGGGCCGGTGGTGGCAGGGCTGTGGGGCACTGTCCTGCCCGCCCTGGGACATCTGCCGGCGGCGGGACTGCAAGGGCCGTCGCTGCAACCAGTCCGTGACCTGTTTGGTTGGGCCGGATTGCCGCGCGCCGTGATGTTATCGA
Organism: Yoonia sp.; assembly: GCF_046292185.1. GTDB lineage: Bacteria > Pseudomonadota > Alphaproteobacteria > Rhodobacterales > Rhodobacteraceae > Yoonia. The sequence goes on from NZ_JBKBQY010000090.1 coordinate 698, forward strand.
TCGGCACCGGGTTGCTTGCAACGGTGATATCGCTGGCCATCGTCATGCTGGTTACCGCAGGCTGGTCCGGGACGCGGCCATTCCGGATGCTGGAACGGGCGCTGTCGCCGTTGCTGGCCGTGCCCCACGCTGCGGCGGCGTTCGGTCTGGCGTTTCTGATCGCGCCCTCGGGATGGGTGGCGCGCCTGACTTCGCCGTGGTTGACGGGATGGGATCGGCCACCTGATCTATTGATCGTGCAGGACAGTTGGGGGCTTACGATGACCGCCGGCTTGATCGTGAAAGAAGTGCCTTTCCTGCTGTTGATCACATTGGCCGCTCTGGGGCAGGCCGATGCGCAACGCAGTGTGCGTGTGGCGCAGGCTTTGGGTTATGGGCGGCTGACGGGTTGGCTCAAGACCGTGTTCCCGCGCGTTTATGCGCAGATCAGGCCGCCTGTCTACGTCGTGCTCGCCTATGCCATGTCGGTGGTGGATGTGGCGATCATTCTGGGGCCGAACACGCCACCGTCCTTATCGGTCCAGATCGTCAAATGGATGTCACACCCCGATCTTGCCTTCCGGTTGGAGGCTGCAGCGGGTGCCTTGCTGCAACTGGCGCTGGTGATCGGCGCGTTGGTGATCTGGCGTCTAGGTGAGATGATCGTTGCAGCCTTGGGGCGGCGCTGGATCGCCTCTGGCGCGCGCGGCAGGGCTGATCCGGTGGTGGCCGGGGCTGCGCTTTTCACTGGAACATTCTGCGCGCTGGCGGTGCTGTTCGGGCTGATCGGATTGGCGATATGGTCATTTGCGGGGTTCTGGAGCTTTCCTGCCCCATTCCCTGACGAGATGACATTCCGAAACTGGCTGCGCTTTGGCCCCGGCACGCTGAACGCCTTGGGCGAAACCGCGCTGATCGCGGTGACCGCAGCAACGGTTGCGCTGATCCTGACCATCGGCTGTCTGGAGGCTGAGTACCGCCACAATATCCGCGTCAGCCAGCGCGCGGTCTGGCTGCTGTATCTGCCGCTGCTGGTGCCGCAGACAGCGTTCCTGCCGGGGCTGCAGACATTGATGCTGAACTTTGGCGCGGATGTCGGGCGGGTACCGGTGATACTGGCGCATCTGGTGTTTGTTCTGCCCTATGTGTTCCTGTCGCTCAGCGATCCGTTCCGCGCATGGGACACGCGGATGGGCGTAATCGCTGCTGCCCTGGGGTCCAGCCCTCACCGCATCCTGTGGCGCGTGCGATTGCCGATGCTGTTGCGCCCGGTCCTGACGGCGCTGGCGGTCGGGCTGGCCGTGTCAGTCGGGCAATATCTGCCGACATTGCTGATCGGCGGCGGGCGCGTCGTGACCCTGACGACCGAGGCGGTGGCGCTGGCATCAGGCGGTGACAGGCGCGCCATCGGGGTTTACGGGCTGATGCAGACGGGGGCGGCGCTGGTGCCCTTCGCGCTGGCGCTGCTGATCCCGGCGCTGATCTGGCGCAACAGGAAAGGTCTGCGGCATGGATAAGGGTCTGTCACTGCGCGATATTGCGATTTTCAACAATGGCGCGCCGTTGATCCGGGTGCACCACGACGTCGCCCCCGGCGATGTGCTGACGGTGATGGGGCCGTCGGGCGTGGGCAAATCCACCCTGCTGGCCTTTATCACCGGGACGCTGGCGCCGGATTTCCGCGCCACGGGTGAGGTCTGGCTGGACGGCCATGACATCACCCATGCAGCCCCGCATCAGCGGCGTGTCGGCATCCTGTTTCAGGATGACCTGCTGTTTCCCCATCTGTCGGTTGGGTCCAATCTCGCCTTCGGCCTGCCGCCCGGCGGGTCGCGCCGTACGCGGACCGCGCGGATCGACGCGGCCTTGGCCGAGGTCGGGTTGGACGGTTTCGCCGACCGCGACCCTGCCACCTTGTCGGGCGGGCAGAAGGCCCGCGTTGCCCTGATGCGGATGCTGCTGTCTGAACCCTGCGCCCTGTTGCTGGATGAACCGTTTTCGCGCCTTGACGCTGCCCTGCGCGCGCAGGTGCGCGACATGGTGTTTGATCGCGCACGTGCCCGCGCCCTGCCGGTGCTGCTGGTCACGCATGACGCCGATGATGCCGCCGCAGCCGGCGGCGCGATCATCACGCTGGGTGAATGATCGCTGGTTCAGCCTTCGGACCAGACGCCCATATCGGTGCCGCCCGGTTCGCGGAACTCGAACCGCCGTCCGCCGGGGAATTCATATATCTCTTTGGTGATCTGAGCACCTGCCGCGACCACCTGATCATAGGCGGCCTGCAGGTCGTCCGCGCGCAGAATGACCAGCGGTGGCGCGGCGGCGCTGCGTTCCAGCCCGCCACCGGTGCCCGCATTCCGGATATCGCGGTAATCCGGACCATAATCGGTGAAATCCCAGCCGAAGGCCTGCGCAAAGAAATCTTGCGTGGCTTCCAGCCGGGCACTGTAGAATTCAATATAGTCAATCTTCAGGTTCTGGGTCATGGCGAATCCTCTGTCGATGTCTCAGCAGTGTTCCTCCTTTGTTCTGTTGCGTCAAGCGTCCTGAAATGTCCATTTCCGTCGTCTGGGTACGCGGAAGGCCAGTATCGGCTTGATCAGGGGCGATGCATAGCGGTCCAGATCCAGCGCCTCATGCACGCCTGTCACGACTTCTCCGTTTAACTGGGTCTGCACGGCGGACCGGGCGTAGAACGGCGCATCCAGCATCCCCAGTACCTGTTTCGGTGTCACGCCGGGATCAGCGCGTGTTTCGCGTTTGACACGCCAGCCAGAGCGTTCAAACGCCACACGCGGAGGCGCACTGACGATGCTGGCCTGTCCGTCGTGGTCAAAGGCAATCGCCGTTTCGAGCGTCGTTCCATCGCGCCGCGTCGCGTCATAGATGCAGGTCGCCCCAACCTTGGTCGGATAGCGACCCCAGGTCCAGAATTTGAAATCATCCTCCAACGGGCGGGTCCCGAAATTGGCATCGAAATAGCCATGGCCGGACCATTGCCAACCTTTCGCTGCCAGATCGACCCTGATGTCCGACGACGGCGCAAAAGGCCGCCAGATATGCGCGCCGTCCGGGGTCAATGGTAATTCCACCGCTGTCAGCGCATGCGGTGTGATCGTGATCTGCCCCTGAACGCGGCTGATGATGGGCAGGCCGCTGATTTCATTGAGATCGATCACCAGTTCGCGGCCGTTCCAATGCATCGCCGATGGGCCGACCTGTAAGGTATCGGCGCTGGTGCGCAGCGCCTGACGCCCCCTGTCGGTCATCGCGAACCGCCCGCCGGGACCATAGGTGGCGACATTGACGCAGCAATGATTGGCCGGATCGCCGCGCCCTGACCAAGCAAACCACGGCGAAAAGACCGAGCCTATGAACCCGATGACGCTGACCGCTTTGGTGCCGCAGGTACTGATCCCGTCGATATACCACCAGGCGTAGCCACCGGGCGGGACGTCGAGCGCAAAGCAAGGTCGTTCAAGATCGCCGCGGCCGCGTGCTGACCGCAAAGCGTGGCCATCGGCACACCCGCCCCCGGATGCACCCCGCCTCCCGCCAGGTACAGCCCCGGCATCGCCGTGCGCACTGTCGGGCGTTGGAATGCCGCCGTCAGCCCGTGTGGGCTGCGCCCGTAAAGTGAACCGAGACTCGCGGGAAACAGGGTGTCGAACCCCGTCGGCGTCGTGAGGCTGTCGGGGCCCGGCTCCGGGCTGAATGTCAGACCGAACTGGCGCAGGCGGTTGAAGATGATGGTCTGACATTGGGCTTTCTCCTTTTCCGCATCGCGCAGGACAGCAGGGGCGTTCATGATGATCTCGAACCGTTGCAGCGCGTCGAGTGGACGGCTGCCGTGATCTTGCGCGCATATATACAAGGACGCATCAGTGGGCATTTGGTTGCGCGCGAGGGCGGCGAACTCTGCCTTGGGGTCGTGCCCGAAGAAGACGGTATGGTGCGCCAGATCGACACCATGCGGCACAGCAGCAAATGCGTACACATATGCCGACAGGCTGCGGGATTCCGTGCCTGCCGCAGACACCGTCTCAACGACGCTCTCGCCCAGAAGCCCCTTTTTCAACGCGCGCGGGTCGCCGTTGAACAGCACCGTATCGCAGGCAAAATGCCCCATGGTGGTTTCCACACCGCTGATCTGCCCGCCTTGCCGGGTGATCCGCAACGCCCGCGTGTCATGGTGAAATTCGACGCCGTGCCTTGCCGCCAGCCGGGCAATTGCCTGCGCCAGATGCTGCATCCCGCCTGCGACGGTCCAGACCCCCTGCGCCTCGGCCTGCCAGATCAGCGACAGGATCGCCGACGACTGATACGGCGATCCACCGACATAAGTGGCATACCGCCCGAACAATTGCGCCAGCCGCGAATCGCTGAAATGCGACCGCAACATACCCGCCAGCGACCGGTGCGGCGCCATGTCTGCGATCAGCCGGGGGTTGGACAGCACCATGCGCGTCACGGCCATCTGGTCGGGAGCGGCTGTCTGCATCATCGGCGCATTGAAGGCATCGAACAGGCGCTCGGCGCGTGCGGAAAAGGCGGTGAACTCCGCCGCGGCCATGGGGCCAAAGGCGGCGTGGACATTGGCTAGGCTCGCCTGCGGGTCGGCCATCAGATCAAGGCTGGTGCCATCATCCCAGAAATGCCGCGCAAGGGTCTGTAGCGGAGTCAGGGTGACATGGTCGTCCAGATTCGCCCCCACATCGGCGAACAATCGATCAAAGACGTCGCGCATGGTCAGCACGGTCGGGCCGGCATCGACTGGCCCTGCTGCTGACGGGATTTGCCGCATCTTGCCGCCGGGCGCGCCGTGCATGTCCACTAGTGTCACGTCGCAACCCGCGTGGCCCAGCCGCAACGCCGCGGCCAACCCGGCAATCCCCGCGCCGATGATTACGATCTTTTCGTGGGTGATGGTCACTTAGCTGCAGTCCCGTAATGTATCGTTTGATTTACATTGACATATGTAAACTAAATTAGACAGTATGGAATGCAGATAGGACAGATGCCATGAAAATTGCCGACCGGATCGAAACCACCATCTCTGCTGCAATCGCGCGAGGGCAGGGGGGACTCGCGCCAGCCAGGTTGGCGGCGGCGTTGAATTACGCTGTCACGCCAGGCGGCGCGCGGATCAGGCCGACGATCCTGATGTCGGTCGCGATGGCCTGTGGCGACGACCAGCCGCGGCTGACCAATGCGGCGGCTGTGGCGCTGGAGCTGGTGCATTGTGCCTCTCTCGTCCATGACGATCTGCCTTGTTTCGACGATGCGGACATGCGCCGGGGTAAACCGGCGCTGCACCGCGTGTTTTCTGAACCATTGGCGGTGCTGGCCGGTGACAGTTTGATCATCATGGGCTTTCAGGTGCTGACACGTACGGCAGCCGATGCACCGACGCGTGCGATTGCGCTGTTGGATATTCTTGGCACGCGCAGCGGCATGCCCTTTGGCATCTGCGCCGGGCAGGGGTGGGAAAGCGAAAGCCAGATCGATCTGTCCGCCTATCATCAGGCGAAAACGGGTGCCTTGTTCATCGCCGCGACGCAGATGGGCGCTGTCGCAGCCGGGCAAGAGGGTGAGCCTTGGGCGGAACTCGGCGCCCGTCTGGGCGAGGCGTTTCAAGTCGCAGATGACCTGCGCGATGCCCTGTGTGATGAGGCCGCGTTGGGCAAGCCCGCCGGGCAGGATGATCTGCACGGGCGGCCAAACGCCGTGGCGGTCTACGGCGTGCGTGGCGCTGTTCAGCGTTTTGACGATATTCTGGCCGGTGCGATTTCATCAATCCCTGCCTGCCCCGGCGAGGCGGCGCTGGCCCAGATGGTGCGTGCCTATGCCGATAGACTGGTGCCTGCGCGTGCGCGCGAAAACCGGACCGTGCCGGGCGAATAATGACGGATGCGGCCGTGACACATGCCCGCGCTGCCCCCGCAACCGGGGCGCGCAGGGCGTCGCGCCTGACACGGCTGGTTGCCAGCCCTGCGTTTCAGAAATGGGCCGCAAGATTCCCCTTGACCCGCCGCCTGGTCCGGTCCGAAGGCCAGGCGATGTTCGATCTGGTCGCAGGGTTTTGCCATTCCCAGGTGCTCTACGCGTTGGTCGTCCTGGATATCCCCCGCAAATTGCTGGCCCATGAACTGCCGCTGACAGCGCTTGCGCATCAGGGCCGCATGCCGACTGAACGGATGGCGGTGCTGCTGTCTGCGGCGACCGCACTGGGGCTGATCAAGCGGCGCCGATCAGGGCTTTATGCTCTGACGACGCGCGGTGCGGCGCTTGCCGGTGTGCCGGGGCTGGCGGGGATGATCGCGCATCATGATGTACTTTACCGTGATCTGGCCGATCCGGTGGCTTTTTTCAGGGGCGAGGTGACAACAGAGCTGGCGGATTTCTGGCCCTATGTCTTTGGCGCGGGGGCAGCAACCGACCCTCACAGCGCCGCAAAATATTCACGCCTGATGGCTGACAGCCAGTTACTTGTCGCCGATGACACCTTGGCCGCAGTCGATTTTCGTGGCGTAAAGCATCTTATGGATGTCGGCGGCGGCACAGGTGCGTTCCTGACGGCTGTGGGCGCAGCCTATCCAAAGCTTCACCTCACCCTGTTCGATCTGCCCGCGGTCGCCCCCGCTGCGCAGGACAGATTTACCGCCACAGGCATGCATGACAGGGCGCAGATCTTCCCGGGGTCTTTTCGTGATCAGGACCTGCCGCAGGGCGCTGACATGATCAGCCTGATCCGCGTACTTTACGATCATAGCGACGACACTGTGGCAGATTTGCTTGCTGCCGCGCACGCGGCCTTGCCGAAGGGCGGCCGCATCCTGATTTCCGAACCGATGACCGGCGGTGCCCATCCCCAACGCGCGGGGGACGCCTATTTTGCCCTTTACTGCATGGCGATGCGGACAGGTCGCGCGCGCTCTGCCGATCAGATCGGCGCACTGATGGTCAATGCGGGTTTCACCGGCATCCGCGCCCCGCGCCCCGCGCGTCCGTTCATTACCTCAGTGATAGAAGGTGTAAGGTAAAGTTTACACCTATACTGTCTAAATGAATTGACACACGTCGCCAAAAAGTTACACTGAACTCAACAAGACGCGCTGCGCAAAGGTCAGTCTGACCATCCGCACCGCGAGGGGAGAGATCGTGCAGACAACCGCCGTCATATTATCAGCGCCCCGCAAGTTGGGACTAGGTACAGTCGGAATCACGCCGCCCACAGGTGACGACATCGTTGTTGAAATACGCTATTCCGGCATTTCCACTGGCACCGAAAAGCTGTTCTGGTCCGGCGATATGCCACCCTTTCCCGGCATGGGCTATCCTCTGATCCCAGGCTATGAGGCTGCCGGCGAAATCGTCGAAGCGGGCAGCGACAGTGGTTACCGCGCGGGCGAGCATGTCTTTGTCCCAGGTGCGAATTGCTATCAAGGGGCGTTCGGCTTGTTCGGCGCTGCCGCGCAGACAATCGTGACCAAGGCGTCGCGCGTCACGCGGATTGACCGGGGTCACGGGGCTGGTGGTGCGCTGCTGGCGCTGGCAGCGACGGCCCGTCATGCCATGGCAGGACCGAATAAATCGGTGCCAGATCTGATCATCGGGCATGGTGTTCTGGGCCGCCTGTTGGCGCGGTTGACCATCGCTGCCGGTGCGCCTGCACCGACAGTGTGGGAGATGGACCCTGTCCGCATGACCGGCGCAGAAGGCTATCAGGTGCTGACGCCTGAAACCGACATGCGCCGCGATTATACATCCATCTATGATGCATCCGGCCGTGGCGATCTGCTGAACGACTGGATCGGCCGCATCGCCAAAGGTGGCGAAATCGTCCTGGCCGGGTTCTATACCGCGCCGCTGCAATTCGCCTTTCCGCCCGCTTTCATGAAAGAGGCCCGTTTCCGCATCAGCGCGGAATGGACTGCCGACGACATGACCGCCACCCGCGCGCTGGTCGAAAACGGCACGCTGATCCTGGGCGATCTGATCACACACGAACAACCCGCCGCGACCGCTCCTGCCGCTTACGAGACAGCGTTCAGCGATCCGGCCTGCCTGAAAATGATTTTGAACTGGGGAACCGCATGAAAGATGAAATTCCAAACCTGAAGGATTTTGATCAGCGCCTGCGTGATGAAGCCCATGAGGAACCAACGCTGGAAGTACCGCAGGGCGAACCCACATCGAAAACCCAGATCATTGCGATCTATGGCAAGGGCGGGATCGGCAAGTCGTTCACGCTGGCAAATTTATCTCACATGATGGCCGAAATGGGCAAGCGGGTCTTGCTGATCGGCTGTGATCCGAAATCAGATACAACCAGCCTGCTGTTTGGTGGCAAGGCCTGCCCGACGATTATCGAAACCTCCGCCAAGAAAAAGCTGGCAGGTGAAGAAGTCGCCATCGGCGACGTCTGTTTCAAACGCGGCGGTGTCTTTGCGATGGAACTTGGCGGACCAGAGGTCGGTCGCGGTTGCGGCGGGCGTGGGATCATCCACGGATTTGAACTGCTCGAAAAGCTCGGGTTCCATGATTGGGATTTCGACTATGTCCTGCTCGACTTTTTGGGCGATGTGGTCTGCGGCGGGTTCGGCTTGCCCATTGCCCGCGATATGGCGCAGAAGGTGATCTTGGTCGCCTCCAACGATCTGCAATCGCTTTATGTCGCGAACAACGTCTGCTCTGCCGTAGAATATTTCCGCAAAATGGGCGGCAATGTCGGTGTCGCCGGTCTGGTGATCAACAAAGATGATGGGACGGGAGAGGCGCAGGCCTTTGCCAAAGCCGTGAAGATCCCCGTGCTGACCGCGATCCCGCAGAACGATGATCTGCGCAAGAAATCCGCAAATTATCAGATAGTTGGCAGCTACGACAGCGAATGGGGTCCGATGTTTGCTGGCCTCGCCGATGCGGTTGGCATCGCGCCCCCTGTCCGCCCGACACCGCTGGATCAGGATGGTCTGTTGGGTCTGTTCGACAGCAAGGATACTGGCGGCGATTACAAATTGGTCCCCGCCACCGACATCGACATGCGCGGCAAGAATGCCGCCCCGAAAGAAACGTTGGAGGTCATTTATGATGACGCCTGATCCAACTCGTCAAGTTCGCGCGGAAGTGCGCCAGATGCTGGCCACAGCCCGCCCTGACCAATTGCAACGGCTGCTTGCTGATATCGCCCGCATTCCGGTCAAGGAGGCGCACCATTATGACGCTTGATCACCAGACCCAAGGATATGAAGTCGGCTATGACGAAGCCGGACAAGTCCGTATCATTGAAGGAGAGGCCGCCGATACGACGCCCGAAGTCGCACAGACAGCGCTGGCTGGCGGCTGTGCCTCAGGTGGCACGATGCAAGAGGCGGCCCGCGCTGCGGGCAAGTCCGACATTCTTGATCAATATGCCAAGGACTATCCGCAAGGACCCCATGACCAGCCACAATCCATGTGTCCTGCCTTTGGGTCTTTACGCGTCGGCCTTAGAATGAAACGTGTGGCTACTGTTCTGTCGGGCTCGGCGTGTTGTGTGTATGGCCTCACGTTCGTTTCCCATTTTTACGGCGCGCGCCGGTCGGTCGGCTATGTGCCGTTCAATTCCGAAAGCCTTGTGACGGGTAAATTGTTCGAGGATATCCGCGAGAGCGTCCATGAAATGGCCGATCCTGATCGCTATGACGCGATCGTGGTGACCAATCTGTGTGTGCCGACAGCCTCTGGCGTGCCGCTGCGGTTGCTGCCGCGTGAAATCAACGGCGTGCGGATCGTCGGCATCGATGTCCCCGGTTTCGGCATCCCGACCCATGCCGAGGCCAAGGATGTGCTGGCTGGAGCGATGCTGAATTACGCCCGTGAAGAGATCAAGGCAGGCCCTGTCGCCCGCCCCGTGGGCGGCAAATCTGACCGTCCGTCTGTGGCGCTGCTGGGCGAGATGTTCCCCGCCGACCCGATGATGATCGGCGCGATGCTGGCCCCGATGGGCCTTGCCGCAGGTCCCGTCGTTCCTACCCGCGAATGGCGCGAGCTTTATGCCGCGTTGGATTGCGGTGTCGTGGCGGCGATCCATCCGTTTTACACTGCGTCGGTGCGTGAATTTCAGGCTGCGGGCCGCAAGGTCATAGGCTCCGCCCCTGTCGGTTATGACGGCACCGCAGCATGGCTCGCCGCGATTGGTGAGGCTTATGATGTGCCTGCCGCGCAAGTGGCTGCCGCGCAAAACGCTTTCCTGCCTGCGATCACCGCCGCCCTTGGGGGCGCGCAGATCAAAGGCACTGTGACGGTGTCGGGCTATGAAGGTTCTGAATTGTTGGTCGCGCGTCTGCTGATCGAAAGCGGCGCGAATGTGCCCTATGTCGGCACCGCCTGTCCGAAAACGCCTTGGTCCGCCGAGGACGCCGCTTGGCTGGAAAGCCGTGGTTTGAAGGTCAAATATCGCGCTTCATTGGAAGATGATCTGGCGGCGGTCGATGCGATCAATCCTGATCTGGCGATTGGTACGACGCCTGTCGTGCAGCACGCCAAGGAACGCGGCATTCCAGCGCTTTATTTCACAAACCTGATTTCGGCGCGGCCTTTGATGGGGCCAGCCGGTGCCGGATCGCTGGCGCAGGTCGTCAATGCGGCGATTGCGGGCAAAGAGAAAATGGACACGATGCGCGCCTTTTTTGAAGGTGTGGGTCGCGGCGATACTGCCGGTGTCTGGGAAGGGTCGCCAAATCTGCGCCCGGATTTCCGTGCTGCACATCAGAAAAAGCTCGACAAGCAGGCGCGTGCGGCTGCGGCGGAGCAGATGATATGATGGTGTTTTGTGGATGTGTCGCTGGGGGTTCCGCCCTCGCTTCGCTCCCCCGGAGTATCTTGAACAAAGCGAGGATCGGATCATGCTGATCATGGATCACGATCGCGCGGGCGGCTATTGGGGTGCAGTTTACGCGTTCTGTGCCGTTAAAGGCTTGCAGGTCGTCATTGACGGGCCTGTGGGCTGCGAAAACCTGCCGGTGACATCCGTTCTGCATTACACCGACGGTCTGCCGCCACATGAATTGCCGATTGTCGTCACCGGGCTGGGTGAGACCGAGATGGGTGAAGGCACCGAAGTCGCGATGAAACGCGCCTGGGATGTGCTTGATCCGGCGTTGCCTGCCGTTGTTGTGACAGGGTCTATTGCAGAGATGATCGGGGGCGGCGTGACCCCGCAAGGCACCAATATCCAGCGGTTCCTGCCGCGCACGATTGACGAGGATCAATGGGAAGCCGCCGACCGCGCGATGACCTGGATCTTTACCGAATTCGGGATGACCAAAGGCCGGATGCCGCCCGAGAAGAAGCGCGCCGACGGCGAGGCGCCGCGCGTCAATATCCTCGGGCCGATGTATGGCGCGTTCAACATGCCATCCGATCTGGCTGAGATCCGCCGCCTGATCGAAGGCATCGGCGCAGAGGTGAATATGGTGATGCCGCTGGGTGCCCATGTCGCCGAAATGCGTAATCTGGTGAATGCGGATGTGAACATCTGCATGTATCGCGAATCTGGCCGGGGTTTGTGCGAGGTGCTGAATAAGCCCTATCTGCAAGCGCCGTTTGGGATCGATTCCACCACGAAATTCCTGCGCAAGTTGGGTGAGCTGACGGGGCTGGACCCGGAACCATTCATCGAGCGTGAAAAGCATTCGACCATCAAACCAGTTTGGGATCTGTGGCGATCCGTCACGCAGGATTTCTTTGCCACGGCGGAATTCGCGATTGTCGCGAATGAAACCTATGCCCGTGGCATCCGGCACTACCTTGAGGGTGATCTAGGCTTTCCCTGTGCCTTCGCCGTCGCGCGCTGCCGCGGCAAGAAGACCGACAATGATGAAGTGCGCAGATTGCTGCATAGCAAGCGTCCGCTGATCGTCATGGGGTCGATCAATGAAAAGATGTATCTGGCCGAAATGAAGGCCGGACATGGGCCAAGCCCGGTGTTTATCCCCGCCAGCTTCCCCGGTGCCGCGATCCGGCGCGCCACGGGCACGCCGTTCATGGGCTACGCCGGCGCGACCTATGTGCTGCAAGAGGTCTGCAACGGCTTGTTCGATGCCTTGTTCCATATTCTGCCGCTGGGCACCGATATGGATGCGACGGACGCCACGCTGACACCGTTGCGCCGCGATTTTCCCTGGGATGCGGATGCACAGGCCAAGCTGGATGAGATCGTGGCGACACACCCGATCTTGACACGTATTTCCGCGGCGAAATCTCTGCGCGATGCCGCAGAGCGCGCCGCGCTCGACGCCGGCAACGACAGGGTTGTGCTGGAAACCGTCGAGACACTGCAACAATCCCCTGGAGGACGCAAATGACTGATTTTACCACAGATGCCCCGATGATCCGGACGCGCAGTGCGGCACCGAAACGGGAGTATTACGCTTATTTCGCGCTGATCTTTGTGGCGACGCTGCCGCTGGCGATCCTGACATGGGTGCTGTTTGCCGCCCGCCGGATGGAACTGCCAGAGCATGGCCCCGTCGCCAAAGCCTGGACCCAGGCACGTATCATTACGCCGCATATCTTTAACGGATGACGCCGCGGCGCGACATTTGCCCCCACAGGGGCATCAAGACCTTCGTCATTCCCCCCCGGGATGACGGATCGGGGCAGAGGAATAGCTTCTGTCGTAACCCGGCCGCGGGGGCTGCGCGGTGTCGGTATTTATTTTTGGAGACAAAACATGGCTGACAAAACTGACCTTTCGTTCACAGGTCTCACTGATGAGCAGGCCCAAGAGCTGCACGCAGTATATATGAGCGGCTTTACGATCTTCACGATCGTCGCTGTCGTCGCGCATATCCTGACGTACATCAAGCTTCCTTGGTTCAACTGGTAAGAAAAGGAACATATACAATGGCACAATTCTACAAAATCTGGCTGATCTTCGATCCACGCCGCGTTTTCGTGGCACAGGGCGTGTTCCTTTTCCTGCTGGCAGTGATGATTCACCTCGTCCTGCTGAGCAATGAAAGCACCAACTGGTTCCAGCGCGCCTTTGGCGGCTGATCTGCGTTTTC
>NZ_JBKBQY010000091.1:0-13651 GCF_046292185.1 Yoonia sp.
TCGTGACCAGTGACGCTGCGCTTGCAAATGCCACCGGGCTGCCTTTCAAACCCAAGGGCGCACCAGTCCCGCATGGCGGGCTTAAGGTCTGGCTGTTCCAGACCGGCAAGCTTTGACAATTGAACCGAAAGGATCAGACCAGATGCCAGTTACCATCCGCCCGCTACGCCCGGCAGACAAGGCTGAATGGTCCGCTCTGTGGCGCGCTTATCTTGCGTTTTATGAAACGGAACTGCCGGACGAAATCTATGACACGACCTTTGCCCGTTTGACCGACCCCACGCATAAGGCGCAATTCGCGCTGGTGGCGGAACGGGATGGACGTCTGATCGGTCTGGTCCACGCGATCCTGCATCCGCATAATTGGCGGGTCGAGGATGTCTGCTATCTGCAGGATCTCTTTGTCGCGCCGGCAGGACGCGGCACCGGCACCGGCCGCGCCTTGATCGAGGCGGTCTATACCGCCGCCGATGCCAATGACACCCCCGCCGTCTATTGGCTGACGCAGGACTTCAACACGCAGGCACGGCAATTATACGACCGGATCGGCAAGGTGACGCCGTTCGTTAAGTACAACCGCTAGCCCTGCAGCGCGCGGTAGGTGGGCAGAATATCCCCCTCGGCCTTTTCTGCCTCATAAACGGCGCGGGCAATCGCGCGGCTAAGACAGACCGCAGCCGCTGCATTGAGATCGCGCAGGGTCTGGGGACCGACCGGGTCACCCGTTCCTGTCGCCACTCCGAACACCAGATCGCCATCCAGCGGCGTATGCGACGGCACAATCGCGCGGGCCATCCCGTCATGGGCGGTCACGGCCATCCTGTGGCACTGCACCTTTGACAGGGGCGCGTCGGTCGCGACGATAGCGATGGTGGTATTGCCCATATCGATGGCCTGCATCTGCATCGCCTGTTCCTTTCGGCTGGGTTCCGGGCTGATCAACCCGCCGCGTGGGTCCGGGCCCGCGCCGCCGAATTCGTCATCAATCTCGAACGGTGCGGCCCAGAAATGGCGGTCCCCCGGTGTCGTCACGCTGCCCAGAGCATTGACCACGACCAGCGCGCCCACCATCGTCCCGTCCGTCAGCACCAATGAAGCTGACCCCAGCCCGCCCTTTTGCATCGCGGCCAGCGCGCCTGTGCCCGCGCCTGCGGTGCCCAGCGCGAAATCCGACGCCGCCGCATCCAGCGCTGCACGGCCCAACCCGCGGTAGGGGTTTTCGGCCCAGTCTTTTGCGCCACCGTTGATCAGATCAAAGACGATCGCCCCCGGCACGATCGGAATCCGCATCGGCCCGATGGCAAAACCGCGCCCCTGTGCGCGTAACCCGTCCATGACCCCCGAACAGGCATCAAGGCCAAAGGCCGATCCACCCGACAGCACCAGCGCATCGACCTGCTGCACAGTCTTGTCGGGGGCCAGCAGATCGGTTTCCTTCGTTCCCGGCGCGCCGCCCATGACATGCACGCTGGCGGTAAAGGGCGCGTCACCGACCAGCACCGTGGTGCCCGTCTTGATCAGGTCGTCCTGCGCGTTGCCCACGCGCAATCCCGCCACATCGGTGATCAGATTGCGGGGGCCGGGGGTGCATTTCTGGTTCATGTCAAATCTCCTGTGATTTTGCACGACGAACAAGAAATGCACTAAATGCAGCGGCCACCGTCCACCTCCATCGCGACGCCGGTGATCATGCTGGCCTCATCCGAGCACAGGAAACAGGCGGCGTTGCCCATATCTTCGGGTGTCGAAAATCGGCCCAAGGGGATCGTTGCCAAAAACTTCGCACGGGTTTCCGGCGTATCCTCCCCCATGAAGGATTTGAGCAAGGGCGTTTCCCCAGCCACCGGATTGATCGCATTGACGCGGATGCCATGGGGCGCAAGCTCCACCGCCATCGTCTTGGTTGCCGTGATCATCCAGCCTTTCGAGGCATTATACCAATTGAGCCGTGGCCGTGGCGACACCCCAGCTGTGGAGGCGACGTTCAGCACCGCGCCGATTCCGCTTTCCTTGAAACGGGGCACAAAGGCGCGGGCGGTCAGGTAGACCGACTTCATGTTCACCCGGAACACGCGGTCAAAATCATCTTCGGTCACGTCTTCCATCGCGCTGGGCAGGTGGGTGATACCCGCGTTATTCACCAGAATATCCAGGTTCCCGGCTGACAGGATCATCGATGCCATATCTGCAACAGAACCGGCGTCGCCCACGTCACAGGTGACGCCGACGCCGCCGATCTCTGCCGCGATCAGCTGCGCGGCCTCGCCATTGATATCGGCGCAGAACACCCGCGCGCCCTCTGCCGCGAATTTGCGCGCGATGCCTGCGCCAAAGCCGGACCCCGCCCCCGTCACCAATGCTGTCTTGCCTTGCAGTCTCATGCTGTCACCCATGCCATGCGGCCACGGTTTTCAGGTTAGAGAAACTGTAAAGCGCCTCAAACCCCTTTTCGCGGCCATGCCCCGATTTGCCGACACCGCCAAAGGGCAGTTCAACACCCCCGCCAGCGCCGTAGTTGTTGATAAACACCTGACCGGCGTGCAGCGCCTTGGCGAGCCGCATCTGGCGTGCCCCGTCGCGGGTCCAGATCGCGGCGACCAGCCCATAGGCGGTGCCATTGGCGATTTTCAGTGCTTCTGCCTCGTCATCAAACGGGATCAGCACCTGCACCGGGCCAAAGATTTCGTCCTGCGCGAGAACATGATCCGGAGGTACATCGGCGAATAAGACGGGTGCTACATAATGGCCTGCAGCATCGGTCACGATCTGACCCTGTGCGGCGATGGTCAGGTCAGCACCTAGCGCGACGAACCCCGCCACGATGTCCTTTTGCCGGGCAGAGATCAGCGGGCCAAGGTTCAGATCGTCCAGCGCGGGTCCGACCTGCAGCGCGCGATAGGCATCCGCCATCCGGTCGCGGACCTGATCATAGATCCCGCGCTGGACAAGGATGCGGCTGGATGCGGAACAGGTCTGGCCCGCGTTCTGGATTCCGGCGTTCACCAGAAAGGGCAGTGCGCGGTCCAACTCTGCATCATCGAACACGATCTGGGGCGATTTACCGCCCAGCTCCAAGGTCACTGGGATCACGTTCTTTCCCGCAGCCGCCTGAATCGCCGCACCCGTACGCACCGATCCGGTGAAGGACAGATGCTGTACATCCGGGTGCGCCGCCAGTGTCGCCCCCGCCTCTGCCCCCAGCCCTGTCACGACGTTCAGCGCGCCCGCTGGCAGGCCCGCGCCAAGGGCGATGGCGGCAAAGGCAAGCGCGGTCAGGCAGGCATCCTCGGCTGGTTTCAGCACGCAGGCGTTGCCCATTGCCAGTGCCGCCCCGACGGACCGCCCGATGATCTGCATCGGGTAATTCCACGGGATGATATGGCCGGTCACACCATGCGGTTCGCGCAGGGTATAGACGGTGTAGCCATCCAGATAGGGGATGGTTTCGCCCATGATCTTGTCGGCGGCACCGCCATAAAATTCCATATACCGCGCCAAAGCCACGGCATCGGCGCGCGCCTGCGACAAGGGTTTGCCGACATCGCGCGCCTCGATCCGGGCGAGCGTTTCGGTGTGGTCAAGCACCGCCTGACCGATGCGGGTCAGCACGCGGCCACGTTCGGTGGCTGTCATTCGCCCCCAGTCACCGGCGCGGGCGGCATGGGCCGCCTGCACAGCGGCGTCGATATCATCGGCTGTGCCGCGCGCGATATGCGTCAGCACCTGCCCGGTCGATGGGTCGGCCACCTCGATGCTGGCATCACCGCGCAGCCAACGCCCGCCGATCAGATGGCTGGCTGGCGGAATGTCAAAGGGCGTCAGCGGCATGGGCAAGCTCCGGTAAGATGGGGGCGGCGGCGATCAGGCTTTGAGTATAGGGATGCCGCGGGTTAGCAAATACACTGTCTGTCTTGCCCTGCTCCACGATCTTGCCCGCCTGCATCACAAGCACGCGGTCTGTGATGCTGCGCACAACCGACAGATCATGGCTGATGAACAGATAGGCGAGCGGGCGCTTGCGGCATAAATCCGCGATCAGATCCAGTACCTGCGCGCGGACAGATACATCAAGGGCCGATACCGCCTCGTCAAAGATAATCAGGTCGGGTTCCACGATCAGCGCACGCGCGATGGCAAGCCGCTGGCGCTGTCCGCCGGAAAATTCATGGATGTATTTGTTCGCAGCCTCCACCGGCAGGCCGACATCGGTCAGGGCACGGGCGATGGCATCATCGCGTGCGGCACCTTTGGGCGGGGCGTCGAGCAGGAAGAACGGTTCGGTGATCAGGCGGTCCACCCGGTGGCGGGGGTTGAAGCTGCCGTAGGGGTCCTGAAACACCACCTGCATCTTGCGGCGCAGCGCCAGATCAGGCTTGCCGCCCTGAAACACTGGCGCGCCGTCCAGCGTGATCGCGCCGCCCTGCACAGGTTCCAACCCAAGTATCGCCCGTGTCAAGGTCGATTTCCCGCAGCCGCTTTCGCCGACAAGGCCCACACGTTCCCCCCGCGCGACCGCGAAACTGACGTCGTCAAGTGCCCGAAACACCGGACGCGGGCCGAATAGGGACACACGCTTGACCGGGTAATCCCGCACGACGTTCTGCACCTGCAACAGCGGCGCACTGGCCTGCGTTTCGGGCAGTTGCACCGTATGGGACGAGGCCGCGAAAAGCGCTCGGGTGTAAGGATGGCGCATCTTGCGCAGCAGATCGGCGGTGGCACCGCTTTCCACGATCCGGCCGTGCTGCATGACCGCGATCCGATCAGCCACATCGGCGACGACGGCCAGATCATGGGTGATCAGCAGCATGCCCATGCCAAAATCCGCCACCAGATCCTGCAGCAGGTCCAGAATTCGTGCCTGCGTAGTGACATCAAGCGCTGTCGTCGGTTCATCGGCGATCAACAGCTTTGGTCGCATCGCGATGGCCATGGCGATCACCACGCGCTGGCGTTGCCCGCCGGATAATTCATGCGGGTAACGGCCTGGCCCGACGTTCAGCCCGACCCGTTCCAGCATCGCGGCAGCGCGGGTGTGTGCCTCTGGCTTGCTGGTCCGCTCATGGATCAGGATGGTTTCGGCCACCTGCGCGCCGATGGTCTGCACCGGGTTCAGCGCCGTCATCGGTTCCTGAAACACCATGCCCATCGCATTGCCGCGCATCCGGCACAGGGCGGATTCTGGCGTTTGCAGAATATCGGTACCATCTAACAGGATCTGCCCCCGCGCCTCTGCCCCCTGCGGCAGCAGGCCCATCACGGACAGGGCGGTCATCGACTTGCCTGACCCGCTTTCACCGGTGATCGCGGTGATCTGGCCTGCGGCAATCTCCAGATCGATCCCGTGCAGCACGGGCGTGCTGCCGATCTGCACCGACAGGTCCCTGATCGCAAGCAGACTCATGTCCGCACCACCCTGATCCGTGGGTCCAGCCAGTCGCGCAGACCATCGCCCAGCAGGTTCAGCCCGAGCACCGTCAGCAAGATCGCGAAACCGGGTATCAGAGCGACATGGGGCGCAAGGCTGACAAGGGTCTGCGCATCGGCAAGCATCCGCCCCCAGCTGGCTGTAGGCGGCTGAGCGCCAAGGCCGATGTAGGACAAGGCAGCCTCTGCCAAGATACCAAGGCTGAACTGAATCGTCCCCTGCACGATCATCAGATTGGTGAGGTTGGGCAGGATATGTTCGGCCGATATGCGCGCTGATGATTTCCCACAGACACGCGCGGCACGGATGAAATCACGTTCCCACAACGGCAAGGCGGCACCGCGCGTCAGCCGGGCAAAGACGGGGATGTTGAAAATGCCGATCGCAATAATCGCATTCACGGCGGAGGGACCAAAGACAGCCGTGATCAGGATCGCAATCACCAGCGATGGAAACGCGAAGACCAGATCATTGCCGCGCATAATGATGTCATCCAGCAGCGATCCATGCCGCGCCGCCGCCCAGAGCCCCAGCGGTACACCCAACCCCATGCCGATCCCGACCGCCACCAGCGCCACGGCGATTGAGGTCCGCGCGCCCATCATGATCATCGACAGGATATCGCGCCCGAAATGGTCGGTGCCCAGCAGATGCGCGCCGCCGGGGGGGATCAGGCGGTTGGGGATATCCAGCGCCTCGATATCATACGGCGTCCAAACGAATGACAGCGCGGCAAGGGCGGTGAAAAACACTGACAGACCCGCGCCGATGATCAGGTTGCGCGACATCAGTTACGCACCCGCAGGCGGGGATCAACGGCGGCATAGGTCAGATCGACGATGAAATTTACCATGATCACAGTGAACACCAGCAGCATCACCACGCTTTCCACGACGATCAGGTCACGCGCGCTGATCGATTGAAAGATCAGGCGCCCCAATCCAGGCAGAAAGAACACCTGTTCGATAATGATCCCACCGGCCAGAAGAAAGGAAAACTGCAGCCCGATGATCGTCAGCACCGGGATCAGCGCATTGCGCAAGGCATGTCGCCACAGCGCCTGTCGGCGGCTCAGCCCCTTGGCGCGGGCGGTGCGGATGAAATCCTCTCCCAGCATATCGAGCAGCGACGACCGCATCACCCGCGCAAGGATCGCCGCCTGCGGCAGGGCAAGCGCCACGGCGGGCAAGGTCAGTGCCTTGATTGCGGCAAATGGGTCACCCCAGCCCGGAAAGCCGCCTGCAGAAAACCAGCGCAGATTGATCGCGAAGATCAGCACAAGGATCATCGCGAACCAGAAATTCGGGATTGCAACGCCCAGTTGGGTGGCCCCCATGATCGCCGTGTCGCCGGCGCTGCCCCGGCGGCTCGCCGCATATATCCCCGCGGGGAAGGCGACGGTGGTGGACAATACCAGTGCATAAATCGCCAAGGGCAGCGAGACCCAGATGCGGTCGCCGATCAGATCGGCAACCGGGGTTTTATAAGTCCAGGATACCCCGAAATCGCCCTGCAGCATCCCCGCCACCCAAGCGAGATAGCGCGCGACCAAAGGCTGATCCAACCCCATCTGCGCCCGTAATGCCGCAATCGTATCAGGCCGCGCATTGACGCCAAGCATAAAGGCGGCGGGATCACCGGGGATCACCTCGACCATCGCGAAGATCACGATGCTTGCGACAATCAGGCTGATGATCAGTGACGCAAAACGGCCAGCGGCATAGCGGAGCATCCCCGCCTCAATTCCCCCAGGCGACGCCAGTCAGGTCAACGGCAGCGACGGGCTGGTTCACCCATAGCCCGGTGATTTCGGCCCTGGCCACTGTCGCCACGGCGAGCTGGAACAGATAGGCGTTGACGTAATCTTCTGAAATGATCGTTTGCGCCTGCGCCAGCAGGGCAGAACGCGCCTCGGGGTCGGTGGTGGCGTTCAACTCATCCAGGACCGCACGGAAGTCGGGGTTGTCATATTGAAAATAGTAATCCGGATTGGCGTAGATGTTGATATCCATCGGTTCGGTATGGCTGACGATGGTCAGGCCGAAATCCTTGTTGCCAAAGACTTCTTCCAGCCACTGCGCCCATTCCAAATTGGTGATCTCGGTCTGGATACCGACGGCGCGCAGTTGGCTCGCGATGATTTCGCCACCACGGCGGGCGTAGGACGGGGGCGGCAGTTTCAGCGTGGTGGTAAAGCCATCCGGCAAACCTGCCTCTGCCAGCAACGACCGGGACAATTCAGGGTCATATTGTGAGTTGTCCAGCAGGTCCACGTAATCGGGATTATGCGGCGCGAAATGGGTGCCGATGGGCGTGCCATAACCGAACATCGCCCCATCGATGATCGCCTGACGATCAATCGCATGGGTCACGGCGCGGCGGACCAGAATATTGTCGAAAGGTTCACGTTGATTGTTCATCGCCAGAATGGTTTCGCCTTCGGTATTGCCGTCCAGCACTTGGAAACGCGGATCAGCCTCGAATTGCGGCAGGTTCTCGGGGGCAGGGAAGCCGACAAAGACATCCACATCTTCGGCCATCATCGCAGCAAAGGCGGCCGTCGGGTCAGAGATAAAGCGGAAGGTCGCAGCCTCCAGCGCGGGTGTATCACCCCAGTAATCTTCGTTGCGGGTCAGCTCGATCCGGTCGCCCTGCGCCCAGTTCGCCATGGTGAAGGGGCCGGTGCCGACAGGATTGGTTGCAATGTTGTCGATGCTTTCGGGCGCAACGATCACGGCATTCCCCCAGGCCATGTTGAACAGAAACATGCCGTTGGGTTGTTCCAGCGTCACCTCTACCGTCAGCGGGTCGATCACGGTGACATCGGCGATGCCTTCGAACAGGGCCTTTTGCGCATTGGTGCTGTCTTCGGCGCGCGCGCGGTCAAGGCTGAACTTCACGTCCTCGGCGTCCATCGTGGTGCCGTCATGAAACGTGACACCGGCGGCAAGGGTGAACGTATAGACCAGCCCGTCATCTGAGATATCCCAGCTTTGCGCCAAACCGCGGATCACCGCGCCATCGGCGTCGAAACGAGTCAATCCTTCGAACACATTGGCGTACAGCACAGAATTGATCGCCTGCGCGGCACCGCTGGTGATATCGAGGTTCGGCGGTTCCAGTTGGATCGCCACGGTGATGCTGTCCTGCGCCAGCGCGCCAGAGGCACAAAGCACCACGGCAGTGGATGCGGCAAGGCGTTTGAAGTGATGCATGATAATCCCCTGTTTGTTGCGCATAGTGTTCACCCAGCATGGGGCGCAATGCAAGTCCGGTGTGGTGCGGTCACCCCACTAGGATTTGGCTTCTGGCGTCAATATCGCCGCCAGTCCCCGCGCCATGACCTGCGCGCTGTCGATCATGTCATCGACCCCGATATATTCGTCGGGCTTATGCGCCAGTTCCAGCAGGCCCGGGCCGTAAGCAATGCAGTTCTTCAGCTTGCCGATCCGGTCGATGTGTTTCTGGTCATAAGTCCCCGGTGACGCGACGAATTGCGCGGGCCGGCCCAGCACCTTTTCGATCTGCGCGGCGATTACCTGCACCACCGGCGCGTTGCGGTCGGTCATGCTGGGCAGGACCATGTTGATCTCGCGCAGGTCATAGTCGAACCGGTCGCGGCGGACCTTGAGATCTTCGAGCAGGGCTGTCACCTCTCCCCGCACCTGATCGATGCTTTCCTCGGCCAGAAACCGGCGGTCGATCACGATCCGGCAGCTGTCCGGCACACAATGGGCGGGCAGACTGGTATCCTCGGGCGCCTGTTCTGCCTGGCCGCCGTGAATCGCATTGATGTTCATCGTCGATGACCGCGCCCCGTCGGGGACCACGGGCATATCTGTGCGCCTTGCGGCCATGGCGGGATAAAGCGTGGTTTCAAAGGCATTCAGCACCGCCCCCATATGTCGGACTGCGCAATCCCCCAGAAACGGCATCGCGCCATGGGCGATTTCGCCGTGCGTTTCAATCTCGGCCCACCAGCCGCCGCGATGGCCCAAACAGACGCGGTCTTTGTGCAGGGGTTCGGGGATGATCACGTGCTGCACGCGGGCGGGATCGAAATAACCCTTTTCGGCCAGATAGGCGACGCCGCCATAACCGCCCGATTCTTCATCCGCTGTGCCTGAAATCTCGATAGCGCCGGCATAATCGGGATGGGTGGCAATGAACGCCTCGGCCGCGATGATGGATGCGGCCAGCCCGCCTTTCATGTCGCAGGCCCCGCGGCCATAAATCTTGCCATCGATCAGCGCGCCGCCGAATGGGTCTTGTGTCCAGCCGTGTCCGACCTCCACCACGTCGATGTGGCTGTTGAAATGCACGCAATCGCCGGCGTCCGCAGCTTCCCGGCGCGCCACGATATTCCAGCGGGGGTATTTCTCGCTATCGCCGGGGGTGCCATGCGCGCGGATCAGTTCCGTCTGAAACCCCGCTTTGCGCAGCCGCCGGTCCAGATAATCGCAGATATCGCGATAATGCGCGCCCGGCGGGTTCAGCGTCGGGATGCGGATCAGGTCTTGCGTCAGCGCGATCAGATCATCGCGGCGGTCGGTGATGGCATCCATCAAGGCAGTCTGATCAGTCATAGTCAGACTAAAGTCCAAGCCGGATGATCCTGCAAGAGGAATGAAACACGTTGCAATTCCCGTGCTGGATTCGTTTAGGTGATGCGTGGCCCGCGAAAGGTACCGAATGGCATATTTACTGGGTGTTGATACCGGCGGGACTTATACCGATGCCGTGGTGCTGGATGACACCGCGCAGCGTGTTGTGGCATCGGCCAAGGCCCTGACCTCGCGCCCTGATCTGGCGCTGGGCGTGGGGGCGGCGGTTGATGCGGCGCTCTCGCGCTCCGGTGTGGCGGCGCGCGAGATCGCGATGGTGTCGCTGTCCACGACGCTGGCCACCAATGCGCTGGTCGAAGGGCAGGGCGGACGGATCGCGCTGGTGTTCATCGGGTTCGATCCCGCTGAACTGACCCGCGCAGGGTTGCAGGATGCGTTGCGGGGTGATCCGGTGATCGCGCTCGCGGGCGGGCATGATCATGCGGGCCAAGAGGCGACGCCATGCGATCTGGCCGGTTTGCGCGATGCCCTGACAGCGCTTGTCGCTGGCGTCACAGGTTTTGCCGTCGCGGCGAGTTTCGCCACCCGCAATCCCGCGCATGAAATCGCCGCGCGTGATCTGATCCGTGAAGTGACGGGCTTGCCTGTGACCTGTTCGCATGAACTGTCCTCTGCCTTGGGTGGCCCGAAACGGGCGCTGACGGCGGTGCTGAATGCCCGACTGATCGGGCTGATCGACGGGTTGATCACTGCCTGCGAAACCCATCTGGCGACCTGCGGCATCACCGCTCGGCTGATGGTCGTGCGCGGTGACGGCGCGTTGGTATCGGCCGCCATCGCGCGTGAAAAACCGATCGAGACGATCCTGAGCGGGCCTGCCGCCTCCATCGCCGGGGCGAGCTGGCTGACCGGCGAAACCGATGCGTTGGTCAGTGATATCGGCGGCACGACGACCGATGTCTGTCTGCTGCGCGACGGTCGCCCGATGATTGACCCGGCTGGCGCACGGGTCGGGCCGTTCCGCACCATGGTCGAGGCTGTGGCGATGCGGACCACCGGCCTTGGTGGCGACAGCGAAGTGCATGTGACCGAAGGGCTGGATGCCGGGCTGCGCCTTGGGCCGCGACGGTTGATGCCGATCGCGCTCGCCGCGCGGCAGTTTCCGGGTCTGGTGCATGATGCACTCGACCGGGCCTTGGCCAGCGGTGTGCCTGCGTCCGATGGGGGGCAATTCCTGTTGCCGCTGTGGCGGCAGATACCGCAAGGGCTGGATGCGCGCGAAATGATCGTCGCGGAGCGACTGGCCGATGGGCCGCTGCGGCTGGGGACGGCGGTGCAGACGCGGATGGAAACCCCCGCCTTGGGTCGGTTGATCGGAAGGGGACTCGTGATGTTGGCGGGGGTAACGCCATCGGATGCATCGCATGTGCTGGGGTTGCAGGATTGCTGGGACACGGATGCTGCGACCAAGGCGCTGACGCTCTTTGCCCGCCGCCGCACCGGCAATAGTCAGCAGATCGCGCCGGACGCCGCCACGCTGGCGCGGATGATCATCGACCAGTTGACTGCTCAGACCGTCGATTGCCTGCTGCAGGCTGCCTTTGCCGAGGATAGCCGCGATTGGCCCGACCCCGCCGCATTGGCACAGCATCCGCTGACCAGGGCCGGGTTGGACCGGCATCGCGGTACACTGCGGATCGATCTGGCGCTGGCACTGCCGGTGATCGGGCTTGGGGCCTCTGCCCATGCGTATTACGGGGCCGTGGGCGACAGGCTGGGCACGCAAATGCTGCTGCCTGATCATGCCGATGTGGCCAATGCGATTGGCGCGGTGGTCGGACAGGTGCAGATGCAGGCGTCGGGCAGTGTGACCAGCCCCGGCGCGGGTGTGTTCAACGTGCATCTATCGGATAAAGTGCAAAACTACATCAGCCGTGACGCGGCACTGACCGCGATCCGCAAGGCGCTTGGCGATCAGGCAAGTGCCGCCGCCCGCGCCGCCGGTGTGGAGGATATCAGCCTGCATGTCACCGAAGACATCCGTCAGGTCGATGTCGAAGGCCAGCCCATGTTTATCGAAGCCACAGTCAAGGTCATCGCGCAGGGCCGCCCCCGGATCGCGGCCGGATAGTCGCACGCTCACTTTCCCGTCACCCAGATTGCGCGATAGCGCGCGATCAAGGACAACGGAGCCATATTCAGGATAAACGCATGCTTGACCGTCATCTTCGCCCGCTGATCGACCCGCCGCTGGATCGGATCGGGCATGGCCTTGCCTTGCGCGGTGTGTCGGCCAATGCGGTCACGCTGGCGGGTCTTGGTCTGGGCTTGCTCGCCGCGCTGGTGATCTGGCTTGGCGCGCCGCTTTGGGCGCTGATCCCGCTGTTGGCAAGCAGGCTGGCCGACGGGCTGGACGGTGCCGTCGCCCGCGCCACCCGCAAGACCGATTTTGGCGGTTATCTGGATATCGTCGCTGATTTTCTGTTCTACGGGATGATACCGCTGGCCTTTGTGCTGACCGACCCAGCCGGCAACGGGGCCGCGGGCGCGTTCCTGCTTGCCTCGTTTTATTTCAACGGGACCAGTTTTCTGGGCTATGCCATTCTGGCCGAAAGGCACGGTGACCAGACCACCGCCCAAGGGCAAAAGTCGCTGTATTATTCCAACGGCATACTGGAAGGGACTGAAACCATCGTCTTTTTCATACTGCTCTGCCTGTTTGAAACTTTCTTCGCGCCCTTGGCGTGGGTTTTCGGCACTCTATGCTTTGTGACCGCAGGTTTACGGATCTACGCCGCCTCTCGCATCTATAGACAATAAAGGAACACGCTCATGAAAAACCTCGCCTTGCTCGCTGCCTTGCTGGCGCCCGTGCCAGCCCTGGCAGACATCGACCCCGCGAACTGGGACGAGGTGACGGCCGAGGCCGAAGGCCAGACCGTGTTCTGGAATGCCTGGGGTGGGTCGACCACGACCAATGATTTCATCGCATGGGTCGGATCGCGCGTGGCAGAGGAATACGGCGTCACCCTTGAACATGTGAAACTGACCGATACCGCCGATGCCGTGACGCGTGTGTTGTCTGAAAGACAAGCTGGTCAGGACGATGGCGGCGCGATTGACATGATCTGGATCAACGGCGCGAATTTCGCCGCGATGAAAGAGGCGGATCTGCTGTTCGGCCCCTATGCCGAAGACCTGCCGAACTGGACGCTGGTGGATTTTGAAAACAAATCCGTCCAGACGGATTTCACTGTCCCCGTCGAAGGGTACGAAAGCCCATGGGCGATGGCGCAGGTCGTCTTCGTGCATGACACGGCCCGGATGCCCGACCGTCTTGGGTCGATGGATGCACTTCTGGAATGGGCGCAGGCGAACCCCGGACGGTTCAGCTATCCGCAACCGCCGGATTTTCTTGGAACGACGTTCCTCAAACAGGTGTTGATCGATATCCTGCCTGATGCATCGGTTCTGGCAGAGCCTGCGACAGACGATAATTACGACGCGGTGACCGAACCGCTTTGGGCCTATCTCGACGCGCTGACGCCCCATCTGTGGCGCGCGGGCCGTGCCTATCCCGCGACCGGCACCGCGATGTTCCCGCTGATCGCGGATGGCGAAATTGATCTGTCGATTTCCTTCAGTCCCGGTGCGGCAT
>NZ_JBKBQY010000092.1:0-13520 GCF_046292185.1 Yoonia sp.
ATCGACAATTACATGCCCTTGGCCGATTGGCGCGACGGTGACGACCATGCCGATGCCAGCGCAGGGGCGATCCACGATCTGGCCTATCTGCGGTCCAATATCGCGGGCGGGGAAGGCTATGACTGGTATTACCCCACGCCAGAGGCCCGGGCGGCGCAGCGCCGTGTGCCGATTACCGATGGTGCGGGTGAGCCTTGGGTCTGGCGGGTGAAAGACATCGCCGGATGGTGGTCGCATCGCCATCATGACCGCGTGGATGGTCAGCGCAAGGATCAGCCCACGGCTTGGGTGCCGGGGTCAAAACCGATCTGGTTCACCGAATTCGGCTGTGCCGCCGTGGATAAAGGGGCCAATCAGCCGAACCGGTTTCTGGACGTCAGATCAAGCGAATCCGGTCTGCCGCATTATTCCAACGGCAACCGCGATGACCTGATGCAGATGCAATATCTGCGCGCCATGGTGCAGCATTATGCCGATCCGGCGCAGAACCCGGTGTCACCCATCTATGGCGGCCCGATGGTCGATACCGCGCGGATGCATGTCTGGGCCTGGGATGCGCGGCCCTATCCGTTCTTTCCGGCCAATCGCAGCCTTTGGGCGGATGCGGGTAATTATGCGCGCGGGCATTGGCTGAACGGGCGGGCGACGAACCTGCCGCTGTCCGCCGTTGTCGCGGCGATCTGTGAAGGGGCCGGTGTCACGGATTATGACGTGTCGCGCCTGTATGACGTGCTGCGCGGCTATCATCTGGACCGGGCGGTCAGTGCGCGGGCGGCGCTGCAGCCTTTGATGCTCGCCTATGGATTTGACGCAGTGGAACGTGGCGGGGTGCTGGTGTTCCGCAACCGCACCGCTGCGATCGATGCGACCTTGCGCGCGGATGATCTGGCCCTTGATCCCGAAAAGGATCAGGCCTTTGCCCTGACCCGCGCGCCCGTGGCAGAGATGGCGCAAAGCGTGCAGGTGCTGCATCTGGATGCCGATGCCGATTATACCCCCGCCGCCGGGGATGCGCGCCACGGCGATGTCACATCTGTCACCGTGGCGCGCAGCGAATTGCCGCTGGCGCTGACCCGCGCCGAGGGGCGCAATATCGCCGCCCGCTGGCTACAAGAGGCGCGGGTGGCGCGCGATCTGGTCAGTTTCGCGCTGCCGCCGTCGCGGGGTCTGGGGGCGGGGGATGTCGTGGCGCTTGACCTGCCGGGGCATCAGGGGCGGTATCGCATCGACCGGGTGGAAGATGCCGGTCTGAAACTGGTCGAGGCGGTGCGGATCAGCGAAAGCACCCATCAGCCCGACCCGGCCGAGGATAGCCCAGCCGTTCTGACACCCTTTGCCGCGCCGGTGCCGGTGGAATTGTTGCTGCTGGACCTGCCGCTGCTGCGCGGCGATGAAATCCCCCATGCGCCGCAACTGGCGGTGGCGGGCGCGCCCTGGCCGGGGGCGGTGGCGGTCTATTCCGCGCCGCAGGATGAAGATTATGCGCTGCATGATATCCGCCGCGATCCCGCGATCATGGGCGAGGTGCTGACCCCGCTGCGGCGCGGGCGCGCCGGGTTGTGGGACCGGGAGGCGGGGTTCGATCTGCGGTTGATCGCGGGCAGCCTTGGGTCTGCCAGCACGCGCGCGGTGCTGGCGGGGGCCAACCTGATTGCCATTGGCGACGGGTCGGTCGATCACTGGGAAGTGCTGCAATTCCGCAAGGCCACGGCGCTGGGCGATGGTGCTTGGCGGCTGGCGGACCTGTTGCGCGGGCAGGCGGGCAGTCGCGGGATCATGCCCGATCACTGGCCCGCGGGCAGCAAGGTCGTGGTTCTGGACGCGCGGGTGGATCAGATCACCTTGCCCGCCGCCGCGCGCGGGCTGGACCGGCATTTCCGCTATGGGCCTGCCAAGCGGCCTTTGGGTGATCCCAGTTTCCGGTATCGTGTGGATGCCTTTGCGGGCAATGGATTGCGACCCTATCCGGTGGCGCATCTGCGTGCGCGGCACAGCGCAGGTGGCGTGCATCTGTCGTGGATCAGGTGCAGCCGGATTGACGGCGATATCTGGGCAGATGGTGAGATTCCGCTGGGCGAGGCGCGCGAGGCCTATCAGATCCGCGTGATCCGCGACGGGGTGATCCGGCGCAATGCGGTCGTGACCAGCCCCGTTTGGCATTACCCTGCGGACCAGATCGCAGCCGATCATGGGGGTGCTGCTTACCGGGTAGAGGTGGCGCAGATATCGGACCGCTACGGCCCCGGTCCGTTCACCGCACAGGTGCTGGGCTGATGCGCGGCGTGCATCTGGCCGATCTGGAATGGGCGGTGCGTGTCCTGCTGGCGGTGCCGCCTGCGGAACGGGCCGATCTGCTGGAACGGATGCTGATCACGGCCACGCGCGGTGATCAGTTTTACCGGCTGACCGGGCGCAACCATCCGGTGCATGGCACCGGCACGCTGATGTCGGTGGCGTCGCGCCTGCCGATGGCGCCGCGCCCTGCGGTGCTGACCCCGGACTATCTGCGCTGTCTGGCGATGATCGCATTGCGGATCGGCGATCAGTCGCGGTGATGTTACAGATCACGGATTACCCTTGGCGAAAGCCCCGGATCTGGATTAGAAACGGGGTCTGTGATAAGGAAAAGACCATGCGACAGCCCAAACCCGCCCTGAGCGAGATCGATCCGGTCTGGCACCGCATCCGTCAGGAAGCCCAAGACGCGATCACGGCAGAGCCGTTGATAGGCGGGCTTGTCCATGCCGGGGTGCTGAACCACGCCACATTCGAGGCCGCGCTGGGGTATCGGATTGCGATGAAACTGGCCTCGGCCGAGATGTCGGAACAGGTTCTGCGCGAAACCGCCAATGCCGCCTATCAGGCGGAGCCCGCGCTGGCGCTGGCGGCGCGCGCCGATCTGGTGGCGATCTATGACCGCGACCCGGCCTGCCACCGGTTTATCCAGCCTTTGCTGTTCTTCAAGGGGTTTCAGGCGGTGCAGGCGTATCGTCTGGGGCATTGGCTGTGGATGGAAGGGCGGCGCGACATGGCCTATTTCGTGCAGATGCGGGTGAGCGAGATTTTCGGGGTGGATATTCACCCCGCCGCAAGGATCGGCAAGGGGATCATGATCGATCACGCCCATTCGATTGTGGTGGGTGAAACCGCCGTGGTCGGGGATAATGTGTCGATGCTGCATTCGGTGACGCTGGGCGGGACCGGCAAGGAAGATGACGACCGCCATCCGAAAATCGGCAATGGCGTGCTGATCGGTGCGGGCGCGAAAGTGCTGGGCAATATCAAGGTCGGCCATTGCAGCCGGATCGCGGCAGGGTCCGTCGTGCTGGATGACGTGCCGCCGATGAAGACCGTGGCGGGCGTGCCCGCGCGGATCGTGGGCGAGGCGGGGTGTGCGCAGCCGTCGGTGACGATGGATCATCTGTTTCGGGAGTAGGGCGCCTGTCGGGATCGCTGTAACGCCGGCCCTTTGTGCGGGGTCTTGTATTTTGTCTCGAATCGTAACATATGAAGTTACATGAAAAGAGACAGCAAACTCTCCTCGGTCCTGCATGCGCTTTTGCATATGGCCGATCATGACGGGCCGATGACATCGGACGTGCTGGCGCAATGTATGCGCACCAATCCGGTGGTGGTCCGCCGCACGATGGGGCTGTTGCGCAATGCGGGGCTGGTCGCGTCGGAACGCGGTCATGCCGGGGGCTGGCGCATTTCTGCTGATCTGGACAAGGTCAGCCTGCGCGATCTTTTCGCCGCATTGGGGGAACCTGCGATCTTTGCCATGGGGCACCGGCAGGAGAACCCGCCCTGCCTTGTCGAACAGGCGGTCAATCAGGTGCTGGACAGCGCCTTTGCCGAGGCCGAGGCGCTGTTGCTGGCGCGTTTCGCGGATGTGACCCTGGCCGATCTGGCGGCGGATTTCAAAACCCGCCACGCCCCCTATCGCCATCTGAAGGAGTAAGAGAATGACCCATGACGTCGTTATCATCGGGGGCAGCTATGCCGGTATGGCTGCTGCCCTGCAACTTGTCCGCGCGCATCGCCGCGTGCTGATCATCGACGCGGGACAGCGCCGCAACCGGGCTGCCAGCCATGCCTATGGATTTGTCGGGCAGGACGGGATCGACCCGGCGGTGATCGCGGCACAGGCGCGCGCGCAGCTGATGTTGTATCCGACGCTGACATGGGTCGCGGGGGCGGTGGTGGCGCTGGCGGGCAAGCGTGACGATTTTACTGTCACGACGGATGCGGGTGCGGTTTATGCGGCGCGGCGGGTGATCTTTGCGGTGGGTGTCGCCGATACATTGCCTGCGATTCCCGGATTGGCAGACCGCTGGGGGCAGCATGTGTTTCATTGCCCCTATTGCCATGGGTTTGAGCTGGCGAAAGGCCGGATCGGCGTGATCACGGCCGGGCCAAATTCCTTGCATCAGGCCAAGTTGCTGCCGGAATGGGGGCAGGTAACGTTTTTTGTGAACGGCGCGCTGGCGCTGGATGACGCGGCCCGCGCCGATCTGGCAGCGCGCGGTGTCGTGGTGGAAGAGGCACCGATCAGCCATTTGGACGGGGCGGCGGATGTCGTGCTGGCGGACGGGCGGGTGTTGTCCTTTGCCGGGGTGTTCACGGCCCCGGTCAATGCGCCCGCGTCGCAGGTGGCGGCGGATTTCGGATGTGACATCGCGGAAAGCCCGTTTGGCACGATGATCGGGACGGATCAGGGCAAGCAGACCAGCGTCGCGGGGGTTTATGCCTGCGGCGATGTCGCCCGCGTGCCGCATTCGCTGTCACTGGCCGTGGCGGACGGGGCCTGGGCGGGCGGGCAGGTGCATGCGGGGCTGGTGTTTGGGTGAGGGGGCTAAGGTGTCGGTGAGGATGGAACGGTTGTTTCGGGAGTGAGGGGGGGTCTTCATCCGAATAATTTCGGGTTGGGGCGTGGGCGATAAGTACTATGCCTTATTCTGTCGCGAAAGTGCGTTCGACGCCATGTGTGAACGAACCGATGGGTGCGCCTGAGGCAAGGCGGCCAAAATTCTGGCTTCTGAGTGGCCTTGATCCCGTGAAAAAACAGCTAATAATCTTGCCGGGTCAGAAATTCTAAATTCCTCCATCGAAAGAAGGACTCGCCACACTTCTTTCGGTATCTCAAAACTTCTAGTGCCATCGCCTTTGGCGACCCCACACCAGAAACTGCGAATTAAACCGCTATCCTGAAGGCTGATGATTGTTGATAGATCTGGCTTTGCCCAAATTGTTCGATCCTGTTGGGCAAGAGCTTGGCAGAGTATTGCCACCTCGAAAATGTGTAGGTGAATGAGCCTTTTACGAACTGATCGCGCCTTTATCGGCGCGCTTATTAATCGCCCAACTGCGCTGATTATTTTAAGTAACGGGGGCAAGACAGATGCAACAGATAAGACAAGTGCGAAAATTGCGACAATTCGAATTGTAGGAAAGACCCACTCCGGCAGGCCAATAAACGAGTCAGGAAAATAATGTTGTAAGGCAAGTGCTGACGCACAAGAGAAGAACAACGACCAAGCTACTTTGCCACCAGCCTCGACCGCTGTAATGATTTGATTAACCCAATTCATGGAAACTACGCGTATCTCTTGTGTTGAAGTCGGTCAAGAAAACTGCGCCAGCGCGCTTTGTATTTACGAAGTCATGTATCGTTTGGTTCTATCTCAACCCAGATATTCGCAAACCCGAAAAAGCCCCGCCATCTGGCGGGGCTTTTCTCTTTGTCACCAGCCTTACGCCAGCATCGTCATCGGATTTTCCAGATTGTCCTTGATCGCCTGCAGCAGGTTCGCGCCCATTGCCCCGTCGATCACGCGGTGATCGACCGACAGCGTCATCGCCATCACCGTCGCGACGGCCAGTTCGCCGTCGGCACCGACGATGGGTTTTTTGACGCCAGCGCCCACGGCGAGGATGGCGGCGTGGGGTGGGTTGATGATCGCGTCGAAATTGTCGATGCCGAACATGCCGAGGTTGGAGATCGCGAAGCTGCCGCCCTGATATTCGCCGGGGGATAGTTTGCGGTCGCGGGCGCGGGTGGCGAGGTCTTTCATCTCTGCCGAGAGCGCCGACAGGGATTTCATTTCCGCGTCGCGCAGGACGGGGGTGAAGAGGCCACCTTCGATGGCGACGGCGACGGCCACGTCGGATTTGCTGAATTTCAGCGTGCGGTCACCGGCCCAGACGGCGTTCGCGTCGGGGACCTGTTGCAGGGCCAGGGCGCAGGCCTTGATGATGAAATCATTGACCGAGAGTTTGACGCCGCGCGATTCCAACTGCTTGTTCAGGGTGCCGCGGAATTTCATCAGCGCGTCGAGGTTGATATCGCGGCGCAGGTAGAAATGCGGGACGGATTGTTTCGCTTCGGTCAGGCGGGCGGCGATGGTTTTGCGCATGCCGTCGAGTTTGACCTCCTCAAAAGGCCGTCCGTCGTACATTTTGATGACGGAGTCGGTGCTGGGGCCGGTGGCCATAGCGGCGGCTTTTGGGGCCTCGGCCTTCGCGGGTGCGGCGTCGGATTTTGCCGATGGCTGGGCGCATTCGACGTCGGCCTTGACGATGCGGCCGTGGGGGCCGGAGCCTTGTACTTCTGTCAGGTCGAGGCCTTTTTCGGCGGCGATCCGCCGGGCAAGGGGGGAGGCGAAGATGCGGGTGCCGTCTTTTGTGGGGGCGGCGGGGGCAGGTGTCGCGTCGGTTTCGCCGCGCCCGTAACCTTTGGCGGGGGCGTCCTGAGGCCCCGGCTCGGGGGCCGGGGTGGGCGCTGGGGCCGCGTCACTGGTGTCATCCGGGGCCTTGATGTCGTCGGCGCTTTCACCTTCTTCCAGCAACACGGCGATGACGTCGTTGACTTTCACGCCTTCGGTGCCTTCGGGGATCATGATCTTGCCCATCACCCCTTCGTCCACGGCCTCGAATTCCATTGTGGCCTTGTCGGTTTCGATTTCGGCCAGAATGTCACCGGACGACACTTTGTCGCCTTCCTTGACGTGCCATTTTGCAAGCGTGCCTTCCTCCATCGTGGGGGACAGGGCGGGCATCAGAATTTCTGTGGGCATCTCTGTCTCTCCTTAGCGGTAGGTCACGGATTTGCAGGCATCGACGACTTCATCGACGGTCAGCAAGGCGTGTTTTTCGAGGTTGGCGGCATAGGGCATTGGCACGTCCTTGCCGGTGCAGTTGATCACCGGGGCGTCGAGGTAATCGAACGCCTGCTGCATGATCACGTTGCTGATATAGCCGCCGACGGACCCTTGCGGCCAGCCTTCTTCGACGGTGACGCAGCGGTTGGTCTTGCGCACAGATTTCAGAATGGTTTCGGTGTCCATCGGGCGGATGGTGCGCAGGTTGATCACCTCGGCGCTGATGCCTTCTTCGGCGAGTTTTTCCGCCGCTTGCAGGGCGTAGGTCATGCCGATGCTGAAAGAGACGATGGTGACATCACTGCCTTCGCGTTCGATTTTCGCCTTGCCGAAGGGGATGGTGAAATCATCCATGACGGGGACGTCGAAAGATTTGCCATACATGATTTCGTTTTCGAGGAAGATCACCGGGTTGGGGTCGCGGATCGCGGTTTTCAGCAGGCCCTTGGCATCGGCGGCGGAATAGGGGGCGACGACGCGCAGGCCGGGGATCTGCATGTACCAGGCGGTGTAATCCTGTGAATGCTGCGCGCCGACGCGGGCGGCGGCCCCGTTGGGGCCACGGAACACCATAGGCGCGCCCATCTGCCCGCCGGACATATAGAGCGTCTTGGCGGCGGAGTTGATGATATGGTCGATGGCCTGCATCGCGAAGTTGAAGGTCATGAATTCGACGATGGGTTTCAGACCACCGAAGGCGGCCCCTGTGGCGATACCCGCGAAACCATGTTCGGTGATCGGGGTGTCGATCACGCGTTTTGCGCCGAATTCGTCCAGCAGCCCTTGGGAGATTTTGTAAGCGCCTTGGTATTCGGCGACTTCTTCGCCCATCAGAAAGACATTGTCGTCGCGGCGCATTTCCTCGGCCATGGCGTCGCGGAGTGCTTCGCGCACTGTCGTTGCCTTGACCTCGACATCGTCGGCCCAGTCGGGGGTCGTGTCGGTCGCGGGGGCGGCGATTGTCGGTGGGGCGGCGAGTTTGCCTTCGGGACCGTTCAGCGCCTTGGGCGCGGGGGCGGTCGGTTCTTCTTTGGCTGCGCCGGCCTCGGGCACATCTTCGCCTTCTTCGACCAGTACGGCGATGGCGGTGTTGACCTTCACACCTTCGGTCCCGGCTTCGATCAGGATCTTGCCGATGATGCCTTCATCGACGGCTTCGAATTCCATCGTGGCCTTGTCGGTTTCGATTTCAGCCAGAATGTCACCGGAGGCGACTTTATCGCCTTCCTTGACCATCCATTTCGCGAGCGTGCCTTCTTCCATCGTGGGCGACAGGGCGGGCATCAGAATTTCAATTGCCATGGCTCAAGCCTCCTGCGGGATTTCTGTGGCGTAGATGTCTGTCCAAAGTTCGTCCAGATGCGGTTCCGGGCTTTCCTTGGAGAATTCGGCGGCTTCGTTGACCACGGCCTTGATTTCCTTGTCGATGGCTTTGAGGTCCTCATCCGTGGCATGTTTGCCGGTCAGCAGCATATCGCGGATCTGTTCGATGGGATCGCGTTCGTCGCGCATTTTCTGCACCTCGTCGCGGGTCCGGTATTTGGCGGGGTCGGACATGGAATGGCCGCGATAACGGTAGGTTTTGACTTCGAGAATATAAGGCCCCTTGCCTGCGCGACAATGTGCCACGGCCCGTTCGCCGGCTTCCTTGACGGCCAGCACGTTCATGCCATCGACCTCTTCACCGGCGATGCCATAGGCGGCACCGCGTTCCCACAAGGACGGTGATTTGGTGGACCGCACGACGGATGTACCCATGGCATAGCCGTTATTTTCGATCACGAAGATCACCGGCAGGTCCCAGAGCTGGGCCATGTTGTAGGTTTCATAGACCTGACCCTGATTGGCCGCGCCATCACCAAAGTAGGTGAAAGTGACGCGGTCATTGCCTTTGTATTTGTCGGAGAAGGCCAGACCTGCGCCCAATGGCACCTGCGCGCCAACAATGCCGTGGCCGCCGTAAAAATGTTTCTCTTTCGAGAACATATGCATGGAGCCGCCTTTGCCCTTGGAAAAGCCGCCTTCGCGCCCGGTGAGTTCGGCCATGATCCCCTTGGGGTCCATACCGCAGGCGAGCATATGGCCGTGGTCGCGGTAGGAGGTGACGCGTTTGTCGCCTTCGTCTGCCGCGGCCTCAAGGCCGACAACGACGGCTTCCTGCCCGATATAGAGGTGGCAGAAGCCGCCGATCAGGCCCATGCCGTAAAGCTGGCCTGCTTTTTCCTCGAACCGGCGGATCAGCAGCATTTCACGGTAATGTGTCAGCAATTCCTCGGCCGAGACATTGGATTGGCGAGCTGGGGATTTCGGGGCTGGCTTTTTGGGTGGCATGATCTCTCCTCCGCCGGTGCAGCATATAGTTTAGTATTAAACTATCTCGCAAGGTAAGGCATTTTGGTGGGGATGAAAACCGGGAATCTGACGTTGGGGAATGGGGGTGGTTCCTATCGCCGCGCAACCATGGGCAGGATCAGGCCCCATGGGGTAACTTGTTCCGGACCGATGGGTGTAAAGCCGAGTGTCGTGTAGACGGCTATTGCGCGGGCGTTGCGGGGGTGGGGGTCGGTCGCGATCATGGGCGCGCCCTGATCGAAGAGGGTTTGTATCCTTTGGCGGATGAAGGCTGTGCCATGCCCTTGCCCGAGCATCGCGGGATCGCCGATATATTGGTCTATGCCGCGTGCGCCCTTGGGAAGATGCGCGAAATGATGGTCGTCCCAGCCGTGGACGGTGTAATCCTGCATGAAGGCGAAGGGGCGAGCGTCCTGCGAGACGATCCGGCGCGCGACGCGGGAATCAGCCAGATCCTGTTCGCTGTAGGGTTCGTCGGTGTCCCACCATTCACGCACATGCGGGTGGGATTGCCATGACCGGAGCAGGGCAAGATCAGACAGCGCCACCTTGCGGAAGGTGTAGCCGCTGCGCATCTGTGATTACCGGATCACAATCTCATCCGCGCGGATCAGGCCCAGCACGTCGCGTGCCTGTTGGTCCAGCAGATCGAGGTCGAGGTAACTGTCGGACAGCCGCGTGGTGAGGTTTTCCATCCGCGCCACCTCTGCCTGCAGGGCGGCGAGTTCGACGCGCAGTTCGGCGGCTTCGGCGCGCACCTCGACCCGTTTGAACAGGCCGTTTTGCCCCTGGACGGCGGAAAAGGTGAAATAAAGCCCCAGCATAATCATGCACAGGAAATATAACAGCGCGCCCATCGCCGGTCTGTTGCGTTTCAACATCTGCTGCCCCTTTGTGGCGCCACTGCCGGGCGCTTGCCGTCAATGTGCCACAAAGGGGGGCGGATGGGAATCCTGAAAATCAATCGCGGCCGCGATAGATTTCCACCAGTTTGCCCAGCATCG
Source organism: Yoonia sp. (assembly GCF_046292185.1). Taxonomy (GTDB): domain Bacteria; phylum Pseudomonadota; class Alphaproteobacteria; order Rhodobacterales; family Rhodobacteraceae; genus Yoonia. Next base: position 10,517 of record NZ_JBKBQY010000092.1, read on the forward strand.
CCAGCGCATCGCCGCGTTCGCGCTGGAAGGAATTGCGCCCGATGATCGACCCGTTGCCGCCGCCGTCGCGGATCGCGCGGGCGTCGTCGTAGACCGCATCGGCCCCTTTCGCGGCACCGCCGGAGAAGACGGTCAGGCGTCTGCCGGCAAAGGCGGCCTCGACGCAGTGGCGCACGCGGGCGGCCTGGGTGGCGATGTCGATTTTCTTGTCTTCATAGACCTTCTTGGCCTCGGGCAGGGACAGATCATCGGTCGAGAGTTTGATCTTGATGATATGTGCGCCCAGCAGGGCCGCGATCTGGGCGGCATAGGCGGCGATATCGATCGCGGTTTCGCCGGTCTTGTCGAGTGCTTCACCGCGTGGGTAGGACCAGATGACGGTGGCGATGCCTTTGCTTGCCGCCTCGTGCCGCATTTCGGCGATATCGCTGAACATGTTGAGCGCTGCGGAAGAGCCGGGGTAGATCGTGAACCCGATGGCCGAACAGCCAAGGCGCAAAGCGTCATCCACGCTGGCCGTGATCGCCTGGGTTTTGGGCGCGGCGTCGGGGATCAGCGAATTGGCGGAGTTCACTTTCAGGATCGTGGGGATCTGGCCCGCGAAAGTGTCCGCGCCAGCCTCGATCATGCCCAAAGGTGCTGCATAGGCGTTGAGCCCCGCGTCGATGGCAAGCTGGTAATGGTAATGCGGGTCATAACCGGCGGGGTTGGCGGCAAAGCTGCGCGCGGGGCCGTGTTCAAACCCCTGATCGACGGGCAGGATGATCATCTTGCCGGTGCCGCCCAATTTGCCGGCCATCAGGATGCGGGCAAGCTGGGCTTTGACGCCGGGTGTTTCGCCTTCGTAATGGCTCAGGATTTTCTGGACGATACGGGTGGTTTTCATGAACGTGGCCCTTTTGGCAGCGATGGTTGGGCAAGGGTTAGAGCGGCAGGCGCGCGGTTGCAAATATGTTAGCGCGAACGGCGGGGATTTTTGCGTTCACGGGGGCGCGGGGTAGGGCGCGTGCAAGCACGCGCCCTACGGTCGTGCCGTACGGCGCCGGTCCCGCCCTAGGGTGTCACCCCAGCGCCGCGACCCCCGGCAATGTTTTCCCTTCCATCCATTCCAGAAACGCCCCACCCGCGCCGGAAATATAGGTGAAATCTTCTGCCACACCCGCTTGGTTCAGCGCCGATACCGTGTCGCCGCCGCCGGCGACGGAGATCAGTTTGCCGTCCATTGTCAGCTTGGCCGCGTGGCGCGCGGCGGCGTTGGTGGCGGCGTCGAAGGGGGCGATCTCGAATGCGCCCAGCGGGCCGTTCCAGATCAGGGTTTTCGCCTTGTCCAGGACGGCGCTGATATAGGCGACCGTTTCGGGGCCTGCGTCGAGGATCATCGCGTCGTCGGGGCAGGCGTCGGGGGCGAGGGTTTCACTGGCCGCGCCTGCCTTGAATGCGCGGGCGACGACGATGTCGCGGGGCAGGATGATTTCGCAGCCCGCCGCCTGCGCCTTGGCCAGAATATCGCGCGCGGTGTCCGCCAGATCATGTTCGCAGAGCGATTTGCCGACACTGATGCCTTGCGCGGCGAGGAAGGTGTTCGCCATGCCGCCGCCGATCACCAGATGATCGACCTTACCGACCAGATTGCCCAAAAGGTCCAGCTTGGTGGACACTTTCGCGCCACCGACCACGGCCACGACAGGGCGGGCGGGGTTGCCCAAGGCCGCGTCGAGCGCGCCGAGTTCTTCTTCCATCAGACGCCCGGCGCAGGCGGGCAGCAGATGGGCGAGTGCTTCGGTGCTGGCGTGGGCGCGGTGGGCGGCAGAGAAGGCGTCGTTGACGTATATGTCGCCAAGGCTGGCCAGGCGCGCGGCGAAGGCGGCGTCGTTGGTTTCCTCGCCGGGGTGAAAGCGCAGGTTTTCGAGCAGCAGGACCTCTTCATCCGCCATCTCGTCCACGGCTTCGGCGTAGTTGGAGCTGACGAAAGTCACCGTCAGGCCCAGCACATCGGCGACGGTGCCTGCGATATGTTCGAGCGACATGGCGGGCACGACCTTGCCCTTGGGCCGGTCGAAATGCGCAAGCAGGATGACCTTGCCGCCCATCGCATGAATCGTATCCACGGTGGGGATGATCCGTTCGATCCGGCTGGTGTCGGTGACCACGCCGTTTTCCACCGGCACGTTGATATCGACCCGCACCAGCGCGCGTTTGCCGTCAAAATCCATGTCGTCGAGTGTTTTCCAAGCCATGTGATCCATCCTTTGAGGTTGCTTGCTGCTTTGTTGCGGCAATGATGTGCCCGCGTCAACCGCGCTGCCTTGGCTTTTGCGTCCGCGCACCATATGTCCAAGGGCAATCGCAAATGAAGGAGCCCAGAATGGCCGAGATCAAAGACCCAGAAAACACCATCATCATGACGCTGAAAGGCGGCGATGTGATTATCCAGCTGCTGCCCGATGTGGCCCCCGGCCATGTGGAACGGATGAAAACGCTGGCGCGCGCCGGTGCCTATGACAATGTCGCCTTTCACCGGGTGATCGATGGGTTCATGGCGCAGACGGGTGATGTGGCCAACGGCAATATGGAAAAGGATTTCAACATCCGCCGCGCGGGCACAGGCGGATCGGACATGCCTGATCTGAAGGCTGAATTTTCCAAGATCCCCCATGCGCGCGGGTCGATTGGTGCGGCGCGGTCGTCCAGCCCGGATTCGGCGAACAGCCAGTTTTTCATCAATTTCAAGGACAATGATTTCCTGAACGGGCAGTATACTGTCTATGGTCAGGTGATTTCCGGCATGGAACATGTCGATGGCATCACCAAGGGTGAACCGCCCGCGAACCCTGACCGGATGATCAGCGTGAAGGTGGCGGCTGATGTATAAGTCATTGATCGCATTGGCCTTGCTGGCCAGCCCCGCCTATGCTGCCGGGCTTGAGATTGATATTGCCGGTGAAGCCAATGGCACGATTGTCATTGATTTGTTTGAGGATGTGGCCCCTTTGCATGTCGCCCA
>NZ_JBKBQY010000093.1:0-13371 GCF_046292185.1 Yoonia sp.
CAACAGGCCTTGCCCCAGAATGACCAGCACGATGCCAAGGTTGGTATTGGTGAAGAAATCAGCCATTCACGTCGTCCTTATTCCGCAGCCAATGGCGGTGATTTGCGCGCTTTGGCATTGGCGCTGAGTTCGGCCATCAGGCTTGAGGCCCGTGCAATCGGATTGGTCAGGTAGAAATCGCTGACAGCAGCGACAAAATCCGCCTTGCCGGGTTTGGCGGCTGGCAGCGGCTGCCAGTCGTTTTCGGCAACCTCGTCAATCCGGCCCAGATGCGGGTGCGCCGCGACGATTGCCTGCCGCAATTGCGCCATGCTGTCATAGGGCAATGTCGCACCCAATTCGGCCGACAGCGCGCGCAGGATCGCCCAGTTTTCCTTGGCCTCGCCCGGTGGGAAACTGGCGCGCAGGGCCAGTTGTGGCCGGCCTTCGGTGTTCACGAACAGCCCGCTTTCCTCGGTATAGGCGGCGGCGGGCAGGATGATATCGGCGCGGTGTGCGCCACAATCACCGTGGCTGCCCTGATAGATGACAAAAGCGCCCGGTTTGATCTCGATCTCATCGGCGCCCATGTTATAGACAACCTCTGCCCCATCCAGCGCCGCATCGATGCCGCCTTCGGTCACAGCGCCGACATCCATCGCGCCGACACGGCCAGCGGCGGTGTGCAGGACAAGGAATCCGGATTTCGTCTTATCGGCCAGTATCATCGCCTGGCTCAGCACCGCCTCGCCATCAGCCTCGCACAAAGCACCCATGCCGATGATGACAAGGCTGTCCATTTCGGTGACTTTCCCCATATCCTTGGCGGCGGTATCGACCAGCGCCTGACGGTCGCTGCCGACATGGATCACGTCATACGTCAGATCCGCATCTTGCCCGATCAGCCCGACATTGGCACCGCGCGCCCACGCCTTGCGAATACGCGCGTTCAGCACAGGCGCTTCCAACCGTGGATTGGTGCCGATCAGCTGGATCATCTGGGCGCTGTCGATATCTTCAATCGCCGCCGTGCCAACATAGGCGGACCGATTGCCAATTGGCAATTTCGCCCCGTCGGTGCGGCATTCGACGTTGCCGCCCTGCCCTTCGATCAGTTGTTTCAGGGCAAAAGCAGCCTCGACCGGGGCCAGATCGCCGACCAGACCGGCGATCTTCTTGCCCTTCATCGCCGCTGCCGCAGCCGCCAATGCCTCTGGCCATGTGGCTTTGCGCAGCTTGCCGTTTTCGCGGATGTAAGGCGTGTCCAGACGCTGCCTGCGCAGACCGTCCCAGACGAACCGGGTTTTATCGGAAATCCATTCCTCGTTCACGCCGTCATGGTTGCGCGGCAGAAAGCGCATGACTTCGCGGCCTTTGGTATCCACGCGGATGTTGGACCCCAGCGCATCCATCACGTCGATGGATTCCGTCTTGGTCAATTCCCACGGGCGCGCGGTAAAGGCATAGGGTTTCGACACCAGCGCACCGACAGGGCACAGGTCAATAATGTTGCCCTGCAGATTGCTGTCGAGCGTTTCACCTAAATAACTAGTTATTTCGGCATCTTCGCCACGGCCGGTCTGGCCCATCTGGGAAATGCCGGCGACCTCGGTCGTGAAACGCACGCAGCGGGTGCAGGAAATGCAGCGCGTCATATGGGTTTCGACCAGCGGGCCAAGGTTCAGATCCTCGGTCGCGCGCTTAGGTTCGCGGTAGCGGGAAAAATCGACGCCGTAAGCCATCGCCTGATCCTGCAGATCGCATTCGCCGCCCTGATCGCAGATTGGACAATCCAGCGGGTGGTTGATCAGCAGAAATTCCATCACGCCCTCGCGGGCCTTTTTGACCATCGGGCTGTTTGTTTTCACGACAGGCGGCTGACCTTCGGGGCCAGGGCGCAGATCCTTGACCTGCATCGCGCAGGAGGCTGCCGGTTTCGGCGGGCCGCCCACCACCTCGACCAGACACATGCGGCAATTGCCGGCAATGGACAGCCGTTCGTGATAGCAAAAGCGGGGGATTTCGATGCCAGCGAGTTCACAGGCCTGTATCAGGGTCATCGCCCCGTCAACTTCTACCTCGGTTCCATCGATGACGACTTTGCGCAGATCAGACATGGCGTGCCTTCTTGTTCCCGTCGCGCCGCGACCCGCAAGCAGGGTCGGCGCGTTGGTCGCGTTCTAGCGCGCAAGCGGCGATGATGCCAGTGGGATTGGCAAAAAACCCCGCAATTTGTCACAGATGCCGCGCGGTCAGCGCAAGAGCCAGCCAACGCGTGTATTTGCGGCAATTTGCGCATGGCCGACGGTGCAATAGCTGTCAGGTTCGCCCGCCACCGCGCCCAGATCGGCCAATTGCGCGCGCGCCATATTTTCCAGACGCCGCTTTTCCTCTTTGTCATCGATAAAGGCATCGATCTCGGCATCGGTATAACCCAGATCGCGCGCGGTGGTGCGCAGGGATTGCAGATAGCCGATCCCGCGCAGGGTGCGCGCGCGGATATCGCCGCATTGCCGCGAAATCTCATAGGCCATACCGACCTGAATGATCCCGTTGCGCACGGCGGGTTCGTCTTTCAACGAGGCCTGCGCCGACAAATTTCCGGCGAGCCCCACGGCGGCCAGCATCACCATCATGGCTGCGATTGTTTTTTTCATTCTGTCTTGCCTCTTGCATGGGCGCTCGGGACGGCACCCTTGGGCAGCAGAATGCGCCAATCGCAGCGTTATTCAATATCAAGGCACCGTGATCGGTCTTTTTTAGCCGATCCGCCGCGACTGATGTCAGACGGCCACAAGAAGCGCGCTGAGCGCAGAGTTCTGCAAGGCTTCGGCATCCGCCGCAGGGCAAAGATCACTCGTTTGCAGATCGACACGGTGTTTGGCAGCAAAGCTGCGCTGCATCACATCGGTTTCAAGTTCGATCCCGGTGCGCTGTGCTGCCGCCACCAGCGACCCCTGCCCTGCCGCGTTACGGGATTGGTTGATCATGGATTCCAGTTCCGCATCGAAACGGTAACGCGGGCAGTTGCGCGTCAGCGTCGTCGCGACAGCCACCGTCGCGAAATACTGCGGGACCGGCAATTGCAGCAATTGCCGGACCGCAGGATCGGACAAATCCCGTTGCGGCCCGCCACCCGTGGCGCAGGCCGCAAGGACCAGCCCGGCGGCAATTACAGCGGCGCGCCGGATCACTCTGCCGCGATGCCGGGGATGCGTTTATGCTTGATCCGGTCTTCGATCTCGTCGCGGAAATTCTTGATCAGGCCCTGAATAGGCCAAGCGGCGGCATCCCCCAGCGCGCAGATCGTGTGACCTTCGACCTGTTTGGTCACGTCAAGCAGCATGTCGATTTCCTCGACTGCAGCATTGCCTTCGACCAGACGCGCCATGACGCGCATCATCCAGCCGGTGCCTTCGCGGCAGGGCGTACACTGCCCGCAGCTTTCGTGTTTGTAGAATTTCGACAGGCGCCAGATCGCCTTGATCATATCGGTGGAATTATCCATCACGATCACCGCCGCAGTGCCGAGCGAGGACCCTTTTTCCTTGAGCGCATCGAAATCCATGATCGCGTCGCGCATGTTTTCACCGCGCACGCAGGGCACCGATGACCCGCCTGGGATCACGGCCTTGAGATTGTTCCAGCCGCCACGGATGCCGCCGCAATGTTTTTCGATCAGTTCCTCGAACGGGATCGACATCTCTTCTTCAACCACACACGGGTTGTTAACGTGGCCGGAAATCGCAAACAATTTCGTACCCGCGTTGTTCGGACGGCCCATGCCCGCAAACCAGCCGCCGCCACGGCGCAGGATCGTCGGCACCACGGCGATGGATTCGACGTTGTTCACCGTGGTCGGGCAGCCATACAGACCGGCACCGGCGGGGAATGGCGGTTTCATCCGTGGCATGCCCTTCTTGCCTTCGAGGCTTTCCAGCAAGGCGGTTTCTTCCCCACAGATATAGGCGCCTGCCCCATGGGTCAGGTAGATATCGAAATCCCAGCCGGATTTGCAGGCATTGGGGCCGACCAGACCGGCATCATAAGCCTCATCAATCGCGGCCTGCAGCGCCTCACGCTCACGAATATATTCGCCCCGGATGTAGATATAGCAGGCATGGGCGTTCATCGCGAAAGACGCGATCAGGCAGCCTTCGACCAGCGTATGCGGATCGTGGCGCATGATTTCGCGGTCTTTGCAGGTGCCGGGTTCGGATTCGTCGGCATTGACCACCAGATAGGCCGGGCGACCGTCGCTTTCCTTGGGCATGAAGGACCATTTCAGACCAGTGGGAAACCCTGCCCCGCCGCGCCCGCGCAGGCCAGAGGCTTTCATCTCATTGATGATCCAGTCCCGACCCTTCCCGATGATATCCGCAGTCCCATCCCAATGGCCACGGCTTTGCGCGCCCTTCAGACTGCGGTCATGCATCCCGTAAAGGTTGGTGAAAATCCGGTCTTTATCCTTGAGCATCAGCTTTCGCCCTTGTCGTTCCGGCGCGCGCGCCAGAGTTGAAATGTCTGCCACAGCGCAAAGGCGAAACCGCCAAGCGCTGCCAGGTCAAATAAGGCCCGCGTCCGGTTGGACCAGTCGTATTCGCGCCCGATGATGGTGACCAGCACCCACAGAACACCAACCGCCGCCACCGTCAACGCGATGCGTTGCCCGGCTTTGGCCTGCGCGGTGTCGCCATGCTGTGTCATATCGTCTGCCACCGGTTAATTTGCAACGCCCGCGATCAGTGTCTTGGCCTGTGCGACCCAGCCATCGCGTGTGGCGCGGCCCTTCACGCCTTCGACGTTTTCATCGATCCAGGCCTGTTCTGCAGGGGTCCAGGCAGCGATCTGGTCGAAATGATAGATACCGTGACCATTCAGCGTCTGTTCCATTTTCGGCCCCAACCCCCGGAGCAGTTTGAGGTTGTCAGCCCCGCCTGCACGCGGCGCGGGCAGCACGGGGGGCTTGCCCGATGCCGAAGGGGTTGCAGGGGTGACAGCAACCGGATCGGGTGTCGCGACAGATGTCGGTTCGGCAATGGGTTCCGGTGCCGGTTCTGGTGCCGGTTCTGGTTCGGCAATCGCTGTTGGCGCAGGCTCTGGCACAATGGCAGGGGCGACAACCGGGGGCGCGACCGGATCAGGCGCCGTGGTCGCATCCGCCTGCTTTTCTCCAAGAGGCTCCAACGGCGGTCGCCAGCCGAAATAAAGCGCGATCGCGGCGATGCCGCCGAAGATCACGCCCATGAAGACTGCCGCGCTGATCGAAAAGTCATAAAGCACAAGCGCCACGCCGGTGGCGACGATAAAGACAAGACCGGCAATCGCTGCGATCCCCATCCAGATTGGTGCCGTCGTTTTCATTCTCTCATTTCTCCCCTCAGGCGGTCGGTTGACGACCTTGCATTTCATTATCAGGTCCGGGGGCGACAGAATGTTGCGACCGGACCCATATGACATCTACCTGAAATGACGTCTTTGGGTAAATCTTTTGTGCAAAAGCCCGAAGACAGCCCCGACCACGTGCAGATTATGCATCCCGATCAGGCGTCAGGATGATTTTTGCGCCAAGGCAGCGGCCTGCCCGATCCAGTTGTCGCGGCTGATCCTGCCGCGTGCTTTGATTTCGGCATCGACCTCTGCGATATCGGCCTCGGACCAGTTGGCGATCTGGTGATAATGCCAGATGCCCAATGCGTTCAACTGGCGTTCCATTTTTGGCCCGACCCCGGTGATCAACTTCAGATCATCACCCTTGCCGCCTTCGGGGGCGGAAAGCGTGGTATCGGTCAGGTTTTCCGGCGGTTCAGGGTTGCGTTTTGACACGGGCTTGGCCTTGGAATCCGCTTGCGCTTCCTGCTTGGTTACGCCGGTTTCATCTGCGGGCGCATCTGCGGCGGGTTTGGGGTCTTTACGGGGTTTGGTGGCCTTGGGCGCGGCAGGCTGTTCGGCGGATTTGATCCACGGGGTCAGCAAGGGCACCTCTGTCCCGTCGATGCGTTTGATCGTATCACCGAGATCGACAGCGGCCTGCGCGCTGGCGTTATATTTCGCCTCGCCGGTGGTGAAATCCTTCAGCGTGGTCAGACCCGCCTTGGGTTCTGCCGCAAAACGGCCGTTCTGCGGGCCGGGGACCGGCACCTTGCCGGCGGCGAGCTCGTCAATGATTTCGGCCAGACGCGCGGCGGTCAGATCCTCGTAATAATCCTTGCCGATCTGGGCCATCGGCGCGTTGGCGCAGGACCCGAGGCATTCCACCTCTTCCCACGAAAACCGGCCATCGGCGGACAAGGTATGGGCCTTGTCCGCGATCTTGTCCTTACAGACGCCGATCAGATCCTCTGCCCCGCAGATCATGCACGACAGCGTGCCGCAGACCTGAATATGCGCAACCGACCCCACAGGCTGAAGCTGGAACATGAAATAGAATGATGCCACTTCCAGCGCGCGGATATAGGCCATGTCCAGCAGATTGGCGACATATTCGATCGCGGGGCGAGTCAGCCAGCCTTCCTGTTCCTGTGCGCGCCACAGGATCGGAATGATCGCCGAGGCCTGACGGCCTTCGGGGAATTTTTTCATCTGCGCTTTGGCCCAGGCCAGATTGGCATCGGTAAAGGCAAATGTGGCTGGCTGTTCGTGGTATAGGCGGCGTAACATCAGTTCATCCCGGTCATCATGACAGCGCCACTAGTCAGCGCAAGCAAAGCGGCGGCAAAAATTCCGCCGGGGTTCAGCCCACCCATTAGCACAAGCACGATTGCGGGCAAGCCGATTGACATCAGATGCAAGCGCCCGTGGTGACCCGGAACGATTGACCGTCTGGTCCGATTTCGCCACGCCCTTCGGTGCGCAACTCGGTCATGATGCGGGCCATATCCTGTTGCGACAAGGTCGCACTTGCCAGCACGGCAGAGGTATTGGCAGCGGTCAGTTCACAGCCATTCGCAGCGACGGCACTGATGAACCGTTCCTTGGATGATCCCGGGTTGACCGAAGGCGCCGGCGGGGCGGGGCGCGGCGTGACGACCGCGGCGGGCTGCGCCTGCGGTGCGGGCATCCCCATCGGATAGGCGCAGGCGGAAAGAGCGACGAAAGCAACGATCGGAAGGTGGCGGATCATAGGTTTTTCCTTTGAATTATCAAAATTATGCCGCAGCAGGTCGCAGGTTCATTCCTCGACGACCACGATACCTTGGCCAGTGATTTCACTCAGACCATAGCTTAACACTGCGACGGACAAAGCAATCCCTGCCACGCCGCCAAAGATGATACCGGCAACAGGCCGCCGAAACATCCGTGACACAAAGGCGGACAGGAAGAACCCTGTCGCGACAACTGCGCCCATGACGATCTGTTCCATCGTCATCTGTCGATTTCCCCGAACACAACATCCATCGTCCCGATGATCGCCGCGACATCGGCCAGCTGGTGGCCGGAGGCGATATAATCCATCGCCTGCAAATGCAGATAACCCGGCGCACGCAGTTTGGCGCGATAGGGTTTGTTGGTGCCATCGGCGACCAGATAGACGCCGAACTCACCCTTTGGTGCCTCGACTGCGGCGTAAACCTCGCCGGCGGGGACGTGGAACCCTTCGGTGTAAAGCTTGAAATGGTGAATCAGCGATTCCATCGATGTCTTCATCTCGCTGCGTGTCGGCGGGGTCATCTTGCCGCGCGCCATTACATCACCCTTTTCATGACGCAGCTTTTCGCAGGCCTGACGGATGATATGGGCGGATTGGCGCATTTCCTCCATCCGGCACAGGAACCGGTCATAGCAATCGCCGTTCTTGCCGACCGGGATCTGGAATTCGAATTCATCATAGCATTCATAGGGCTGCGACCGGCGCAGATCCCAGGCCAGACCCGATCCGCGCACCATGATGCCCGAAAAGCCCCAGTCCTGAATGTCCTGTTCGGTCACGACGCCGATGTCGCAGTTACGCTGCTTGAAGATGCGGTTTTCGGTCAGCAATCCGTCGATATCGTCCAGAACCTTGGGAAAGGTAACAGCCCAGGCGTCGATATCTTCGACCAGTCGATCCGGCAGGTCCTGATGCACGCCGCCGGGGCGGAAATAGGCCGCGTGCAGCCGTGCGCCACAGGCACGTTCATAAAACACCATCAGCTTTTCGCGCTCTTCAAACCCCCAGAGCGGCGGGGTCAGCGCCCCCACATCCATCGCCTGTGTGGTCACGTTCAGCAGATGCGACAGGATGCGCCCGATTTCGGAGTAAAGCACCCGGATCAATTGCGCCCGTCGTGGCACCACCGTGCCGGTCAGACGCTCGATGGCCAGGCACCAGGCATGTTCCTGATTCATCGGGGCGACGTAATCCAGCCGGTCGAAATACGGCAGGTTCTGCAGATAGGTGCGGCTTTCCATCAGCTTTTCGGTGCCACGGTGCAGCAGCCCGATATGCGGATCGCAGCGTTCGACGATTTCGCCGTCCAGTTCCAGCACCAGACGCAACACGCCGTGCGCGGCAGGGTGCTGCGGGCCAAAGTTGATGTTGAAATTGCGGATCTTCTGTTCGCCGGTCACAGCGTCAGTGGATCCGTCGTCATAGGCGCTGATCGGAATATCACCGTCCATCATGCTGTCATCCTCGCTTGATTATCTTGCCACCGCTGCGGCAAAGGGCCGACATTCTGCGCCACCCAGTCATATTGTACGCTTAACATCTGCAGCGCTTTGGGGCGCAACGCATCCTGCATCACCGCCTTTTGGCCGCCATGGATCACGCGGTCGCGCAACTTGTCCAACGGCGCGATCCCCAGAAAGTCGCAAAGCCGCGCAGCCCCGGCAGGTGTGAACAGATCCTCAAAGAACTGCACCAAAAGGCGATGCTGTGGAATGACGCGCCGCAGCCGTGCAATATTCGTCCTGTAATCACCGCGCGCAAAGGTCGGGGTATCGGTCCCACGGTCCAGCGTCCGGGACAGGACGGCATTCGCCTTTTTCGTGAAATCCGCGACATCGGGCTGCTGGCGATGCGCGATCATGCGGATATGCGACCAGAGCCGGTCCAGTGGATCGCGGATCAGATAGATGAACCTGGTCGTCGGGGTCAGGTGCAGCATTCGCGACAGCATGTCGTCGGGCAGCAAGCTATAGCTGGGGGTGACATCGCCGACGATGCGCGCATCCTCGCGCCCGTTCAGCAGCCATTTGCGATAGGCGAGATCATCACGACGATCCCCGCGCAGGACATTCATCAGCCCTGTCACCTCGTCGATCCGCCGTGCGATCTTGCGGGTCTGCCATGCGGGGCCTTGCGCATCTTTTTCTGCCTTCGTCGTCTGCAGGTCATTCACCTGCGACTGAAGCTGGGTAATCTGCCGATCCTGCACCGATTGTGTGAAACTGTCCCAATAATGCGCTTCTTTCACCGCAGGCATGGCGCAGTCGGGATGGGCGCTGAGATAGCGGTAAAGCCATGACGTCCCGGCCTTGGTCGCGCCCACACCGAAAAGAAGGACCGGCTGCGGCATTCAGCGCGCTTTCTTTTCGTTTTTCTCGTCGCCGGGCAGCACATATTGCGCGCCTTCCCATGGCGACATGAAATCAAACTGCCGGTATTCCTGCACCAGATTGACGGGTTCGTAGATGACGCGCTTTTGCACCTCGTCATAGCGGACCTCGGTATAGCCGGTGGTCGGGAAATCCTTGCGCAGGGGATGCCCGCGAAACCCGTAATCGGTCAGGATGCGGCGCAGGTCGGGATGGCCGGAAAACAGGATGCCAAACATATCGAACACTTCGCGTTCAAACCAATTGGCCGAAGGGTGTACCCCGATGATCGATGGCATCATGTCTTCTTCGCGGATCTCGACCCGGACACGGATGCGCTGGTTCTGATACATGCTCAGGAAATGATAGATCACGTCGAACCGTTTGGCGCGGCTGGGGTAATCCACCGCCGTGATATCGACCAGCGACGAAAACTGGCAGGCGGCGTCGGATTTGAGAAATTCCACAAAGCTGACCAACGACGACGGCATCACGGTCACCGTCAATTCGTCAAAGGCGATATCCCATGATTGTACGCAATCAGTGCGCTTCATCTCCAGATGCAGGGCCAGTTCTTGCAGGGCTTCGGTCATGATCTGTTCCTTCAGCGCGTGATGGTGCCGGTGCGGCGTATCTTACGCTGCAATTGCAGGATGCCGTATAGCAACGCCTCTGCGGTGGGCGGACAGCCGGGGACATAGATATCGACCGGCACGATCCGGTCACAGCCGCGCACCACGGAATAGCTGTAGTGGTAATAGCCACCGCCATTGGCACAGGACCCCATCGAGATCACATAGCGCGGTTCGGGCATCTGATCATAGACCTTGCGCAGCGCCGGTGCCATCTTGTTGGTCAGCGTGCCTGCGACGATCATCAGGTCGGACTGGCGCGGGGATGCGCGCGGGGCGGTGCCGAACCGTTCCAGATCATAGCGCGGCATGGATGTGTGCATCATTTCCACAGCACAGCAGGCCAGACCGAAGGTCATCCAGTGCAGTGACCCGGTGCGCGCCCAGTTGATGATATCGGCCGTGCTGGTCACAAGGAAACCCTTGTCCTGCAATTCCGCATTCAGCAATTGCGCGCCATGTTCCTTGTCGGCACCCACGGCGGTTCCGGTCATCACTCCCATTCGAGCGCCCCTTTCTTCCATTCGTAAGCAAAGCCGATGGTCAGCACGACCAGAAACACCATCATCGACCAGAAGGCTGTCATGCTGATTTCACCAAAGGCCACGGCCCATGGGAACAGGAACGCCACCTCAAGATCAAAGATGATGAACAGGATTGCGACCAGATAGAACCGCACATCGAATTTCATCCGCGCATCATCGAAGGCATTGAACCCGCATTCATAGGCGGACACTTTTTCGGGGTCAGGGTTGCGCACGGCCACAATCGCGGCGGCCAGGATCAGGATCAGGCCCAGCACGATGGCCAGCCCCAGAAAAATCATGATCGGCAGATAGTCAGACACAAGATCAGGCAAGCTGTGTTCCTTTCAAAAAGGCACGCGACACAGCGCGCCCCTTGTTGGCTACACGCTCCATACCGCTGCGCCCGTCAAGGGTCAACCAACCGCGCTGTCACAACTGCGCATTTGCATCGGCTATTTTGCGCGATCCGCCACCGGTTCGGAAGGCGACAAAACCAGCCCGGCCAGCGACAGAAATGACACCCCATGCGCCAGTCCATTGGCCCGCTCTGGCCGTCCCGTGATCCGGTCGGCCACTTCGGTCAGCGTGTCGCCCTGTTGGTCGGTCAGCCAGTAATGCAGATACATGCCGGGGGTGAAATCGCCCGGTATCTCGGAAAGCTGCACGCGACAGCCGCCCGGGTGCGCGATAAAGCGGAACGCCGAAACGCTCAGCGACCCACACGGCAGCAACAGCATGACGGCATGGCTGTCCGGCCCGGACTGCAGGATCTTGGCCGTGACTCGCGCCACCAGCGGCTGTTCGGCGGCATCAGGATCAATCTCATGGCCCGAACAGATGGCCACATCGAACAAACCCTGCGCATCGGCCTGCCCGGTCAGGATGCGCCCCCGTCTGGTCTGCGGCTGCAGCGCATATTGCTGGCGCGCCACCGATACCGAACAGGCCAGATCGATTTGCGTATGGATCGGCCGCCGGATCACCGGACCCGCAAAGCTGAGCAGTTTCAACAGCGGTGCAAGCAAGGCCATTGCCAGCCCGGTGCCGATCAGCCCAGCGAGTGCCCCGAGTACCATTGCGGATTGCGCATGTTCTACCGGGGCCAGCGCGCCCAGATCACGCAGGAAGGGCAAGGCGCACACCAATCCGGTCAATGCCGCCGACAGCGCCATGGTTTCATCCGCCACATTGGGAAACAGCACGATATGTAAAGTCACCAACGCCGCGATCCCCACAATCGCGAGGCTGGCAAAATGCACCGGCACAGGGCCATTCCCTGCCAGCCAGACGGCAGTGATCACTACCATGGGCAGCAGCGCACAGAATGCCCACAGCCTGCGCAACCGCCAAAGACGATAGGTCATCTGTTCCGCATTGGGCCATTCAAAGGGCATGGGGCATCCTTTCTGCCCCGCCAGAAGACCCGGCAATTCGGTCAGAAGTGAGACGGGATCAAGACCATTCCCCTACGCCAGACCCGGCCATTGTGGCAAACGTTTGGCAAAAAAGGCGGCAATCCCCTCCTCCGCCTCCGCCCCGCTCCAAGAGGTGATCAGCGCGTCGATGGACCGCGCGATGGTCGCGTCATCAATCACCGGGCCAAGGCTGCGGGCATAGGCTTTCGCGGCTGCCACCGCCTGCGGACCGCAGTGCAGATAGGGTTCCACCTCGGCCGCGATGGCGCTATCAAGCGTTTCTGCCGGAACGACCCGTGCCAGAATGTCCAGATCTGCCGCCTCTTCCGCGTCAAATATCCGCGATGACATGAACACGCGCCGCGCCCTCGCCGCGCCCATCCGTGCGATCACATAGGGGCCGATGGTCGCGGGGATCAGCCCCAGCCGCGTCTCGGTCAGGCCAAAGCGCGCGCCTTTGGCGGCAATCGCCACGTCGCAGACACAGGCAAGCCCGACGCCGCCACCAAAGGCATTGCCGTGGATTCGCCCGATCAACGGCTGTGGCAAAGTATTCAGCGCCTGCAACATCCCGGCCAGCGATCCCGCCGCCGCCCGCCGTTGCGCGTCATCACCCGCCATCTGGTCGCGCATCCAACCCAGATCGCCGCCTGCGCAGAATGTCGGCCCCTCTGCCGCCAGCACTACGACGCGAATTCTGCGATCCGCCGCAATCCTTGCTGCCATCGCGGTCAGATCATCGATCATCGCCTGCGACAACGCGTTGTGTTTTTCAGCCCGCGTGAGGGTCAGCCGCGCCACGCCGCGCGCATCCACGTTCAGATTGATCATCGCATCCTCCTTGCCATGCTTGCCGCCTGCCCGATGATGGCGGGATCGACGCCGGTGGTGAAGCCTTCGGCATGCAGCATGTCCAGCAACGCCTCGGTCGCGACATTGCCGGGCGCGCCGGGGGCATAGGGGCAGCCGCCCAAGCCGCCGACCGCGCTGTCAAAGGCGCGCAGTCCTTTGTCCAGCGATGTGGCGATATTGGCCAGCGCCTGGCCGCCGGTATCATGAAAATGTCCGGCCAGTTCAGCCGCTGGTGCAACATCCAGCACCGCATCCAGCATCGCCGCCACGGTCGCAGGCCGGCCCGCGCCAATCGTATCGCCCAATGACAGGGGCATCGGGGCCAATTTGCGCAGCGCGGCTGCGAGTTTTGCCACCGCCTCTGGCCTCACAGGTCCGTCAAACGGGCAATCGGTGACGCAGGAAATATAGCCGCGAAGACCCACGCCCGCCGCTTGTGCCGCTGCG
>NZ_JBKBQY010000094.1:0-13309 GCF_046292185.1 Yoonia sp.
GTAATCCTGCAATTCGGTATAGATCGTCCAGCCGTTGGGGTGCCAGAAGACCTGACCGGGGGCCTCTTCCTGCATGTGGAACAGGTTCATTTCGCGGCCCAGTTTGCGGTGGTCGCGTTTGGCGGCCTCTTCCAGACGGTGCAGGTGTTCCTTGAGGCCTTCCTTGTTGGTGAAGGCGGCGCCGTAGATGCGTTGCAGCATCGCGCGGCTGCTGTCGCCGCGCCAATAGGCCCCGGCGATGGACATCAGTTTGAAGGCGTCGGCAGGCACTTGGCCGGTGTTCTGCAGATGCGGGCCACGGCAGAGGTCCTGCCAGTTGCCGTGCCAATACATGCGCAGGGGTTCGTTGCCGGGGATCGCCTCGATCAGTTCGACCTTATAGGGTTCGCCCCGGTCGGTGTAATATTGCACGGCGCGGGCGCGGTCCCAGATTTCGGTGCGGACATCATCGCGTTTGTTGATGATTTCCTTCATCTTTCTCTCGATCAACCCGAGGTCTTCGGGCGTGAAGGGATCCTTGCGGTCGAAATCGTAGTACCAGCCATCCTTGATCACGGGGCCGATTGTCACCTGTGTGTCTGGCCAAGTTTCCTGCACCGCGCGGGCCATGATATGGGCGAGGTCGTGGCGGACGAGTTCCAGCGCGGGGCCTTCGTCCTTCATCGTGTTGATGGCGATCTGCGCGTCGGTCTCAATCGGCCATTGCAGGTCCCAATGCGCGCCGTTGACGGTGGCGGAAATCGCCTTTTTGCGCAGGGATGTGGAAATGTCGCTGGCGACATCGGCGGCGGTGACGCCGGCGTCATATTGGCGGCTGTTGCCATCGGGAAAGGTCAGGGAAATCTGTGCCATCGGCAAGCTCCTCGTCGGTTTGGCGCCCACGGAACGCCCGGTTGCGGGTTATGTGTGGCGGTTGATGCCGCCACCGGGCCACATCGTCAAGCGGATTGCGCCTTCTGCGGGGGTTGTATGCCCAGATATACGTTGGCTGCGACCTGTCGCAGGGTGAAACCGACCTTAGTTTCCGATACGAAACCTCGGTGAGAGGACGCCCCATGCCCAGCTACAACCGCATGTTTGATCTGAGCATTGCCGATATCGCGTTGATCGAAGAGGCGCTGCGCGCGCGGGGGCGGGAATTGTCGCGGATGCGGCTGGCGTTGGAAATGGATAACCCCGTCCATGTCGAAAAGATCGGCGTGATCGTGGAGGATCAGCGCGCGAGTCGTTGCTGGGCCGGTTGCATAGTCAGAAAATCTTTTTCCGTCCACGTAAACCGGTCTATGTCGGTGGGTGAGATACATTCATAGCCACCTTGACGCCTGACCCGCCGGTCCGGCGGGAGCCAGCCATTGTCCAGCACCACCACCCAGAAGATTTTCGACAGCCTGACACGCAAGACCGACCCTGACCCTGAACTGCCGGATGCCGCGCAAAGGGTGGAGCCGGGCAATTTTCTGCGCCATATCTGGTCGCTGGGGGCAAGCAAATTGGCCGATGGTCTGATCGACCCGAAGCTGGTGCTGAGCTGGCTGTTGTCGCATCTGGGCGCAGGGGCATTCTGGGTCGGGCTGCTGGTGCCGGTACGCGAGGCGGGGGCCTTGCTGCCGCAGCTATTGGTGACGCCGGTGATTTCGCGCACCGCGCGGCGCAAATATTTCTGGGCCGGTGGCGCGCTGCTGCAGGGGGCATCGGCGGCCGGGATCGCGCTTGTCGGGCTCACGCAGGAGGGGGCCGTCGCGGGCGGGCTTATCATTGCGTTGCTCGCGCTGTTGGCGGTCGCGCGGTCGGTCTGTTCGGCGAGTTACAAGGACGTGCTGGGCAAGACTGTCGGCAATGCGCGGCGCGGCACGGCAATGGGATTGGCCAGTTCGGCGGGCGCTGTCGGGGTGATCCTGTTCGCGATGGTGCTGATGTCAGGGGTTGGGGACCGCTATGTCATCGTGATTGCGGCGATCTTTCTGGCGGCGGTGTGCTGGCTGACGGCGGGCGCGATCTTTTTCCGGCTGGACGAGACCCCGTCAGCGGGCAAGGACACCGATCTGAAGCGTGCGTCATTCGGGCTGCTGCGCGACGAGCCGCAATTGCGGCGGTTCATCCTGACCCGGTCGTTGCTGGTGGGCACCGCACTCGCGCCGCCCTATCTGGTGCTGTTGGACAGCGCCAGCGGGTTGGGCGCGTTGGGAGCGTTGGTGCTGGCCTCGGCGCTGGCGTCGCTTTTGTCGTCATTCGTCTGGGGGCGGTTGTCAGACAAATCATCCCGGCTGGTGCTGATCCTTGCAGGCTGCGGCGGGGGCGGGGTGATGGTCACCACCGTAGCGCTGCATCTGGCGGGGTGGACGGCGGCCCCTCTTGTGTTGCCGTTGGCCCTGTTCGGGCTGATGATCGCGCATCACGGTGTGCGGCAGGGGCGCAATACCCAGTTGGTGGATATGGTGGATGCGGATCAGCGGACGGCCTATACCGCGTTGTCCAATACAATCGTCGGGCTGGTGCTGATCGGGGGCGGGGCTGTCTTTGCGGCAATCGCGGCGATCAGCGTGCCCTTGGTGCTTGGCCTCTTTGGGGGGATGTGTTTTGCTGCCGCCGTATTCGCCACCGGGCTGGAAAAGGTGCAAAATGACTAAAGACTTCATGACCCCGCAAGGGCGCAGGATCGCCTATCATCTGAGCGACGGGACCGGGCCTGCGGTGGTGTTCCTTGGCGGGTTCAAGTCGGATATGGGCGGAACCAAGGCGGTATTCCTCGAAGCTTGGGCGCGCAAACGCCGCACGGCATTCCTGCGGTTCGATTATTCCGGTCATGGCGAAAGCGGTGGCGAATTTACCGACGGCGCGATCGGTGACTGGTATGAGGACGCCAAGGCGGCCATTAGTCTGATCGCGGGCCCGGTCATTCTGGTCGGGTCCAGCATGGGCGGGTGGATATCGCTGCTGATCGCACGCGCGATGCCGGAGCGGGTGGCCGGGCTGGTGACCATCGCTGCCGCCCCCGATTTCACCGAAGACAGTATGTGGTCCAATGCGACAGAGGCGCAGCGTGAGGCGTTGATGACCGAAGGCCAGATCGCCCTGCCGTCGGACTATGGCGATCCCTACATCATCACGCGCCGGTTGATCGAGGATGGGCGCGGGCATCTGGTGTTGCGCGACCCGTTGCACCTGCCGTTCCCGGTGCGGTTTCTGCAGGGCACGGAGGACCGCGATGTCGATATGTCCGTGGCGCTGCGCCTGCTGGATCATGCGCAGGGGCCGGATATGCGGCTGACGTTGGTCGCTGGGGCGGATCACAGGTTTTCGGATGACACCTGCCTTGATCTGATTGCCGCCAGCATTGCGGATGTCGAAAGCCGTCTTCGGCGGGGTTAGGCAGAGCTTTGCCCATGGCCCTTGTAGTGGCGGGAGTGAAGGGCGAAAAGGAGACGCTGCCGCAAACGGCATCCTAGCAGTCAGGTCTTTTTATCAATGCCAAGTGAAACGCTGGTCTTCATACCCCCCATGCTGTGTGACGCGGGTGTGTTCGGGCCACAGATCCTTGCCATGGCGAATGACCATGCGGTGATGTTCGCGCCAACCACCAAAGGTGAGCGGATGGAAGAAATCGCGTCCCAGATCCTGACATGGGCACCGGGCAAATTCGCGCTGGCAGGGATGGGTATGGGTGGCATCGTCGCGATGGAGATGATCCGCCGCGCGCCCGACCGTGTTACGCGGATCGCGCTGATCGCGACCAGCGCGCAATCCGAAACGCCCGATGCCGCCGCCGCGCGCGAACCGCAGATTGTCGCTGCCAAAAGCGGTGCACGCTGGCAAGAGGTGCTGGAGGCCGAGATCAAATCAAGCTGGATGGCCCCGACGACAGACCGTGTCGCGCTTGCGCGGCACCTGACGCAGATGGGGCAAGTGCTGGGGCCGGCGGTCTATGTCAGCCAATCGCGCGCGATGCAGCGACGAAAGGACCAGCAGGCGACTCTGGGCAAGATCAGGCAGCCCGCTGTCGTGATCGGCGGCAGGCATGACGGGCAATATCCGGTGAAACGGCAGGAATTCATCGCCGAAATGATCCCCTATGCCAGGCTGGAGATCATCGAGGATGCGGGCTATCTGCCGACGCTTGAAGCGCCTGATCAGGTGACAGATGCGCTGCGCCGCTGGATGGCCATGCCGCAGCCGTGAACCAGCGGGCAGGTTCAGGCGGCTGCGTTTTTATTGGCGGGTTTGGCTGCGTTGCCGGAATTGGCGTCGATGAATTCCAGCACCAAAGGCCGGATGTTGTTGCGCCAGCTGCCGCCCGCGAAAATCCCGTAATGCCCGGCACCGGGTTCCAGATGCGCGAACTTCTTGCTGTCGGGCAGCCCGGTCAGCAGATCAAGTGCTGCAAGGCACTGGCCGGGTGCAGAGATATCGTCCTTTTCGCCTTCCACGATCTTGACGGCGACGGTGGTGATCTTGCCCATATCGACTGGCTTGCCATTCACGGTAAAGCAATTGCGCGCGATATCGCGGTCCTTGAAGATCCGTTCTACCGTAGACAGATAGAATTCGGCGGTCATATCCATCACGGCCAGATATTCGTCATAGAACAGGTTATGTTTGTCGTGTTCGGATGCTTCGCCATTGGCGATTTTGACGATCTGGTCCTGAAAGGCATTGCTGTGCGTTTCGAGGTTCATCGAGATGAAGGACGACAACTGCAACAGGCCGGGATAGACCTGTCGGCCCACGCCCTTGTATTTGAAGCCGACACGCTGGATCATCGTCTGCTCCAACTGCCCCATCGTGACAGAGCGCCCGAAATCCGTGACCTCTGTCGGGTTGGCGTCGGGATCGACCGGCCCGCCGATCAGGGTCAGGGACCGCGGCTGCGCCTTGGGGTCTTCTGCCGCCAGATAGGCCGTGGCGGCCAGCGCCAGAGGCACCGGCTGGCAGACCGCAATCACATGCGTGTCGGGGCCGAGTTCGCGCATGAAATCGACCAGATACAAGGTGTAGTCATCAACGTCGAATTTGCCTGCGCTGACCGGGATGTCGCGGGCGTTGTGCCAATCGGTGATATAGACATCGGCATCGGGCAGCAGGCTGACCACGGTCTTGCGCAGCAGGGTCGCATAATGGCCCGACATCGGGGCGACCAGAAGCACGCGGCGCTTGCTGGCCTTGCGGCCTGGTGTGGTGAAATGCAGCAGATCGCCGAAGGGGCGTTTGAGCACGCGTTCGATGACGATCGGATGGTCGCGGCCCTTGTCGTCGGAAATCGGTGGCAGGTTCCAGTCGGGTTTGACGACCATGCGTGCAAAGGTGCGTTCCGTCACCTCGCCCCAGGCCTTGAGCCAGTCCATCGCCGGATTTGCGGCCCATGACATCATAGGATAGGATGCAAAGGCGCGCGCTGTGGCGCCAAGCCACTGATGTGTGTTACGGGTGCTTTCCATCATGTCATAGGTCATCATATACTTCATAAAACACTCCGATGGGTTGCGCATAATGCTGCACGTGCAGCATAGGCATAGGTGAGGGAACATGACAACAAACGAATTGGGGAGCCCCGAAGAAAACGGGGCAGGTGTTGCAAAACTGGAAGCAAACCTTGCCCGGGTCGAGGAACTGACACAGCGTTTGTTGAAAGTGATGGGGCAGGCCCGCAAAGTGCCACCGGCACTGCAGGGGCCCAGTCAGGAACTTTATGTCAAGGCGGCCAGCGCCTATATGAACGAGATGATACAGAACCCTGCCAAGCTGATCGAACATCAGCTGGAATTCTGGGGCAAGTCGGTCAAGCATTACGTCGAGGCGCAGCATCTGCTGGCGCAGGGCAAGCTGACCCCACCCAGCGATGACACCCCCAAGGACAGGCGGTTTTCGCATGAATTATGGGATACAAACCCCTATTTCAATTTCATCAAGCAGCAGTACCTGATCAATGCTGCCGCCGTGCAGCAGGCGGTCGAAGATGTCGATACGCTGGACGAGGATGAAAAAAAGCGCCTGCGCTATTTCAGCCAGCAGATGGTCGATATGATCAGCCCGACGAATTTCCTGCCTACCAACCCCGAGGCGCTTGCGCTGGCGGCGGAAACCGAAGGCGAAAGCCTTGTCGCGGGGCTGGAGAACATGATTGCCGATCTAGAGGCAAATGGCGGTGATCTGGTCGTCACCCTCGCGGATAAAAAGGCGTTCAGGCTGGGCGAGAACCTTGCCACCACACCCGGATCTGTCGTGTTCCGCAACCATCTGTTCGAACTGATCCAATACGCGCCCAGCACGGACGAGGTGCATGAGATCCCGCTGCTGATCTTTCCGCCGTGGATCAACAAATTCTATATTCTGGACCTCAAGCCGCAAAACAGCCTGATCAAGTGGGCCGTCGATCAAGGTTACACGGTTTTCGTCGTGTCATGGGTGAACCCGGACCCGTCCTATGCCGGCACGTCGATGTCGGATTACGTCGAAGACGGCTATCTGACCGCCATTGCAGAGGTCAAAAAGATCTGCGGTGTCAAAAAGATCAATGCGGTGGGATATTGCATCGCAGGCACGACCCTGTCGCTGACGCTGGCGTTGATGAAACAGCGCAAGGATAGTTCTGTCAATTCTGCCACTTTCTTTACCACGCTGACGGATTTTTCTGACAGGGGCGAGGTGGGTGTATTTCTGAACAATGATTTCATCGACGGGATCGAGGCGGAAGTGGCAACCAATGGCATCCTCGATTCATTTTTCATGTCGCGGACGTTCTCTTACCTGCGATCCAATGATCTGATCTATGGACCGGGGATCAAAAGCTATATGATGGGCAAGGCACCGCCGGCGTTCGACCTGCTATACTGGAATGGCGATGGTACCAATCTGCCTGCGAAAATGGCCGTCGAATATTTGCGCGGCCTGTGTCAGGACGACCGCTTTGCCAATGGCGACGGGTTCGAGATTTGCGGGACAACCGTGCGGCTGAAAGATGTGACCGTCCCGCTGTGTGCCGTGGCCTGCGAAACGGATCATATCGCCGCTTGGAAAAGCAGCTATGTGGGCATCCAAAAGATGGCGTCAAAGGACAAGACCTTCATCCTGTCGGAATCCGGCCATATCGCCGGGATCATCAATCCGCCCAGCAAAAAGAAGTACGGGCATTTTACAAACGCTGAAACAGAGCTGTCGGCGGATGACTGGCGCGAATCTGCGCAAAAGCATGAAGGGTCATGGTGGCCGCGCTGGGATGCGTGGCTGACGCCTAAATCCGGTAAATCGGTGCCTGCGCGCACGCCTGGCGATGCGGATCACCCCGTCCTTGCACCAGCACCCGGAACTTATGTTGCCGCTAAGTAACCCGTTTGAAAGCACTTTTTGGTATTTACAAAAAATTCATGCTGCACTGCAGAAAAAGACTTGAAATGCTGCAGTGCAGCATTCATATTGGTGTCAGACGAAAACAGCGGATGTTGATCCGCAAACACAAAGGATTGCTCCAATGGCTAAGACCCAAGATTTCACCGCCGTCTTCAAAGACATGATGGGTTCGTTCCCAGTCGACACCAAGTCGATGGAAGACAGCTTCAAGAACCAGACTGCTTTGGCAGAAAAAATGTCCGCCGTTGCCATCGACGCAGCGACCAAATCGACCGAATTGTCGGCGAAATGGGCACAGGACACATTGTCCAAGATGCAGGCGATGACCACTGCGAAGACAGAGCCTGCTGATTATGCAAAGGCGATGACCGATTTCGCAACCGCGACATCGGAATCCGCCGCCGAGCATATGGCCGCTTTCGCCGAAATCGCGAAAAAAGTGCAGACCCAGACCATGGAAATGGTTCTGGCCGCTGGCAAGGACATGTCCGAGGACATGACCGCCGCTGCGAAAAAAGCCACGGATGATGTGACGTCTGCCGCGAAGAAAGCCTCGGCTGCAAAGTAAGCTGAGTGACATAATTAGAATTTTATCAGTAGATTGTTTCTTGAACGGCCCGCATCATGCGGGCCGTTTTCGCATGAGGTATTGCTTTTCTTTTCTACGGACGCGGCCTAGGCTTGCCGCATTGCAACATTTCCCGGAGGGCGCGTCTTGGCTGACACCAACAAACCATTGCTGATCAAGCGGTATGCAAGCCGCCGTCTGTATAATACTGAAACCAGCGATTATGTGACGCTGGAAGATATCGCGCTGTTCATCCGCGAGGGGCGCGAGGTCCAGATTGTCGATCTGAAATCAGGCGATGATCTGACGCGGCAATATCTGTTGCAGATTATCGCAGAACACGAAAGCCGGGGCGAAAGCGTGTTGCCGGTTGATGTGCTGACCGATCTGGTGCGCAGTTACACCACGCAGGCCGCATCGGTGGTGCCGCAATTTCTGAAAGCCAGTTTCGAAATGCTGCGCGACGGGCAGTCCAAGGCGATGGAAAACATGACCAAGGCCAATCCGATGACCGCGATGCCGGGTTTTGATGCGATGCGCGCGCAGCAGGCCGCGTTCTTCAAGGCGATGACAGGCGGGATCGTCGGGGCCGGATCCGGTCCGGCGAAAGAGGAAGATGAACTGAACGAGATCAAGTTGCAGCTGGCCGCGTTGCAGGACAAATTATCGAAGATGAACAAATAGGCGTCAGACGCCCAGCCGGTCGCGCAGGGCGTACCATGTCATCGCCAGCGTCAGCAATGGTGCGCGCAACGCCGGACCGCCTGGGAAGTTCGGCACCTTCAGCCCTGTCAGCGTGTCGAAACGGCCGGCCTGACCGGCGATAGCTTCGGCCATGATCTTGCCCGCCAGCCCGGACAGGGCGACACCGTGGCCGGAAAACCCCGCAGCCGAGATGACGTTGGGCGCCATCCGCTGCACCGCAGGCAGCCGCGTCATGGTAATGCCTAAGGTGCCGCCCCAGACGTAATCGATCCTGACCCCTTTGAGCTGAGGGAACAGATGGGTCATCCGCTGGATCAGCGCCGTGCTGATATCCTTGGGATAGCCGATGGAATAGCTTTCGCGCCCGCCAAAAAGGAACCGATTGTCCTCGGACAGGCGATAGTAATTGACGACGAATTTGCTGTCGGCGACCGCGATATCGCGGGCGAGAACATCGGATGCGCGGGCGCCCAGGGGTTCGGTGGCGCAGATGAAACTGTTGATCGGCATCACCTTTGCTGCGACCGCGTGATTAATGTTGGGCAGATAGCCGTTGCCTGCCATGATCACATGGCGCGCCGTCACCTTGCCGGATGCAGTGTGGATTTTGGCAGGATCACCCATGGTGACGCCCGTGACCTCCGACAGGTCATAAAGCCGCGCACCTGCCGATTCTGCCAGCCGCGCCAGCCCCAGCGCATAGCGCAAGGGATGGATATGGCCTGCGCCCATATCAAGCAGGCCGCCCTGATAAAGCGGCGATTTCACCAGATCGCGCATCGCGTCAGGGCTGAGTTTCTCGATCTGGTCATAGCCGTAGTGCTGCGCCAGATAATCGGCATCGGCAGCATAGTCGCGGGCCTCGCCGGCGGAATAAAAGCCATGCGCGACACCGGGGCGATAGCGCGCCTGGGGGATGTGGTTGGCGCAGGTTTTGCGGATATCGGCCTTGGCTTCTTCGGCCAAGGCCCACAAAGCTGCCGCCTGATCCTTGCCCAGTTTACGCGCCAAGCTGGGCTGGCTGGCGTTGTAGCCGCTACCGACCTGCCCGCCATTGCGCCCTGATGCACCGAACCCCGCGCGATGCGCGTCGAGAACGACGACATCGAGGCCCTTTTGCGCCAGATGCCAGGCGGCAGACAGCCCGGTATAGCCCGCGCCGATGACGCAGACATCTGCCGTGATATCGCTTGTCAGGGACGGGCGCAGGGGGGGAATGTCGCTGCTGGCAGCGTACCAGCTTTGCGGCATTTCGCCCGGACGGTCGTTGCGATAAAGCGGGTTCATACGTTTAACAGCAAATGTTCACGTTCCCATGGGCTGATGACTTGCAGGAATTCCTTGTATTCAAGCCGTTTGACGATGGAATAGACCCGCGCGAAATCTTCGCCCAGCACATCACGCAGTTCCTTGGCCTCATCAAACAGATCGAGGGCGTCAGACAGCGACCCCGCAATTTCAGAATCGGACTCGTAGGCTTCGCCGACCCAACGTTTGTCGGGGCGAATTTCATTCTTCAGCCCCAGATAGCCGCAGGCCAGCGATGCCGCGATGCACAGGTACGGGTTGCAATCCATCCCCGGTAGCCGGTTTTCGATCCGGCGTGCGCCAGGGTCAGAGATCGGGATGCGGATGCCAGTGGTGCGGTTATCGCGGCCCCATTCAAGGTTCACCGGGGCTGCAGAATCCGGCACATACCGGCGGTAGCTGTTCACATAGGGCGCGATCACGGCGATGGCGCTCGGCATATGTTCCTGCAAGCCACCGATAAAGTGGAAAAAGGCATCGGTTTCGCCGCCACCGGGGCCGGTGAATATATTGCGGCCTTTCGCATCCAGCACGGAATGATGGACATGCATCGCGGAACCCGGTTCACCTTCAATCGGTTTGGCCATGAAGGTGGCGAAACAATTGTGGCGCAGGGCAGCCTCGCGGATCAGGCGTTTGAAAAAGAATACCTCATCCGCCAGCTTGATCGGGTTGCCATGGCGCAGGTTGATTTCCAGCTGACCGGCACCGCCTTCTTGCGCGATGCCGTCGATTTCAAACCCCTGAATCTCGGCGAATTCGTAGATGTCGTCGATCACCGGGCCGTAATCATCGACCGCCGACATCGAATAGGCCTGCCGCCCGGCGGCTGGGCGTCCGGTGCGGCCCATCATCGGTTCAATCGCTTTGGCGGGGTCAATGTTGCGGCCAACCAGATAAAATTCCATCTCGGGCGCAACGACGGGGGTCCAGCCTTCGGCCTTGTACAGGTCCACGACCCGGCGCAGCACGTTGCGGGGTGAGAACGGGACCGGATTGCCCTTTTGGTCAAAGGCGTCGTGGATCACCTGCAACGTGCCATCAGCGGCCCAAGGCGCGGCGGTTGCGGTGGATAGATCGGGTTTCAGGATCATGTCGGGTTCAAGGAAACCGTCCGGCCCTGATGCCTCACCCCATTCGCCGGTGATGGTCTGGAAAAAGATCGAATTGGGCAGGTGGAAATGGCCCTGCTTTTCCCACTTGCCCGCAGGCACGGCCTTGCCGCGCGCGATGCCGGGCAGGTCGGCGATGACGCATTCGACCTCGTCCAAGCGGTTTGCTTCCAGATAGGCAGAGGCCGCGGCAGGGATTTTTGTGGTCCAGCTCATGCCAATGTTCTTTCTTTGAAAAACTGCGCGATCTGTGCGGCCAACCGGGGGCTATCCACCGGTTTATCCAGATCGTCGCGGACCTGCGCCAATTGTGCGTCAGGCACGTTGCCGGGGCCGCGATATTTCAGCAGGCCGTCAATGACAGGCGTGTCGAATTCAGGATGCGGCTGGACTGTGAAAATCCGGTTGCCATAGACCAGCGCGGCATTCGTGCAGAAATCATTGCTGCCCACGACGGTCGCATCATCAGGGCGCGTGATCACCTGATCCTGATGCCAGGCATTCAAGGCGTAATCTGTGCCATTGATCTTGTATTGCTGCCGTCCGACGGCCCAGCCGCCATCGAATTTTGCGACCTTGCCACCCAAGGCCTGCGCGATGATCTGATGGCCGAAACAGATGCCGACCAGTGGCAGATCGGCGGCATAAATCTCGCGGATCAAGGTTTCCAGTGGCGGGATGAAAGCGTGGTCTTCGTAGGCACCATGTTTGGACCCGGTGATCAGCCAGCCGTCACAATCGCTGACCGCCTGCGGGAATTCCATATCGACGACGTTATAGACGACAAAGTTAAAGCCATTGCCGCCCAACAGCCGTTGGAACAGATCCGCAAAATCGCCCGTGGTCGGGCGCAATTCGTCCGGCGCGTGCCCTGTTTGCAGGATGCCGATTTTCATAATTTCACCATGTGTTGGGTTTCAAGGCCAAACTAACCTGCGAACCCAACCGCTGCAAGCGGCAGGCTCAGACAGTATCGAGATAAAGTTCCAGCTGCTCTTCTTCGGACAATTCGGCGAAATAATGCAATTCCTGCCGCTTGGTCATCACCAGATTTTCTACCAGCGTTGGGTCAAAGATACGCCGCGCCAGCGGACTGTGTTCAAAGGCGTCAATGGCCGCGGCCCAAGTGTCCGGGATCTGGGCCAGATCCTGATCATAGGCATTGCCGGAAATCGGGCTTGGGGGTGTCAGATCATCCTCGATCCCGATCAGGGCTGACCCCAGCACAGCGGCGAGGAACAGATAGGGGTTCACATCGCCCCCCGCGACGCGGTGTTCGACGCGGCGCGCCTTGAAACTGCCCCCCGGCACCCGGACCGATGCGGTGCGGTTGTCATAGGCCCAGCAGACGCCGGTCGGCGCGTGGCTTTCGGGGACCAGCCGTTGATAGGAATTGCCATGTGGCGCAAAGATCAGCGCAAGGTCAGGGATCCCTTTGAGGCAACCGGCAATCGCGTTATGCAGCAGGCGGGTGCCCTCAAAGGTGTCATTTGCCATCAGATTGTTGCCTTCGGCATCGACCACTGAAAAATGCGTATGCAGACCGGAGCCGGCATATTCCTCGTAGGGTTTGGCCATGAAGCTGGCCGCCATGCCGTGGTTGCGCGCCAGACCGCGCACCAGCATCTTGAACAGCCAGGCATCATCCGCCGCTTTCAGCGCATCGGGGACATGTTCGAGGTTGATCTCGAACTGGCCCATCCCGACCTCTGATATTGCGGCCTCTGCGGGGATATTCATCGCGTCGCAGGCATCGTACAGATCGTTGAAGAACATATCGAAGGCATCAAGTGCGCGCAAAGACAGGATTTCCGCACCGGGGCGGCGTTTGCCGGACCTTGGGGATCGTGGCTGGCGGATACCGTCGCCGCTGTCATCGACCAGATAGAATTCCATTTCTGTCGCGACGACAGGCGTCAGCCCGCGTGCCTTGTAGCGTTCCACCACACGCGCCAGCGCTTGTCGCGGGTCACCGGCAAAGGGTGTGCCGTCTTCGTGAAACATCCACATCGGCAGCAGGGCGGAGGGGCTGTTCAGCCAGGGCATTGGGACATAGCCACGTTCCGTGGGCATCAGCACACCGTCGGGATCGCCTGCCTCGAACACCAGCGGGCTGTCTTCGACGTCTTCGCCCCAGATGTCGAGGTTAAGGATCGAAAACGGGAACCTTGTGCCTTCTTCTTCCAGCTTTGCGGCGAATTTGCGTGGCACACGCTTGCCCCGTGCCTGACCGTTCAGGTCAGCGGCACCACAACGCACATTGCGTACTTCGGGA
>NZ_JBKBQY010000095.1:0-12700 GCF_046292185.1 Yoonia sp.
CAAAGCACCGTGACAGGCTGGCGCGCTTGGACGATCAGGCACGCGGCAGGTTGCGGCAGGTTGCTATCGCGTCCCTGTTGAAGGTGATGCGCGATTGCGGCGACCCCAGCACGCGGGCTGATGCCTATTCAGTTCTCCAGACATTGAAGGTAGCACCATGACGAACGATGACGAACGACCGCTGAAAGCTGGTGGCGAGCGCGCCACCCCGCCAACCCGTGAAGATCGGCAAGCCATCCACCAGCGGGAGGTTGAGGCGGTCGCAGCACGCAAGCGCTATGCCGATCAGCACCTTGCCGCCGCCCCGCGCTTTGGCGCAGCGTTGCGGGCGCTGGACAAGGATTGACCCCGTGCCCAGCGTCCGCACCCTGCTGGCGCGCGTTCAGCGGCTTGAGGCAGCGCGCACTGCAACCCCGTCGCCCATCGTCCAGCTATACGGTTCGGTCGATGGTTTCGCAGAGGGTTCCGAGGGGCTTGACCGCGTGGACTTTCCCCTCGTGCTCGCCGCCCTGCGCCGATGGGAGGCGGACAGGGTATATGACCACATGCACCGACAGCGTAACGGCATCTGGGAAAGCTCGGTGCGGTGACGGACCGCCGCTATGGTCTCCGCGCCCCGCCGGGTTTCAGTGAACCGGCACCGTGGGCATGGGATGGCGGAAAACGGCGCGAGCCTGTGCTCGATCTGGACCGCACGCCCCCGCTTGTGGTGCGGCATGTCGGCTGGCGGCGCTGCATGAAATGCGCGACCCCGTTTTGGAGTGAAGACACTACACGGATTCGCATGTGTCCCCGATGCAAAGGGGACGACAAATCCGCTGCTTTCTAAGGGGATGGCACAGGCAGCGGGCGCGGGTTGCCACCCGCAACGGGGCATAGCGTTCAGTTCCCCGCTAAATCCAACGGACGCAGACAGGGCGCAGCTTCTCCGCGTTTCGTGACCTGTGAGCACCCTCGCCGCAAGGTGGGGGTGCTTTCACGAGGGGCAAGCAAGCAGCGTCTTGCGCCTGCTGACGATGTGCTTATCACCCCAAAAACGAACTAAGCCGCGCAGGTGATTGCGCGGCTTAAGTTGTTGTAGCTATTGAGTTTTTTGGCTCCGACGGTAGGGATCGAACCTACGACCAATTGATTAACAGTCAACTGCTCTACCGCTGAGCTACGTCGGAACATGGGGTGCGTATAGCAATGTGATTCCGCGCCGTCCAGAGGGTTTTGCCCGGTTTTTCAATTTCTTCGCAGTGCCCGGTTGTTGGGTCAGATCAGGGTAAAAACAGCCTCGGGTCCGGGCGTTGGGGCGGCGGTGATACGACCGCGCGCAACGAGATCGATCAGATGCGCCAGCACGTTGCGTTCGGCGGCGGGCCGCAGGTCGGGCGCGATATCGGTATAGATGCGCAGGGTCAGCGCCTGCGGCGTCGCGGGGCCTGCGGCGAGGGCCTGCAAAATCTGCGCCTCGCGGGCGCGGCGGTGATCAATCAGCCATTGCACCCGCGCCTGCGGGTCCGTTACCGGCGCGCCGTGGCCGGGGTAACAGACCCGCGCTTTCAGCGGGATCAGACGTTGGCAGGAGGTCATGAAATCACCAAGGTCGCCGTCGGGCGGCGAGACGAGCGAGCTGGCCCAGCCCATCACGTGATCGCCGGAAAACAGCGCATCCTGCCAGATGAAACACAGGTGATTGCCGATATGGCCGGGCGTGTGGATCGTGGTGATCTGGC
Source organism: Yoonia sp. (assembly GCF_046292185.1). GTDB lineage: Bacteria > Pseudomonadota > Alphaproteobacteria > Rhodobacterales > Rhodobacteraceae > Yoonia. Next base: position 1,722 of record NZ_JBKBQY010000095.1, read on the forward strand.
CCCACCCGCCCTGCAGGCTGTCGCCATCCGCCAGCGTCACGTCGGGGCGAAAGGCATGGTCGATCCCTTCGCCGCCGCCTTTCATGCCCTGGGCGATCAGCCGCGTCATCACTGCGCTACGCCCGGCGCTGGCGTCACCAAAGGCGCAGACCGGCGCGCCGGTCGCTGCCGACAGGGCAGGGGCGAGGGCCGAATGATCGACATGGCTATGCGTGACGAGGATATGATCGACGCGCCGCCCGCCGATGGCGCGCAGCAAGGCCGTCAGATGCGCGGGCCTGTCGGGGCCGGGGTCGATCACCACCACCCTGTCGCGGCCCAGAAGATAGCTGTTGGTGCCCAGATGCGTCATCGGCGACGGGTTCGGGGCCAGCACCAACGCCAGATCACCGCGCAAGCCAAGCGGTTCGCCGGGCCGGGGGGCAAAAACGTTCATCCCCACTTTCCGCCGGGGCCGATGCGCGCTAGCGTCGCGGCATGAATTTGCGATGGATCAAGAATGCGATGCCGCGCGGGATTTATGCGCGTGCCGCGCTGATCCTTGTGTTTCCGGTCGTGTTTTTGCAATTGCTTGTGTCCGTTGTCTTTATCCAGCGCCATTTTGACGGTGTGACACGGCTGATGACAAGTGCCGTGAACATTGATCTGCAATTCCTGATCGATACGGCGAACGGGGCTGACAGCCTGGATGATGCGCGCATGGCACTGGCCCCGCTGGGTGCCGCGTTGCAGATCCGCACCGCGCTGCCTGCGACACCGCCGCCCGCGACGGATATCAATCCCTTTGTCGATTTCACTGGGGCGACGGTGATCGAAACCCTGCGCGATGGGATCACATCCCTGCAGGTCGTGTCGCTGGAGGATCGGGGGCGTGTCACGCTCTGGGTGCAGACGCGGCATGGATTGCTGGAGATGGACCTGAGCCGCAGGCGCATGTCGGCATCGAACCCGCATCAATTGCTGGTGATCATGGTCGTGCTGGGCGCGCTGATGACGATTGTCGCCTATCAGTTCCTGCGCAACCAGCTGCGCCCGATCAAGCGCATGGCGCGCGCGGCAGCGGATTACGGCAAGGGGCGGATCACGCCTTTCACCCCCACAGGTGCGGTCGAGGTGCGGGCGGCGGGCATGGCGTTCCTTGATATGCGCAACCGGCTGGAACGCCAGACGCAAAGCCGCACGATGATGCTGTCGGGGGTCAGCCATGATCTACGCACGCCACTGACGCGGCTGCGGCTGGGCCTGTCGATGCTGGACCATCCCGATGCCGCCGAACTGGTGCGCGATGTCGATGACATGCAAAAATTGCTGGATGCCTTTCTGGATTTCGCGCGCAGCGATGCGGCGGATAATCTGGAACAGGTGGTGCCGGCGGATATCGTGCAGGCGGTGTTGCATGACACTGCGCGGATGGACGAACCCGTCAGCGCCGGGGTGATCGAGGGGCCTGAAGGCACGGTGAACCTGCGGCCTTTGGCGATCCGGCGGGCGCTGGATAATCTGGTGAACAACGCCCTGCGCTATGGCAGCAAGGCACGGATCGGCGTCAGCGTCACCGAACGCGCGGTAAGGTTTTGCGTCGAAGACGACGGGCCGGGCATCCCGCCCGACCAATATGACGAGGCGATCAGCCCTTTCGTGCGGCTGGACCCGGCGCGCAACCAAGACAAGGGCAGCGGTGTGGGCCTTGGCCTTGCCATCGTCGCCGATGTCGCGCGCAGCCATGGCGGCGTGCTGCGTCTGGGCCATAGCGAGACCCTTGGCGGGCTGAAAGCCGAGCTGGTCATCAGCCGCTGAGGCTGTGCCTAAAAATGCGGCAATTAACCGCAGCGTAACCATGCAACACGGCCAAGCCATTGCGGATGCGATAAAACCCTGTAGGTTTGAGGGATGAACAACGAGTTAAATCACTTCGATGAGATGCTGGGCGCCACAGGTGCGCGTCCCCCCTATCACAATTACGATGAATGGTTCGCGGCGCAGGACAACAATCGTCTCGCCAAGAAATCCGCCGAGGCAGAGGCGTTCTTTCGCCGCACGGGGATCACGTTCAACGTCTATGGCCAGTCGGACGCCGAGGAACGGTTGATCCCATTCGATCTGGTGCCGCGGATCATTTCCAGCACCGAATGGTCCAAGCTGTCGCGCGGCATTGAACAGCGCGTCCGCGCGGTGAATGCGTTTCTGCATGACATCTACAACCGTCAGGAAATCATCAAGGCGGGGATCGTGCCGGTCGATCTGATCGCCAATAACGCAGCGTTTCTGCCGCAGATGATGGATTTCAACCCGCCCGGCGGTGTTTATACCCATATCGTCGGCACCGATATCGTCCGCACCGGCGAGGATGATTTTTTCGTTCTGGAAGACAATGCGCGCACGCCATCCGGTGTCAGTTATATGCTGGAAAACCGCGAGACGATGCTGCAGATGTTCCCGGAACTGTTCAGCAAGATCAAGGTCAAGCCGGTCAGCGATTACCCCAAAAGCCTGCGCCGGTCGCTGGAGGCGTCGGCCCCGTCATCGTGCAACGGTCGGCCCTGTGTGGCGGTCCTGACGCCGGGGATTCACAATTCGGCCTATTTCGAACATAGCTTTCTGGCCGATCAGATGGGTGTGGAACTGGTCGAAGGCCATGATCTGCGCGTCATCGACGGCCATATCGCGATGCGCACGACGCGGGGCTATCGCCGGATCGATGTGCTGTATCGCCGGGTTGATGATGATTTTCTGGACCCGATGACGTTCAACCCCAATTCCATGCTGGGTGTGCCGGGGATCATGGATGTCTATCGCGCGGGCAATATCACCATTGCCAATGCACCGGGTACCGGCGTTGCCGATGACAAGGCGATCTATAGCTATATACCTGATATCGTGGAATTTTACACCGGCGAACGCGCGATATTGAAAAATGTCGAAACGCATCGCTGTTCCGAACCCGACACGCTGAAATACGTGTTGGATAACCTTGCCGAACTGGTGGTGAAAGAGGTGCATGGGTCAGGCGGTTACGGCATGTTGGTCGGCCCGGCCGCCAGCAAGAAGGAGCTCGCGGCTTTTGCCGCCAAGCTGAAGGCGAACCCTGGCAATTACATCGCGCAGCCGACGCTGTCGCTGTCCACCGTGCCGATTTTCACGAAAAAGGGGCTGGCGCCGCGCCATGTGGACCTACGGCCCTTTGCGCTGGTGTCGCCTGCGGGGGTGAATATCACGCCCGGCGGCCTGACGCGGGTCGCGCTGAAAAAAGGCTCGCTCGTCGTGAATTCGAGCCAGGGCGGCGGCACCAAAGACACCTGGATACTGGAAGACTGATATGTTGGGAAAAACGGCAGGCGGTCTTTACTGGATGTTCCGGTTTCTGGAACGGGCCGAAAATACCGCGCGGATGATCGAGGCGGGGTTTCGCATTGCCCTGACCCGGTCGAATGATGCGGAATCGGAATGGAAATCGGTCATCATCACCTCGGCCGCGCGACAGGCGTTTGAGCAGCGGCACGACAAATACACCAGCGGGAATGTCGTCAACTTTCTGTTGCGCGACGAAACCAACCCGTCTTCGGTGCTGTCCGTCACCAAATCGGCGCGCGACAACGCGCGGCTGGTGCGTACCGCGTTGACGACCGAGGTTTGGGCCGCGGTGAATGAGACATGGATGGTCCTGACCGAAGTGTTGAAACGCCCGATCCCGGAAACCGAATTGCCGCAGGTGCTGGCGACGATCCGGCAACAATCGGCACTGGTGCGCGGCGCTTTGGTGGGCACGATGCTGCGCAATGATATCTTTGATTTCTGCCGCCTTGGCACTTTTGTCGAACGGATCGACAGCACGGCGCGGATCATCGACGTGAAATATTACGCGCTGCTGCCCTCGCCCAGCTTTGTCGGCAGCCGGATGGACAATGTGCAATGGGAAACGATCCTGCGGTCGGTTTCGGCGCATCGGTCGTTCCGCTGGGCGGTCGAGGATGATTTTACCGCACCCGCTATTGCGGATTTTCTGATACTGGATGACAGGATGCCCCGGTCGCTGAGCCATTGCGCGGGGCAGTTGGTCAGCAACCTGAACCATCTCGCCAAGGATTACGGCGAAGTGCAGCCATCGCATGAAATGGCGCGCAAACTGAACGCAAGGTTGAAAGACCGCGATATCGGCACCATCTTCGATGAAGGTTTGCATGAATTCGTCGGTTCTATCCTCAAGGAAACGGCGGCGATCGGTATGCAGATCGAGAAGGATTACAGGTTCACCAACTGATGCTGCTGAATATCAATCATAAAACCAGCTATGCCTATGATATGCCGGTGGATTTCGCGTTGCAGAAACTGCGGCTGCGCCCCCTGAGCAATGTCATGCAAGAGGTGGGAAGCTGGGAAATCGATATCACCGGCGGCAAGATCGAGGCGAGCTATCAGGACCATTACGGCAATCACACCGATCTGGTCAGCGTGACACCGGGTGCCGAAGCGGTCGAGATTACAGCCAAGGGCGCGGTGACGACGCATGACCGCGCGGGCGTTCTGGGGCCGGTCTATGGCCGTGCGCCCCTATGGCATTTCGCGCAATCCACCTTTCTGACGGCACCGGGGGCAGGGGTGCGCGATCTGGCCCGGTCGCTGGGCAAGATGAAAGACCCGGTTGCGTCCCTGCATGATCTGTCCAACGCAATCCGCGATGCGATCCCGTTTAAGACAGGGGTGACAGGGGCCGATACCAGTGCCGAACAGGCGATCAAGATCGGCGCGGGTGTCTGTCAGGATCACACGCAGATCTTTATTTCCGCCCTGCGGACCCGGCGCATTCCTGCCCGCTATGTCGGGGGCTATCTGATGATCAATGATATTGTCGATCAGGACGCCGCCCACGCCTGGGCAGAGGCGCATATCGATGGTCTGGGCTGGGTCGGGTTTGATGTGTCCAATGGTGTGTCGCCGGATGAAAAATATGTCCGCGTCGCCATCGGGCAGGATGCGCGCGGTGCCGCCCCGGTCAAAGGGCTGCGCATGGGTCCGTCCAATGAGACGTTGATTGTATCTTTGCAGGTTCAGCAGTAAGGCTTGAGTCCTACACCCTTTTAGGCGCATCACATGACATATTGTATCGGACTGCAGCTTGACCGTGGGCTGGTGTTCATGTCGGATACCCGCACCAATGCGGGCGTTGACAATTTCTCGACCGCGAAGAAAATGTTTCACTGGCATGTGCCGGGCGAGCGGATGATCACGCTGATGACTGCCGGGAACCTTGCCACGACGCAGGCGCTGGTCAGCCTGTTGCGCGAAAGGTCGGTGACGACAGAAGATCGTGACCCCAGCATCCTGCATGAGAAGACGATGTTCCAGATCGCCCGTCTGGTCGGGGCCACCCTGAAAGAGGTGATCGCCGGCAGCGCCCAGCAGGGCCAGCAATCGGCAGAGCAATTTTCCGCTTCGGTCGTCGTCGGCGGGCAGATCAAGGGCGGTTTGCCCACGATCTTTCTGGTCTATCCAGAGGGTAATTTTATCGAAATCACCCATGACACGCCGTTTTTCCAGATCGGCGAGACGAAATACGGCAAGCCGATCCTCGTGCGTGCCTATGACGCCCATATGACCTATGAAGATGCGGTAAAATTGCTGCTGGTGTCGTTTGACAGCACGGTGAAATCGAACCTGTCGGTGGGTCTGCCTTTTGATTTGCAGATTTATGAAAAGGACAGTTTCACCGCAGGTCGCACAATCCGGATAGAAGAAGATGATCCAGTTTATCAGGCGATTTCAAGTGGTTGGGGGGATGCTTTGAAGGAAGCGTTTCAACATCTGCCGTCCTATAAGGTCTGATCACCACCCGTAAGGCGGGCCTTGGCCCATCTTGCTAAAGATCCTTCATCAGCCGCAGCGCGTCATAGATCGCCGCATGTGTATTGCGCGCGCTGACCGCGTCGCCGATCCGGAACAGTTGGAACGCACCTGCGGGGTTGGTTGCGACGCCCTGCTTTTGCCCCGCAAGCAGGGCCTGCAGATCGACCTCGCCCAGATTGGACGACAGCGGTTTGAGGTCGAAATAAAGATCATCCAGCGGCAAGGTTCCGTAATTCACCACGATCTGATCATAAGTCTTTTCTGACGAGAACCCGCTGTAATCCGTCCCGATTGTCGCGCGCAGCCGGTTGCCGTCGCGCGTGATATCCAGCAGGCGGCGGGTGACGGTAAAGGTCACGTCCTTGTCCTGCAAAGCGCGCATATAGGGGACGAGGTTCATTGCCATGACCTCTGGCGCGAAAGTGCGGTCCGGCGTCATGATTTCGACTGACGCCCCACCATTTGCGGCCACCTCTGCCGCCATCAGGCCGGGGTGGTCGCCGCTTTCGTCATAGATCAGCACATCCTGCCCCGGTTTCACATCGCCGGATATGATGTCCCAGGCGCTGATCGCCAGGGTCTGATCCTGTTTCGTTTCATAAAGTTGCAGATTGGGCAGGCCCCCCGTCGCCACGATCACCACGTCAGGCGACAGGGCGGTGACATCATCCGCCTCGGCCCAAGTGTTGAAATGAAAGGTGACGTCGCGCGCGGCGCATTGCGCCATCCGCCAGTCGATGATCCCGATCATTTCACGGCGGCGCGGGTTTTGCGCGGTCAGCCGGATTTGGCCGCCGGGGTCTGGCTGCGCCTCGAACACCGTCACAGCGTGCCCACGGGCGGCGGCAACGCGTGCGGCCTCTAACCCCGCTGGTCCGGCACCGATGATCACGACCTTGCGCGCCGCAGGGGCAGGGGCGATGTCATGCGGCATGGTCAGTTCGCGGCCAGTGGCGGGATTGTGGATGCACAAAGCCTCGCCCGCCTGATAGATCCGGTCGAGGCAATAGGTGGCGCCGACGCAGGGCCGGATGTCATCCTCGCGCCCTTCCACGATTTTGCGCACGATATGCGGGTCGGCCATATGGGCACGGGTCATGCCGACCATGTCGAGCAGTCCGGATTGGATCGCATGCCGTGCCGTCGCCACATCGGGGATGCGTGCGGCGTGGAAGGTGGGCAGGCCGGTCGCCTGTTTCACCGCACCCGCGAAATCCAGATGCGGCGCGCTTTTCATGCCCTGCACCGGGATCACATCAGTCATCGCCGGGTCGGTATGAATCCGCCCCCGGATCACGTTGAGGAAATCGACCATGCCGGTCGCGGCCAGCCGCTTGGAAATGGCGATGCCTTCCTCGGGGGTAATGCCGCCTGCTGTCGCCTCATCCGCCGTATAACGCAGGCCGATGATGAAATCCTTGCCCACCCGTTTACGGCAGGCGGCCAGCACATCCAGCAGCAATTGCATCCGGCTTTCCAGGGTCTGCCCGCCATAAGGCCCGTCCAGATCGTTGGTCAGCGGCGACCAGAATTGATCCAGCAGATGCCCGTAGACCTGCAATTCGATCCCATCCATGCCGCCCGCCTGCATCCGTTCGGTCGCATCGGCAAAGTCATTGATGATCCGCGCGATATCCCAATCCTCGGCCAGTTTCGGAAAGGCCCGGTGTGCCGGTTCGCGGTGCCGCGACGATGACACCGAGGGCAGCCAGTCCCCCTTGGACCACCCCGTGCGCCGGCCCAGATGCGTGAGCTGGATCATCACCGCACAGCCGTGATCATGGCAGGCATCGGTCAGGTTTTTGATCCAGGGCACGACCTCGTCCTTGTAGGCGAGGATATTGTTGAACACCGGCGGGCTGTCGCGCGATACGGCGGCTGATCCGGCTGTCATGGTCAGGGCGACACCGGCGCGCGCGCGCTCGGCGTGATAGGCGGCATAGCGTTCCTTGGGCATCCCGTCCTCGGGATAGGCGGGTTCATGGCTGGTGGTCATGATCCGATTACGCAGCGTCAGATGTTTGAGGCGGTAGGGCTGCAATAATGGATCGCTGGACATTGGCTGGCTCCGGGCTGGGGTCGTCCCATAGTGACCGGTGTGGCGCAGATGTATAGCGGGTTTGCGGCAGCATGGATCACCGTACCGACCTAAAGCCAGCGCCGGACATCCACGACGGAGGAGGGCCGTCAGGCCCCCCTATCTTTGGATCAGAAGTTCTGTGTTGCCACGCAGATATCTTCCATCTGGGCGATGCTCAGGCTGATCGTCGACGGAACGTCGTCCTGTGTCGTCTCCATGTCCTCATCCATCGCTGGCCCATCCTCTTCCGGCACCGTGTCAGAGGTGAAAGGCGTCACGCTGGTGTCCCCGGTCGTCCCGGTTTCGCCCGGCGCGCCTGTGGTGCCGGGTACATCTGCGCCAGTCACTGCATCAGCCGGAGCCTCGCCCGCGAAGGTGCCGGTGGTGTTGGCACCCGTGCCCAGGCCGGCCGACCCGTCGCCGGGGGTGGTGCTGGTCGCGGCATCCTCTGACATGCGGCCGGGATCGTCGGACAGCATTTCAGCCTCGGTCAGTTGCACGACATCGGCGCAATCGCGGCGGATGAAATCCTGATCCTGCGGCGTCAGATCGCCCCAGGCGGCCGTGATTTCGTCAGCGGAGCGCAGCGTCAGGCCATCATCGTCAAAAAGCGGCGTGACCAGCGTTTCCGGCCAGTCGCCGCCATAGGCGACCGGTTGCAGGTCGGGCGCATTTGTCTGGCTTATGCTTTCGTTGATGTCGTCAGTCGTCGTTTGCGCAAAGGCAGCACCAGCCGCGAGCTGTGTCGCGATGGTCAGGGTCAAAAGCGAATATTTCATGATCAACTCCGGTTGATGAGATGGGTTCGGACCCTCCCGCCGGACGGTCTGTGATTGACCAACCCTTTATGGTCGCGGATCGTTCCACGGCGAAAAAAGCAGGCAAAGCGGGTGGGCGCTTTTCTGCTGTGCTTTTGGGTGTTGATGATGGGGTTAATTGGCGGAGAGACAGGGATTCGAACCCTGGGAACCCTTGCAGGCTCAACGGTTTTCGAGACCGCCCCGTTCGACCACTCCGGCACCTCTCCGCGGTGGGGGCGCAATAAAGCGCGGCGCGCGCGGGTGCAAGGGCAAATCGTGCTCACCAAGAATTGCATGGGCATTAGCGGGAATTTAAGGTTTGTGCTGCGAGACTGATCAGACCCGGAAGGACAGGATATGCTGCGCGCCTTATTCATTTCATTCGTCACCGCCGTGACGCTTGCGGCCCCTGTGGCCCGGGCGCAGGATGATGATGCCAATGCCCTGTTCGATGCGATGGGGCTGCCGGAAATCATGGATGTGATGCGCCAGGAAGGCATCGATTACGGCGACACGATCGCGCGTGACATGTTTCCATCCGGCATGACGCCACGCTGGGCCGATGCCGTGGCGGAAATTTATGATGCGGATACGATGGTCGCGCAGATGCGCGCGGCTTTTGTCGCGGCTTTGGGGGACGGCGACGCCGCTGCGATGCTGGCATTCTATCAATCCGATCTGGGGCGCCGGGTTGTGACACTGGAAATCGATGCGCGCCGCGCGATGCTTGACCCCGCGCTGGAAGACGCGGCCAAACAGATGGCGGCACAGGCGTTGCAGGACGACACTGACCGCGCGCAGATGATTACCGATTTCATCAGCGCCAATAACCTGATCGAGGCGAATGTCGTGGGCGCGCTGAATTCCAACTATGCCTTTATTTCCGGGCTGGTGTCGGGGGGTGCCACGCTGCCCGGGCTGATGGCCGATGACATTCTGGCCGATGTCTGGGATCAGGAACCTGAAATCCGGGCGACTACGACAGAATGGCTTTATGCCTTTCTGATGCTGGCTTATGAACCGCTGCCGGATGCCGATCTGGCGGAATTCAGCGCAATGACGCAAACAACCGCTGGCCGCGATCTGACGGCAGCTTTGTTCATTGCCTTTGATGATCTGTTCGAGCAGGTTTCGCGTGATCTGGGGGTGGCAGCATCGGCATTCATTGTGAGCCAGGAATTGTAACCGCCCCTTGGATTTTTGGCAGATCAGGCTATGGTGCGGCACCGTCCGCACAAGCCGAACAAAAGGAACAGGTCTTTGCAAGTTAAATTCGCCGTTTTCGCTCTTGGTCTTCTCGCTGCCTGTGGCGGGGTGCAAACCGCCGCGATCCCCGTTGATCCGGCGCTGCCGTCCGGTGACCCCCGGCAGGAAAGGCTGGTTTTCAACGAATGCGCGATCTATTTCGCCGCCGTTGCGAAACTGCGCGCCGATGGACGTTCGCCCAATGGTGACCCGACACGCGGTTGTCCCGCCGATGCGGTCAGCCGTGCGGCCGATATCAATCCGATGGTCAGCGTTCCGTCCGTTTCGCCGGGGTTTCCGCAGGAACTTTATGGCCGGATGATCGCCCGCGGTGTGCCGACGGATCTGGCCAATGATATTTCCCGGTCCAAGGCGTTCTGGGATCTGGTTGCGCAGCGGGATTCGGCGGTCGGCAGTTTCTAACCGCCGTAAACCATCAGCGCCGTGACCAGCGCACCTGGGTTGACGTCAAACAGACCCCGGTCGGATTGCAACTGGATCACCCGCGTCGGGCGGTCCTGCAGCGGGACACCGGCGGCATCCATCGCCGATGTCAGCACCGGCCCGCCGCCTGCATCGATATCGCGGCGGATCGCGTCATATTCGCTTTTGACGATGATTTCGACCTGACCACGTTTTTGCGCATAACCGGGGTCGGTCATCGCCGTCAGCGGGGTAAAGACCGGCATGCCGGGATTATTCGGGTCCGTCGTGCAGGCGGCGATCAGGATCAGCGGGATCAACAGGGCAGGGCGCATGGGGGTTTTTCACCTTCTTTTGGCTTGACTTACAGGGGCATTGGATTGATAAGCCGCCATCTCGGCAAGGGTTTTGTCGGGGCTTATGCGAAATGACGCCTACGGGCGCGCAGTCCACAGGCACCAAACGCCGGATCACACCGGGGCCTCAGCGACGCGGAAAATGAAGGAAGATCATATGTTTGCGGTTCTCAAAACCGGCGGCAAGCAGTACAAAGTCGCCTCTGGCGATGTATTGCGCGTCGAAAAGCTGGC
>NZ_JBKBQY010000096.1:0-12353 GCF_046292185.1 Yoonia sp.
CGCGGGCGAGCCGACACGCTATAACACCTATACGGTCGGTGGCAGCGTGCTGGCGCGGTTGAGCGATGCGCAGCGCGCAGAGATCGAGGATAATTTTGGTTTCGCCAACCGGACGCTGTATAAAACCGCGAACTTTGACCTTTACGGCGATGATTTCACCTGGGCTGCCGATTTCGAAATCGCCAATGTCGAACGTCCGCGCGAATATTACCTGTTCGAGCGGCAGCAATGGGGCATTTTTGTCGGCTTTCCGTCGCGTCTGGTGATCGACGGTCAGGAAGTCGCCTATGATGTGCCATTGATGCAGCGCGAACAGCGCAATGCGCGGGATCGTTTCGCCCAGATCCGCAGGCTGGAACAGCGCGATATCGGGCGGATCAACTACAATCAGGAACGCGCCCGACTGGATAGCCGCAAGGCCCTGCTGCAATTCGGTGAAGACGATCCCCGCTATCTGGCGCGGGTCGAGGCGAACAATGCCCGCATCGCCGAGATGCAGAATGAATTTGTCGAAGTGCAGCAGCGTATTTCCGATATCCGCGCCGTGGACAGCCAATACCGTGTCATTCTGGAAGAGGTGAATGGCCGCACCGTTGACACCAACCTCAGCCAGATCGTGCGGTTCTATGCCGCCAATGACGTGAACTGGTTCCAGCAGGCCGGTATCTATCTGTCGCGCTGGGGCGAATTCCTGACCACCGAACCGCGCGAGGCCAATACCCAGGGCGGCGTTCTGCCGGCGATTTTCGGCACGGTGGCGATGACCTTGCTGATGGTGGTTTTCGTGGCCCCGTTTGGCGTCATCACGGCGCTTTACCTGCGCGAATATGCCAAACAGGGTAAGCTGGTGTCGATGGTGCGGATTTCGGTCAATAATCTCGCGGGTGTGCCGTCGATTGTATACGGCGTGTTCGGTCTGGGCTTCTTTGCCTATACGATGGGCACCACGATTGACCAATTGTTCTACGCTGAACGGTTGCCATCGCCGACATTTGGGACGGGTGGTCTGCTCTGGGCCTCGCTCACATTGGCGCTGCTGACCGTGCCGGTGGTGATTGTGGCGACGGAAGAAGCCTTGTCCGCCGTGCCACGGTCGATGCGCGAAGGCTCGCTGGCTTGCGGTGCGTCGAAATGGCAAACCATCCGCTATGTCGTGCTGCCCAAGGCGCTGCCGGGGATTATGACCGGCATGATCCTTGCCATGGCGCGTGGCGCGGGCGAGGTGGCACCGCTGATGCTGGTGGGTGTCGTGAAACTCGCCCCTGCCTTGCCGATCGACGGGTTCGCGCCCTTCATCCACCTTGAACGCAGCTTTATGCACCTTGGTTTTCACATCTTCGACGTTGGTTTCCAGTCGCGCAATTCCGAGGCGGGCAAGCCGATGGTGTTCGTGACGACCCTGCTGTTGTTGGGGCTGATCATTCTGATGAACGCCACAGCGATCTATGTGCGCAACCGCCTGAAGAAAAAATACGCCGGCTCGCAATTCTAATTTCGGAGAGACAAAATGAATACGACAACCCAAAAAGCGCCGGTCCGGCAGGTTGAACCAACCGCCTATCACCTCAAGAAAAGCGACGAAGGTGTCGCGCTGAGCATTCAGGATTTCAAGCTCTGGTATGGTCAGACGCAGGCGCTGTTCGGGATCGACATGGAAATCCAGAAAGGGCAGGTCACAGCCCTGATCGGGCCATCGGGCTGTGGTAAATCCACCCTGCTGCGCAGCCTGAACCGGATGAACGACCTGATTGACGAATTGAAAATCGATGGCCGGATCGATGTCGGTGATTTCGACATGTATGGCCCCGGCGTCGATGTGATCGCGCTGCGCAAACGGATGGGGATGGTGTTCCAGAAGCCCAACCCATTCGCGATGTCGATCTATGACAATGTGGTCTATCCTTTGCGGGTCGATGGCGTGACCAAGAAATCTATTCTTGATGAAGTCTGCGAACGTTCGCTGCGCTCCGCCGCGATCTGGGATGAGGTCAAGGACCGCCTGAACGAAAGCGCGCTTGGTATGTCCGGTGGTCAGCAGCAGCGTCTGTGCATCGCGCGCGGCATTGCCTCTGATCCCGAAGTTCTGTTGATGGACGAACCTTGTTCCGCGCTTGATCCGATTGCGACGGCCAAGATCGAGGAATTGATCAGCCAATTGCGTGGTCAATACACCATCGTCATCGTGACCCATAACATGCAGCAGGCGGCCCGTGTGTCGGACAATACCGGCTTTATGTATCTGGGCCGGTTGATCGAATACGGTGCGACCGACACGATCTTTACCAAACCGCATAAAGAACAAACGCATGATTACGTCACTGGTCGGTTCGGTTAAAAGCTGATCCACCGCGTGTCTCTTGCCAGATAGGAATATTGCGATGAAGCCTCATACAAATACTGCCTTCGACCACGACCTTCAGGAACTACAGACCGCCGTCCTGCGGATGGGCGGGTTGGTTGAGGCGGCGATTTCAAAGGCCACCAAAGCCTTTGTCACGCGCGATCAGGATTTGGCCCATACGGTCGTCACTGGCGACAAACAGATCGATGCGCTGGAAACCGAAATCAACAGCGCCGTGGTGCGGATGCTGGCGCTGCGCCAGCCTGCCGCATCCGATCTGCATCAGGTGGTCAGCGTGATGAAGGTCGCGGGCGATCTGGAACGGTTGGGCGATTACGCCAAGAACCTTGGCAAACGCGTGCCTGTCCTGAACCAAAGCGACCTTGTCGAAGGTGCCGGCGCCGCGGTCAAAGGCTTGTCCACCCTGGTACAGTCGATGTTGAAAGATGTTTTGGACGCATATGTGCGCAACGATCTGGAACTGGCCAAGGCGGTGTTGGACAAAGACCGCGAAGTCGATCAGATGACCAATGCGATGTTCCGCGAATTGCTGACCCATATGATGGAAGATCCGCGCAGCATCACCGTTTGCATGCACCTTCTGTTCATCGCGAAAAATTTTGAACGTATGGGCGACCATGTCACCGAAATCGGTGAGCAGATCATTTTCGTCGAGACAGGTGAACAGCCTGCACCGCGACAAAAAGGTGAATCCACCAGCATGATCACTGATCCGCCGGGTGCAGATGCATGACACTATTCAGTGAAACCTTCAAATTAAAGGACCGTGGTGTAAGTCCGAAAGTTCTTGTCGTGGAAGACGAAATTTCCCAGCGTGAGGTTCTGTCGTATAATCTGACCGCCGACGGCTTTGATGTGTTTTCAGCGGGCACCGGTGACGAGGCGCTTCTTCTGGTCGCCGAAAAGGCCCCTGACATTATCGTTCTTGACTGGATGATTCCAAACCTTTCCGGGTTCGAAGTCTGTCGCCAACTTCGTGCGAACCCTAAAACCCGGTCCATCCCAATCATCATGCTTTCTGCGCGGTCAGAAGAACCGGATCGTGTGCGTGGTTTGCAGGTCGGCGCGGATGATTACGTCAAGAAACCCTATTCTGTGGTCGAATTGATGGCGCGGATCAGAGCCTTGCTGCGTCGGACAAACCCGGCGCTGGTGGGCGAGACGCTGGAATTTGAAGACATCAAAGTCGATGCCGAAAGCCACCGTGTTTATCGCGGCGATACTGAGGTGCATTTGGGCCCAACCGAATACCGCCTGCTGTTGGCGTTGTTGGAGCGACCTGGCCGGGTTCTGAGCCGGGAACAATTGCTGGATGCGGTGTGGGGCCAGGATATCTATGTTGGGTCCCGCACGGTTGATGTGCATGTCGGGCGGCTGCGCAAATCATTGATGATCAAAAACAGTTCCAACCCTGTGCGCACTGTGCGCGGTGCAGGCTATGCTTTAGGCTAGACATGCAATTCCGTGGTTGAAGCTGGAATGTGTTTCCCCGGCAGTATGACGCCTTGCGTCACGCAGGACGCGATCACCCGCGTAATACATCAGAACTGCCGTGCAACCGCCACGGACAAATTTTGTGTCCCGTAACGAAACTGTCACAACGATTCTCTAGGGGTGCTTGGGAAAGCTGATCGCGTAACCCTAGGAGATATAAAGATGAAGTTTAAGCAAACATTGTTGGCATCAACCATCGTTGCAGGTCTGATGCCCTTCGGCGCGGTGGTTGCGCAAGACGGTAGCCAGGTCAATGTCGTCTGTGTTGTATCTGAATGGTGTGACGCGATGAAAGCACCGTTCGAGGCCGCGACAGGCTACCGGATGGAATACCTGAACCTGCGGTCCAACGAAAGCCTTGTGCGCCTTCGTGCCGAAAGCTCAAACCCAACCTTTGACGTGTTCTATGGCGGCACCGGCGATCCGCATCTGGTGGGATTCAACGAAGGCGTGACCGAATTCTACCGCCCGGCAAATTACGAAGAGCTGAACGAGCAGTTCCGCAACGCCATTGGCGAAACCTATCTGCCGCTTTACGCCAATCCAATTGCATTGGTCGTGAATCCGCAAGTGCTGGAAGATGCCGGTGCGCCGATGCCCGAAAGCTGGGCCGACCTGACCAACCCAGCTTATCGCGGTTTGATGGGTATGGCTGATCCGAACAGCTCTGGCACGGCCTACACAGTGATCGCAACGCTGGTGCAATTGCTGGGTGAAGAAGAAGCCTTTGAATTGCTGGCTGGGATGCACCAGAATATGGCCGAATACACACAGTCCGGTTCTGGCTCGTTGGGTCCTGTGGGGCAAGGCGAATTGGGGATTGGCGTGATCTTCATGGCCGGTGCTGTGCGCGACAAAGCGATGGGTTTCCCGATTGAGATCATCGTGCCATCCGATGGCACCGGCTATGAAATCGGCGGGATTTCCCTGGTTGCCAATGGCCCAAACCCGGATGGCGGCAAAGCGTTCATCGAATTTGCGCTGTCGGTCGAAGGGCAGGAACTGGGCAATGTCGCTGAACAATTGCAGATTAAAGCCAACGTAAACGCGACACAGGCTGAAGGCACGCCAGACCTGTCCGCGATCAACGTCATTGATTATGATTTCGCTACCTATGGCGATCCAGAGCTGCAGGGCCGCTTGATCGCGCGCTGGACCAACGAAATCTTCCCCGTGCCACGCCGGTGAATAGTCTGAACCACACCATACATGCCGGGCGGAGACGTCCGGCATGACTTTTATCACCCTACGCGATAGCCTGATCGCCAACCGCGGTCTGTCTACGCCTGTTGTCTGGGCCTTTGTGGCGCTTACCTTGTGGCTGTTGCTGCCTCTGGGCAGGCCGGGGCGGGCGTTCTTTCCGCTGAATTATGATTTCCACGCCTTTGCGCTACCGCCGGGGGTTTATTGGCTGGTGCCTGTCGCCGCTCTGGCGATCTGGTTGTTGCAGACGACGCAACTGATTTCAGTTGATCGCATTGGCGATTGGCAAGCTGCCTTGGCACTGGTTGCTGCGGGTGGGGTGACAGTTTTCTTATTTAGCACCGGCACGCATTTCGGGTGGGGCGCTTTGGGCACGGTGCTGGCATTGCTTGTCTCTGCCGGGGCCGCATTCAGCAGCAATTCGCGGATCAGAGGCGACACCTTTGTTGGCGCAAGCGTGTTTATCGCGCTGGTCTTTGTTACCGTCTTCATCGTTTTCCCGCTGCTTTTGGTTTTACGCACCGCCGTCTGGATCGACGGCACACTGACGCTGGCCCAATTCGCGCGGACCTTTGCCAGCCCATTATTCCTGTTCCTCGACAACCCTTTCACCGAAATCTCCGAGCGTGGCCGTGTCATCAACATGATCCGGGCAGGTGCCGTGATCGGCGCGGGCCTCGCCCTTTGGCGTGTAGGAATCGGGGCGCTGTCATGGCGCAAAATCCGCGCGCTGGTGATCTGGACTCTGTCAGGCATGGCGATTGGCTGGGCCTTGGGCATCATGATCTGGGGCCGCGGTGCGCTGCCGTCATCCTTGCTCGTCGCGTGTATCGCCGCACCGGGCGGCACCGCCTTGGGATTTGCACTGGCGCTTCTTGGCCAACGCACCCGCAGTAAATCCTTGCGCGGGATGCTGAGTGTCGTCAGCGTGCTACCCTTCATCACCCCGCCTTTCGTGATCGGTTTTGCGATCATCTTCCTTTTGGGGCGGCGCGGGATGATCACCTATGATCTGCTTGGCATCGCCCCCATCGATAATCCGCTTTACGGCATCCCCGGCGTGGCACTTTCACAGATCCTTGGGCTTGCCCCGGTCGCCTATCTGATCCTGCGCGGGTCGTTGAACGGACTGAACCCGGCCTTGGAAGAGGCGGCGCGGACGTTGGGCGCAAGCCGCTGGCGGGTATTCTGCGATATCACATGGCCGCTTGTCCGGCCGGGCATAGCGGCGTCAATGCTGCTGGCAACCATTGAATCTATCTCTGATTTTGGCACTCCGTTGGTGCTGGGCGGGGACCGCAATTTCTTGGCAACTGAAGTTTTCCTCGCCCTGACAGGCCGCTATTCCCAACCGGAAGCAGCGGTTTATGGCACAGTCCTGCTGGCAATCGTCGCGCTTGTCTTTATCGGCAGCCGCGTCGTTTTGGGCGCGCAGGGCTTCACCACCGTCACTGGCAAACCGGCCAGTGGGGCGTTTCTGCCGCTGCCTGTCTGGTTCGAGGCCATCCTGACCGCAGTCGCGTTGTTTTGGTTCGTGTTCATCATGGCGCTGTATATGACAATTTTCTACGGCAGTTTCGTGCAGCTATGGGGGATCAACAACACGCTGACATTCCAACATTACCGTGAATTCTGGCAGGTTGGCTGGCCGGTGTTGTGGTATACGATCAAACTGTCCGCCGCATCCGCTGTGCCTGCGATGATGCTGGGAGGGTTGATCGCCTATCTGGTCACGCGGCACCGGTTCTTTGGGCGCAGCTATCTGGAACTTGGATCGCTACTCTCCTTTGCGACACCCGGCACGGTGATGGGGCTGGCCTATATTCTGGCCTTCAATGATGGCGCTTTGCTGATGACCGGCACCTCTGCCGTGATCGTGTTTGCGCTGGTGTTCCGCAACATGCCGGTGGCGATCCGCGCGTCGATGGCGGGGTTAAGCCAGATTGACCGCAGTCTGGAAGAGGCTTCATCAACCCTGAAGGCAGGGTCCGGTGTGACGATGGTCAAGGTGCTGGCCCCGTTGCTGCTCTATCCGCTGCTGGCCGGGCTGATCTTTGCCTTTGTGTCGGCGATGACCTCGGTCAGTCAGGTGATCTTTCTGGTCGGTGCGGGCAATAACCTTGCCACAGTGCTGCTGTTGTCTTGGGTCGAACAGGGGCGGCTGGGCCGTGCTGCTGCCATGGCGACAGTGATGATCTTTGGTCTGCTGGCGATGATCCTGCTGCTGCTGGTAGTGTCGCGCAGGGTTGATGTGCGCAATAGTAAAAAAGGAATGAAGTAATGACCGCCGCTGCCGTGTCGCTCAACGCCCTGACCAAGCGGTTCAACGCCGCCGCGCCGTCGGTGAATAACATCAATCTGGAGATCGCGCCGGGCACGCTTGTCACCTTGCTGGGGCCATCGGGCTGTGGCAAAACCACGACCCTGCGCATGATCGCCGGGCTGGAAACGCCCAGCGAAGGGCGCATCATGATCGGCGATACCGATGTGACCCGCATGCCGCCCGAACGGCGCGATGTAACGATGGTGTTTCAATCCTACGCCTTGTTTCCGCATATGGATGTTTATGCCAATGTCGCCTACGGTCTGCGTGTCGCCCGCCGCCCCGTGGCCGAGGTGAAAGAGCGTGTGGCAGAGGCGCTGGCCCTTGTCGGCCTTGACGGTTTCGGGGACAGGCGTGTGGATGCCCTGTCCGGTGGCCAGCAACAACGCGTCGCCTTGGCGCGTGCGCTGGTGATGAAGCCCAAGGTGGTGCTGTTTGACGAACCCCTGTCCAACCTTGACGCCAAGTTGCGCCGCAGGGTGCGGGGTGAAATCCGGGCCCTGCAACAGCGGTTGGGCCTGACGGCGGTTTACGTCACCCATGATCAGGAAGAGGCGCTGGCGATTTCCGACAAAGTCGTCGTGATGAACGCAGGCCGGATCGAACAGATCGGCAGCCCGCATGAGTTGTATCACCGCCCCGCCAGCCTGTTTGTCGCCGATTTCGTCGGTCGCGCCAATGTGTTGCAGGCCCGCTGGGACGGACAAGCCGTGCAACTGGGAGAAATGTCGTTGCCAATGGACAGTCCCCTACCTGTGGGGCCAGTGCAATTGATCCTGCGCCCCGAAGGCGTGCGCCTTGCCCGCAACGGAGAGGCTGGCTTGTCCGGGCGTATCACCGATCTGGCCTTTGTTGGCGGCGCGACCGAGGTCAGTTTTGACACAGCCCTTGGTCAGGTCGAAGCGGCCGTGCTGGAAACCGAAGCTGCAGGGCTATGTGTGGGGGACACCCATCGGCTGGCTTTTGATCGATCTTCCACCCACATTCTGCCGACCAATGCGGCCTGAATAACCTGTCACGGTGCGGCAGGATTTGCTGCGCCCCTTACAAGAAGAAACATATGTCTGCCAAGCGCCTGCACCTGATCCGCCATGCCCAATCCTTGCATAATGCCGCCGCACTGGCTGTCCCCGATGAAGAGCTGATTAAGCGCGACCCGGCTTTGCGCGATGCCGCCCTGTCGCCGCTGGGCCACCAGCAGGCAAGGGCCTTGGCGGATGAGATGACCGCGATCAAGGATATCGAACTGATCGTGATCTCACCCTTCACCCGCGCGATCCAGACCGCGCAACATGCTTTTGGTGATGCGGATATCCCGCGGCTGATCCATGATCTGCCGCGCGAAAGGCTGGACAGTTTCTGCGATGTCGGCCGGTCGCCCGCGCAACTGGCGCAGGATTTCCCGACATTGGACTTTGCCCATCTGGATGATCCGTGGTGGTATCATGATCCCGCACACGATGCCCCGTTTACGCAGGAACCCTGGGATGTGCTGGATCAGCGGATCAACGGTTTTGTCGCGTGGCTGCAAGGGCGGCCTGAAAACCGCATTGCAATTGTCGCCCACAGCACTTTTCTACGCATCTGGACCGGAACGCCTTTTGCGAATGCGCAACGCTTAGAAATTACACTCTAAAGATGTTTTCTATGGCCCTGTCGGAGCGGTGCGGCGTCGCGCAATTTTCGCTATCACGAATAAAGTTATTTTCCTGCTACCAACGGCGACGTGTCGCCATCGCCAATGTCGTTCTGGTGGATGAACCCATCGCTTCAAGATCCAAACCAAGCTGGCAGACGATGGATGCTTCCACAACATCAATCAACAGTCCAACGGTGCTGTGGAACTTGCGCAGTGTCCAGATCGCGCATGAACGGGTTGAGATGACGTTCTGAGCATCGCTTGCTCCCGCTCGGGTCGCAGTTTAGCTTAGGTTCATGGATTATCTGATATTTCTGGGTTCTGCCCGCGACAGCACGCCGCCACGCCCCGCAAGACTAGGTGCGCGTGTTGCCGCGGCCTGCTGTCGGCTTGTCATTGCACGGGGCCATAATGCGCAGCTCATTGATCCGCTCGACTTTGATCTGGGTGGCGTATTCAAACCTCATTTCGCCTATGCTCCGGGCAAAGCGCCAGAAGCGCTTGATCAACTTGCCGAGGCGATTTTGGTCGCTGATGGCTATGTCATGGTCAGCCCTGAATATAACCACGCGATGTCACCTGCTCTTGCGAATTTGCTGAACCATTTCGGCGCCTCGCGGTTTGCTTTCAAACCTTCCGCCATTGTGACCTATTCCGCCGGACAATGGGGTGGCGCACGGGCTGCGATGTCGATGCGTGGCTTTCTATCCGAACTCGGCTGCCTGCCAGTCTCAGCCATGGTGCATATCCCGAAGGCGCAGGAGGCGTTGGCAGAGGACGGGACTTGGGTTGCCGAACCGGACAGTTGGGATGGTTACATTGGCCGCACCCTGACGCAGCTTGACTGGTGGGCCGAAGCGGCGAAGCGCCAGCATGCCGAAGGTAAAGCGCAAACGACGGAGGCGTTTGCGCAAGATCCCTCACAACGCAACGCTCCGTAAGTGTTATCAGATGGTGCAGATAAGTTCAGGTAGGTTACGGCGATAGCGCTCTCCCGCAACCAAATTTAGTGATACCTATCAATGCGTCATCCGCCACCTTCGGGTGGCCGTTTGCGTTGCGCAAATGCCAGTGGAAGCACTTTGGAAGCAAATACGGCGAACCCAGAACTGTTGCTCCAGCGCAACGCCCGCGCAGACCACATCATGCGCCGATCATCCAGCATGATCCCGAAATTAATTGAAGGAGAAGATAGTCATGGCCAAGAACGCTGATCTAAGCGGCTTCACGACAGCACAAACCAAATCCGAAACCGCGATGGACAAAACCGCACGTGCCGTCAAAGAGATCAAAGACGCAGACGCCAAGCAACGCGAAGATAAGATCACCCGGTTAAGGAAGGCCCGTCACGAAAGTGAAGCTGAAGCGAAAGCAAATCCGGCGTCCTAACCGCAGCTCGGCGAACTTAGAGGGGCTCGGTTGATCTGAACAGCCGGGATAATTTGATTTTCTGCGCAACAGCGGCATTATGCTGCAAGCGAGGAGAAGGCCGTGGCAAGACGACCGGCCCGGAACCAAAGCCCCGCATTCAAGGCGAAGGTGGCGGTGGCTGCGATCAAGGGCGAGAAGACTCTGATCAAGCGGACACAGGGGTTCGGCGTTATTCAAACCAGATCAGGTAGTGGCGCGACCAGCCGCTTGAGGGCGCGACCGGGGTATGCGGTGATTGGACCACAGGCTGAGCCGTAACCGGTGATCGACCTGAAGACCCTGCATGCGAAGATCAGAGAGATGACGCTGGAGAATGATTTGCGTGACACGCTGCGCGGTAAACGCCCCCGGTTCGAGAGAGTCGCGTAGGGTTTGTTGCGGAGCGCAAGAAAATAATCGGTCCCACCACCAAGCTGAGCGTCAGCCGCCAAGCGATCATGCTGGGGATCAGCCGGGGCAGTGTCCCCTACGAGCCTTGCCCGGTGTCGGACACCAATTTCAAGCTGATGCAGCATATCGACAAGCACTACATGGAGTGCCCTTCGGGGGCAGTCGCATGCTGCAGGGGCGGCTGGTGCAGGCAGGGTTTATGGTTGGGCGGTTACATGTCGCGACTCAGACGAAGCGCATGGGCAGAGGCCCGTTACCGCAAGCCGAACACCTCGAAACCGGCGTCTGGTGGGCACAAGATCTATCCCCACCTGCTCCAATTATCTGGCAGCCGTGCTGAATTAATCCAAGCGGCGTAATCTGGCATGGCAGGTATCGATCATGCCTGAGGGTCATCATCACAGATATGCCGGGATGTCGCGACGCGGTCTACGAGGGCGTCACCGGCTTTCTGTGAACTCCGCGCAGCGCAGATCCGCTTGCCGCTGCAAAAGAGCGGTTTGCCTTATTGTCATCAGAGGCGCGACAGGCGATGGGTCATGCTGCCCGACAGCGCGCCGAAACCTGTTTCGATGAGGCAATCGTCGTTGATGCCTATCTGGCGCAGCTTGGCAAGGCAGACGAACCGAAAACCAATACGGACGAACATTGATGACTGAAACAGCTGCTATTCTGATCCGCGTACACTCCGTCGCGGTCTGGGCCGTTCAGCCGCGCGTCGCGTTTGGGTTAACTCTGCTCTTGGCGGTGATTGTCGCTGTTGCCACGCTGACCCCATCCGACATACTTCCCTCAGCCCCTGGCAGCGACAAGTTGCACCACTTCCTTGCTTTTGGCGCGATTGCTTTTCCGGCGGCGCTGGCGAAACCGCGCGCGGCCCTCTGGATTGTGCTGGGTGTATCTGCTTATGGTGTGGCAATCGAGATAATGCAGACGAATGTCGGGCGTCATGGTGACGTCAAGGATGCGCTGGCCAACACGCTTGGCGCCATGTGCGGCACGGCGTTGGGTGCAGCTATGCGTGTCGTCATTCTTCGCGACTGGCGCAACCGCACTTGATCAACAGAAGGCGGCGGGTGTTCGGATGCGCCCTGCCATGCAGGGCTGCGCTATATGTCCGACGGCAAAGGGCCGCAGCCAGATACCTGCGAGCGCGAAGCCCTGCTCGATATCGCTGTCATCGGTGAAGGGCAGAGAGGCCGGCCCGATCCTGCAGGTCCATCCCGTGCTGCTGATCATTTTCGCGCTGACGGCCAACCGCTTTATCGTCAGCGGCATGACTGCGGGGCAGTCAAGGGCGAGCGCCGCGCCGCTTCGTCACGGTTTCCCCTAGATCGATCTGAAAGCCAAGATCGATCACCGGAGTGAACGGCCCACCCGTCAGCCGCGCCAGCAATTCTGTCATAGCCCGCGCACCGATCCCATAGCGATCGGTGCACACGCTGGCCAGCCGGGGGATCATTGCCTGCCCGATATCGAGTGCGTGAAAGCCGGCAATCGCCATGTCATCC
>NZ_JBKBQY010000097.1:0-12090 GCF_046292185.1 Yoonia sp.
GCAGTCAGGTATGAGGACAGCTAAAGTGACAAGCAGCAAAACAAACAAACGCGTTCTGGGCGCGGTTGCCGCCCTTATTTTGCTGGCGGCCTGTGGCGGTGGCGGCGGTGATAACCGCCCCTTGGACGATCTGACCGCCCAGCAGATATTCAATCTGGGCGAACAACAGGTCGAGGCGGGTAACCCCGACCGGGCCGCTGTGACATTCGGCGAGATCGAACGGCTCTATCCTTATTCAGAATTCGCCCAACGTGCGCTGATCATGCAGGCGTTCGCCTATCACAAGGATCGCGATTACCCCAACAGCCGCGCCTCGGCGCAGCGGTTCCTTGATTTCTACCCGGCCGAACAGGATGCGCCCTATGCCGCCTATCTGCTGGCACTGTCCTATTACGATCAGATCAGCGACATTGGCCGCGATCAGGGTCTGACATTTCAGGCGCTGCAATCGCTGCGTGCGGTGATCGAGAATTATCCGGACAGCGAATATGCCGCCGCTTCTGTCGCGAAATTCGATCTGGCCTTTGACCAGCTTGCCGCCAAGGAAATGGAAATCGGGCGCTATTACCTCAAGCGCGGGCATTTCCCTGCGGCCGTGAACCGTTTCCGCACCGTGGTCGAGGATTTCCAGACCACCACCCACACACCCGAAGCGCTGCACCGTCTTGTCGAGGCTTATCTGTCACTGGGCCTGACGCAGGAAGCGCAGACCGCCGGCGCAATCCTTGGGTATAACTACCAGTCGAGCGAATGGTACGAGGCGAGCTTTGCCTTGCTCAACGGGCGCGGTCTTGCGGCTGAACCTGCGGGTGACAACTGGCTCGCGTCGATTTACCGTCAGGTGGTCCGGGGTGAGTGGCTCTAACCACGGCGGGGGTCATCCCGCCCTTCGGGGTGCGACATGCTGCGCGGTTTAGACATCAGGGATATGCTGATCATTGACCGGCTGGAACTCGCGTTCCAGCCCGGTCTGAACGTGCTGACTGGCGAAACCGGTGCGGGCAAATCCATCCTGCTTGATTCGCTGGGTTTTGTTCTGGGCTGGCGTGGCCGGGCCGAACTGGTCCGCCAGGGTGCCGAGCAGGGCGAGGTGACGGCATGGTTTGACCTGCCCGTAGATCACCCCGCCCGCGCAATCCTGAAAGATGCGGGGCTGGAGGTCGAGGATGAGTTGATTCTCCGCCGTATCAACACCCGTGAAGGGCGCAAGACCGCCTGGGTCAATGATCGCCGTGTCAGCGGCGAGGTGCTGCGCGCCCTGTCCGAAACGCTGGTGGAGCTGCATGGTCAGCATGATGACCGGGGCCTTCTGAACCCACGCGGGCACCGGCAGATGCTGGACGCTTTTGCCGGTGTGCAGGCCGAACTTACCGCAACGCAGGCCGCCTGGCGCGCCTTGTCTGCAGCGGGCAAAGCGCTGGCCAGCGCAGAAGCAAAGATAGCCGAGACCCGTGCCGAGGAAGACTATCTGCGCCATGCGGTTACCGAACTCGACGCGCTGGACCCCGAAGCGGGCGAAGAGGCCACCTTGGACGCGCAGCGCCGCCTGATGCAAGCCGCCGAAAAGATCCGCGCAGATATCGCAAAGGCCCATGACGCACTGAGCTTGCAAGGGGCTGAAGGGCTGATCAACGATGCATCACGGTGGTTGCAGGGCGCGGCTGACAAGGCAGAAGGCCAGCTGGATGGGCCGCTTGCCGCGATCGAGGCGATGATGCTGTCGCTGGATGATGCCCAACGCGGTATCGAAACCTGTCTTGAAGCATTGTCTTTCGATCCTTTCGCCTTGGAGCAGGCCGAGGAAAGATTGTTTGCAATCCGTGGCCTGGCACGCAAACATGATGTCCTGCCCGATGATCTGCGCGGCTTTGCCGATGATCTGCGTGCGCGGCTTGCGGTGCTGGACGGGTCGGGTGCAGACATCAAGTTACTAAGCGACCAGTTGAAAACCGCCCAAGCAGATTATGACACTGCAGCCGGCGAATTACGCGCAGCGCGGCAGTCAGCAGCAGGCAGGCTTGACCGCGCCATGGCAGCCGAACTTGCGCCGCTCAAGATGGAGCGCGCGGTCTTTGTTACGGCGATGTCGGATGCCGATCCTGGGCCGGACGGGATCGACGCCGTGGCCTTTACCGTGGCGACCAACCCCGGCGCGCCCACTGGGCCGATCAACAAGATTGCGTCGGGCGGGGAACTGAGCCGCTTTCTTCTTGCGCTCAAGGTCTGCCTGACCCAAGAGTCAGACGGGCTGACGCTGATCTTTGACGAAATCGACCGTGGTGTCGGGGGTGCGACTGCCGATGCTGTCGGACGACGACTGGCAGAACTTGCGAGGGGCGGACAGGTGCTGGTCGTCACTCATTCGCCACAGGTTGCGGCCTTGGGCGGCTCTCATTGGCGTGTGGAAAAGCACCAGAATGACGCGGAAACATTATCAACGGTTGTGGCGCTGGATCCCGCCGCAAGGATCGATGAAATCGCGCGCATGTTGTCGGGCGATACAGTGACGCAAGCCGCGCGAGAAGCGGCCAAGGCGTTGATCAAAGCCTGAAAAAATTAGGGCGGATCAGCAAAGTCTGTTGCCAGACCCCGCCAAGCCGCCCCATGAATATGCGTTTTTTCTAAATATACTCAATTACAGTTTACTGATTACCTAGCTGCGCCCGCAGTTTGGAACCGGCGCCGTAAATTTTCTCTTTGACGGGTCACGCGCAAACACATGTCCCGCTTAACGCGATAGTGGGTCGCCTCAACACGACACCAAGACCGCAAACTCGTTCTCAACCAGAGGAAAATCTCCTCGCGGGCACCACTACCAGAGAGACGAGATTCGGTACAACCTATACGAAAGTATGTCAGGCTTACTGACCCTACCTTCAGAATCAGTCTAAAGTACGTCAGTACTATTGACGTTATAGCGTGGAGCGCTTGCCATGCCTTCGACACCGATTCCTGAAACAGCCACTTCGTGCCATGGGCTTGCTCATCGCCTCATGCAATAGTGTCGCAAGGATCGCAGAGGACAGGCACAAGAGGGCGGTAAATGGGCACTCCTACCAAAGTGCTGTTTCAGGCATGCGCGACCTATCTGGCAAGCGCTTGCCGGGATGGGCTTCGCGCGATGAAAACGCACGGACCAACACAGCTGCAGTTCTGGTTCATCGCGCTCGCCATCGGGATCGCAGCCGGCAGCGCGGCCGTCGTGTTTCGACTTGGAATCTATCTGCTGCAATCAAGCGTCTATGGCACCGATGATATACTGACACTGCACAGTTTTGCAGCGGGGCTGGTTTGGTATCATGTGCTGCTGATTCCGATCTGCGGCGGTCTGGCGGTGGGACTAATCATGCATCGGTTTACCGATGATGGCCGCGTGCGTTCCGTCGCCGAGGTGATCGAAGGGGCTGCGCTCGCGCGGGGCCGGGTAGAGGTGCGGCGCGGTTTCGCCTCTGCGGCGGCGTCACTGATCACGCTGTCGACCGGCGGGTCAAGCGGGCGCGAAGGCCCCGTCGTCCATTTGGCCGCTGTTCTGTCCACCATGGTGAGCCGGATGATCAAGGCCAATGGCATTACCGGACGCGACCTTTTGGGCTGTGCCGTTGCCGCCGCCGTTTCGGCCAGTTTCAATGCGCCGATCGCCGGAGCTTTGTTCGCACTGGAAGTGGTTCTGCGGCATTTTGCTGTCCATGCCTTTGCGCCCATCGTTATCGCCGCCGTTGCGGGCACGGTCATCAACCGGCTGGTGTTTGGCGATGTCACCGAATTTGTCCTGCCGGTGCAGAATGCGCTGGCTTTCTATGTCGAACTACCCGCGTTTTTGCTGCTGGGTCTGGTCTGCGGCCTGATCGCGGTGGTGCTGATGAAGTCGATCTTCTGGGCCGATGATTTTGCAAGCTTCGTGCAGGGTAGAATCCATCTGCCCCGCTATCTGCGACCCGCGATTGCGGGGGCTTTGCTGGGCGGGTTGGCGATCTGGTTTCCGCATATCATCGGCGTCGGCTATGAAACCACCACAGCCGCCCTGACCGGATCGCTTTTGCTGCATGAAGCGATCATCTTTGTCGCGCTCAAGGTCCTTGCCGTGGCCATCACCATTGGGGGACGCATGGGCGGCGGTGTCTTTTCGCCATCGCTCATGATCGGGGCGCTGACCGGCCTTGCCTTCGGCCTGATCGCGACCGCCGTTTTTCCCAATGTTTCGGGCGAAGGTTCGCTTTATGCGCTTGCGGGGATGGGGGCCGTGGCCGCCGCTGTGCTTGGTGCGCCGATCTCGACCACGCTGATCGTGTTTGAACTGACCGGCGACTGGCAGACCGGGCTTGCCGTGATGGTCGCCGTGTCTCTCTCGACGGCGTTGTCATCGCGGCTCGTGGACAGGTCGTACTTTCTGACGCAGCTAGAACGGCGCAAGGTCCATCTTGCCGCAGGCCCGCAGGCCTATCTGCTCGCTACCATCCCGGTGACGGCTCATCTGCGTGCGGCACCGGAACAGGCATGCTGGGATCTTGTGCAGCAGGGGCTTTATCTGGACCGCATCGCCACTCTGGAACAGGGGATGCCAGTCTTTGATCGCAGTGGTGAACATTACCTGCCGGTCCTGTCACTGGGCGGCGAAAACGAAACGCCCGAATTACTTGGCGCGCTGTATCACGTCGATGCCCTGCGCGCGATGAACCGCGCGCTGTCAGACACGGCGGCCGAGGAACATTCCTAAACCTCTTCGACTGCTACTTTGCTAGTATAAAACGCCAGATAGCCTTTGATCCGGGCGACAGCATCCTTGGGGTCCTCATAGGACCAGACCGCATCCTTGATCAGTCCGCTTTTCGCCGCGATCCCGTAATAGGTCGCCTGGCCTTTGAACGGGCAGGTGGAAATCGTATCCGATGGTTCCAGAAACGCCGTCGCGATATCGGCGCGCGGAAAATAAATCACTGGAGGATAGTCACCCTCGGTCAGTTCCAGCGCATCCGAGGATTCGCCCAGCACGGCACCACCTGCACGCACGACCCATGTACCGGTCGCAGGGCGAATTGAAATGTGATCAGGCATGGGTGATCCTTCTGGTAAAAAATGTATGGGATGACAGCAAAGTCACAGGGCGGCGCAGGCAGCGATCAGCCAGTCCCTGGCATCTGGATCAAGGCGGGGGCCAACAAGGCGGAGTGTAGCCTCATGATAGCAATCAATCCAGTCCCGTTCTGCGCGCGTCAGCAGGTCGACATCGATCAGCCGTCGGTCAAAGGGCACCCATGTCAGTGTCTCGAAGGCCAGCATCTCGCGGTCATCGGCACCTTTCAGGGTAGGGGCGTCGATCACGACAATCAGATTTTCGATGCGGATGCCAAAATCGCCGGGCCGGTAATAGCCCGGTTCGTTCGACAGGATCATACCAGGTTGCAAGGCAGTTTCTGACCGGCGTGACAGGCCTTGTGGGCCTTCATGCACGCTCAGATAGCTGCCGACACCGTGGCCGGTGCCGTGATCGTAATCCATGCCCGCCAGCCACAGGGGCGCGCGTGCCAAAGCATCGAGATGCTGCCCGCCCACACCTTTGGGAAACCGTATCCGGCTGATTGCGATCATCCCCTGCAACACGCGGGTATAACAGGCGCGATGGTCTGGCTTCGGCGTGCCGATCACGATGGTGCGGGTGATATCGGTGGTCCCGTCCTGATATTGTCCGCCACTGTCGACCAGTAGCAATTCATCTTGCCCCAGCGCGCGGTTGGTCGCCTCGCTCACGCGGTAATGCACGACGGCACCGTGGGGCCCTGCACCGCAGATCGTCTCGAAACTGATGTCGCGCAGCTCATTTGTCTCACGCCGGAACCCTTCCAGCGCGCGGACCACGTCAATCTCGGTCAGGCCTCCCTTGGGAGCCGTGTCATCGAGCCAAGCCAGAAACCGTACCAACGCCACAGCGTCGCGTTCATGCGCCGCCTTGGCCCCTGCGATTTCTACCACATTCTTGCAGGCCTTGGGCAGAACGCATGGATCAGCGCCATGCACCACGTCCCCGGCGCCTTCGCGGAGGGATGCAGCCACTAGTTCAGGGCAGGATTTGGGATCAATCTGCACCTTCCCCTTGAGCGCGCGCAGTGCCGGCACAAAATCAACCACATCTGCAACACTGACATCCGGCCCCAGATGATCCAGAATATCCCCAGCCTTACCCGCGCCCGCAAACAGGCGCACAGCGCCTGACTTGAGCAGAATGGCAAAGGCCTGCGGCACCGGATTACGGGCGATATCACTGCCGCGGATATTCAGCAGCCAGGCAATCGAATCCGGGAGTGTCAGCACACAGGCATCCGCAGCCAGATCATGGGCCAGACGCGCGCATTTGCTCGCATGATCCTCGCCCGCCAGATCCACCCCATGCGCGGTGAAGGCCGCGTCCGGTGCGGCGGGCTGATCCGGCCAAATCCGGTCCACCAGATTGTCGCCCGCGCGCAGCTCAAACTCTGGCAGGGCTGCACGCAGGCGCGCCACCTCATCCACAGAATGCAACCAAGGATCATAACCCAGCACCCCACCCGCCGGGCGCGCCGCTTTTATCCAATCCACCAGCTGGACCTCAGGCCAATGCACAGGTGTGAAACAATCGGCCACCTCGGACAGGACCTGCACGCGGTAACGGCCGTCGATGAACACTCCGGCCTGATCGGCCAGGACCACGCAAAAACCTGCAGATCCCGAAAATCCGGTCAGCCAGCGCAAGCGCGCATCGCGCGGTGCGACGTATTCGCCTTGATGCGCATCCGCGCGGGGCACCAGATAGGCATCGACCCCTTCTGCCGCCATGATCGCGCGCAACGCGGCCAGCCGGGGCGGACCCTGATCGGGACGTGACTGCGCCTCAAAACCTTGAAACATCGCGCCTGATCTCCTCAACTTCTTTTTTCCCAAAATACTCTTGCCGAAGGCATCCGGCTTGCCAAAACCGGATCAGCCGACCTTGCGCATGCCCAGAACCCGTGCCCTTTTGCGCGGATCGCTGTCAAAGAGGCTCGCCAGTTGTTCGGTCATGGCACCGGCCAATTGCTCGACATCTGTGATCGTCACTGCGCGTTCATAATAGCGTGTCACATCATGCCCGATGCCGATGGCGACCAGTTCTACCGCCTTGCGTTTTTCGATCATAGCTATGACGTCGCGCAGATGCTTTTCCAGATAATTCGCCGGGTTCACAGACAAGGTGCTGTCATCCACCGGCGCCCCGTCGGATATCACCATCAGCACCTTGCGCTGTTCATAGCGCGACGTGATCCGCCTATGCGCCCATTCTAAGGCCTCGCCGTCGATGTTTTCCTTCAACAGCCCCTCTTTCATCATCAGACCCAGATTGGGCCGCGTCCGCCGCCAGGGCGCATCGGCGGATTTATAGACGATATGACGCAGATCGTTCAGGCGGCCGGGCGTGGCGGGCCGCCCTTCGGCCAGCCATTTTTCGCGGCTCTGGCCGCCTTTCCATGCCTTCGTGGTAAACCCGAGGATTTCCACCTTCACATCACAGCGTTCCAGCGTGCGCGCCATCACATCGGCACAGATCGCCGCGATGGATATCGGACGACCCCGCATCGACCCGGAATTATCCAGCAACAGGGTCACCACGGTATCGCGGAATTCGGTATCTTTCTCGACCTTGAACGACAATGGCGTCGTCGGCGATGCCACCACGCGCGCGAGGCGGCCTGCATCCAGGATGCCCTCTTCGCGGTCAAACTCCCATGACCGGTTTTGTTGCGCCTGCAACCGGCGCTGCAGTTTGTTGGCCAGCCGCGAAACGGCCCCTTTCAGTGGTTCCAGTTGCTGGTCGAGATAGGCGCGCAGTCGGTCCAGCTCTACCGGTTCGGCCAGATCCTGCGCACCGATTTCCTCGTCAAAGGCGGTATAGGCGACCTTGTAATCAGGATCAGCATCCGACACAGGCGCAGGCTGGGGGGGCTCACTGGGGGCCTCGCCCTCGGGCATCTCGGCCTCTTCGCCCATCTCGGCATCCGCCTGATCATCCATGCTGACCTGTGCCTGACTTGCGTCCTGCTGGCTTTCCTGGCTTTGTTCGGGGGATGCCTCGGCCTCCTCGGTATCGCCGTCGTCATCACCGCTGCTGTCGGGTTCTTCCTGATCGTCGCTGCCATCCTCTGCGGCATCGTCCTGATCTTCGTCCAACTGATCCGGATCATCGCCCAGCTGATCGCCATATCCCAGATCGCTGATTAATTGCCGCGCGAATTTCGCAAAAGCCTGCTGGTCCTTCAGCGTGGCGGACAGATTTTCCAACGTCCCGCCGCAATGATCCTCGATGAACCCGCGCCACAATTCCATGACGTTATCGGCCCCTTTAGGCAGATCGCGCCCCGTCGCCAAGTGCCGGATCAGATAGCCCGCCGCGACAGGCAAAGGCGCGTCAGAGGCTTGGGTGATCTGATCATAGCCTTTGCGCCGCGCCTCGTTGCCGATCTTGGCGTCGATATTCCCAGCGGTGCCCGGCATATATTGCGCGCCCACAGCCTCGATCCTTGCGGTTTCCATCGCGTCGTAAAGATCGCGCGCCATCTGGCCTTGCGGCATGTACCGCGCGGAAAGCGCGGCGTCGTGAAATTTGTGCCGCAGGGCGAAAGCATCGGCGGTGCCACGCGCCAGCAGCACCTCTTCACGGGTTAAGCGGCGCGAGACCTGAGGCAGCCGCATGGTATCCGCCGTCTGGCCTGAGGGATCGACCGAGAATGTCACCGACAGTTCGGGGTCATCGGCCATGACCTTGGTCGCCTCGGCCAAGGCTTTTTTGAACGGATCGGCGGGATTGTCGCTTGGTTTTTGCATGGCAAAGATAAAGCACCGGATGCGGGCAGGGGCAAGGGGGTGAGCGGCGCTTGCGCTTTTTTGCACAGGCGCTGCGCTAGGGTGCCGGTTTCATTGCAGCACGCCTTACGCCATCTGTCACCTATACGCATTTTCACATCTGGAGAGATGACATGACAACCAAACCGAAAATCGCCCTGATCATCGGGTCGACCCGCGAAACCCGCTTTGCCGACAAGCCCGCCGCATGGATGCTGAAACAGGCACAGGCGCGCGATGACATGGATGTCGAACTGGTCGATCTGCGTGACTTCGACCTGCCATTGTTTGATGAGGCCGCCAGCAACCTGTGGATGCCTTCTACGGACGAACGCGCTGTGAAATGGCAGCAGAAGATCGGCGAATTCGACGGGTTCATCTTTGTCGTGGCCGAATACAACCGGTCAGTCACCGGCGCGCTGAAGAATGCGCTGGATCAGGCCTATAACGAATGGAACCGCAAGCCGATGTCGGCCATCGCCTATGGCTCTGTCGGCGGCACCCGCGCGCTGGAGCACCTGCGCACGATCGCAATCGAATTGCAGATGGTGCCGACACGCAACGCCGTGCATATCGGCGGCGGTGATTTCTTCGCGGTCCACCCGCTGGGGTCCAACAACGAGATCGACACGATTGCCGATCATCTGATGCCATCGGTACAAGCCACGCTGGATGATGTCGTCTGGTGGGCAAACGCGACCAAAGCTGCGCGTGGATAAATAAGAAAGGGCGGGGAAAACCCGCCCTGCATGTTAAATATCGCCGTAGGGCGGGGTTTGCCCCGCCTTACTTTTTACCCTAGGCTCATGCTTGCCGCACTTTCTGGCAGCTCCTCATCGAAGCAGCGCTGATAGAATTCCGCCACGGTCTGACGTTCCAGTTCATCGCATTTGTTCAGGAACGACAGCCGGAACGCATAGCCGACATCTTTGAAAATCCGCGCATTCTCGGCCCAGGCCAGCACGGTGCGGGGCGACATCAGCGTGCTCAAATCCCCGTTGATGAAAGCGGTACGGGTCAGATCGGCAACGGTGACCATCTGGCTGATGATCCGACGTCCCTTTTCATTGTTATAATGCGGGGATTTCGCCAGTACGATGGCCGCCTCTGCATCGTGGCTGAGATAATTCAGCGTTGCGACCAACGACCAGCGGTCCATCTGCGCCTGGTTGATCTGCTGCGTGCCGTGATAAAGACCTGTCGTATCGCCCAGACCCACGGTGTTGGCCGTTGCGAACAGCCGGAAATAGGGATTTGGGGTGATGATTTCGTTTTGATCCATCAGCGTCAGTTTTCCGTCGGTTTCCAGCACGCGCTGAATGACGAACATCACATCGGCGCGGCCTGCATCATATTCGTCGAATACGATGGCCACCGGGTTGCGCAGGGCCCAAGGCAGGATGCCTTCGTGAAATTCCGTGACCTGCACGCCGTCGCGCAGCTTGATCGCGTCCTTGCCGATCAGGTCGATCCGGCTGATGTGGC
This sequence comes from Yoonia sp., assembly GCF_046292185.1. Classification (GTDB taxonomy): domain Bacteria; phylum Pseudomonadota; class Alphaproteobacteria; order Rhodobacterales; family Rhodobacteraceae; genus Yoonia. The sequence continues at coordinate 10,333 of NZ_JBKBQY010000097.1, forward strand.
TGTCAAGGTTGACACGCACGCAGGGCCAGTTCAGCCGTGCCGCAACCTGTTCGATATGGGTCGATTTACCTGTTCCGTGATAGCCTTGGATCATCACCCGGCGATTATAGCCGAAACCCGCCAAGATCGCCAAAGTCGTGTCAGGATCGAACTTATAGGTGCTGTCGATTTCGGGCACACGGTCGGTGCGCTCTGCAAAGCCCTTGATCTTCATGTCGCTGTCGATGCCAAACACGTCCCGGACGGAAATGTCTTCGGTTGGTTTTGCATGCATGTCTGTGGTGCCGTCGGCCATTCGCTTGCCTTTTCGATTCATAAGTCGCTGTCCAGTCTCGGATGCAACATAACGCAGCCCACGGCAAGCGCCACCCCGGTCATGGCTGAGTCTGCTAACTGTAAAAAGATTGCCGAAAACGACGAATCTTGATACCATTTGATAATTATCAGTTGTGGCTGAGATTTTTTAAAGTTGCCGCAACCTCGTCCATGGGCCTATAGCCTTTAATTTGAGCTTGAAGGAAAAGCGCGATGTGGTCGCGATTGTCTAAGGCGTCTATTTTGACGCGCGAGAACAAGGCTGTTGCCTTTGCCTACGCCTGCTTTGCGGTGATGTCGGCCGGGGTGGGCGTTTTTGTGCTGCGGTCCTCGGGCTATTTCCCGGTCAGCGGTGCGGTCACAGGAATTTACGACTATTGGATGCTGCTGGCGACACTGCTTGCGGGCCCGCTTTCCTTGCGCCTCGCGCGGGGATGGATCGGCTATCCGGGTGTGCTGGGCAATATGCGCGCGCTGATCGGGTGCTGCGTCGGGCTGTTTCTGGCCTCGGTGATCGGCGGCACGATGATCATGCCGCTTTACGGGACGATCCAGGCACCACTGATGGTGCTGACAGGCATATTGGTTCAGCCGCTGATCGGGGTGATCTGGTTTGTCGGCGTGATGCTCGTACATCGTGTCATCGTTCAGGCCGATGCCGCAAGGCAAGCGTGGGTCCGGCTAAAACAGCAAGAAGCGATGTCAGCGCTCAGCCCGCTGTCACAGACCTATTTTTATCGCAAGTAAGCGGTCAATCCGCGTCGCGGAAATTCCGGCTGACCTTGATCTGGTCCCAGGCCCAGACCACCTCGGACAATTGCTCTTCCTGAGAACGGTCGCCGCCGTTCATATCGGGGTGCAGCACCTTGATCAGCGATTTATACGCCTTGCGGATCTCCTGTTTCGACCAATTATCCTTGGCCTCCAGAATATCGATCGCGCGGCGCTCAGTCGGGGGCAGCTTGCGGCCCACAGCGGCCCCGCGGCCCGGATTGCGTGTGGCGTTCTGACCCAGCACCTCATGCGCGTCATTGACGCCAAGCCGTGCCCAGGCGCGTTCTTCGACCGAACGTTTGAACGGTTTGGTGGGCCGATCCCAGACACGATCGTTGGTCATCTGGGCTGCCAGTTCCGCCTCTGACGCAGTGTCGAAGAAATTCCATTTCAGGTTATATTCGCGGACGTGTTCCTGACAGAACCAGAAATAATCATCCAGCACATCGGGCGCCTTGGGGGCGCGGAACGGTGCGGGTTCATTGCAGCCGGGGTGATCGCATACACGTTTGGAGGTTTCGGAGGCACCCGACATCCCCCGCCGCCCGCGCGGATTTTTCTTCTTGGACCCCGACACGGACATATCGAAACCAAAGGGATCATCTTTTTTCATGGTGCTTCTCTTCTTTCCGACTCGGACGACAGACTGTAGACCTCTGGGGCGCAGAT
>NZ_JBKBQY010000098.1:0-11854 GCF_046292185.1 Yoonia sp.
ATACGGATTTCATCGCCGGCCTCATGGCCCAGCAATTTTCCATCGGGCGGGATGGCGGATTTTTCAGCCTCCGGATCAGGCGGACCGAAGGGACGGGTATAGCGGCATTCAGGATAGTTCGAACACCCGATGAACGCGCCACCGGACCGCGCCGTGCGCATCGACAACCGGCCGGCACCGCAATTGGGGCAAAGCCGGGGATCGGTGCCATCTTCGGTCGGGGGGAACAGATGCGGTTCCAGCACCTCATTGATCTTTTCCAGCACTTCGGTGATCCGCAGATCGGCGGTTTCAGCAATGGCAGCGGAAAAATCATGCCAGAATCGATGCAGCACCTTTTTGTAATCCGCGTCGCCCGCGCTGACCTCGTCCAGTTGGTTTTCCAGATCGGCGGTGAAATCATAGCCGATGTATTTCTGGAAATAATTCATCAGGAAGGCCGTCACCAAGCGGCCCTTGTCCTGTGGGATCAGGCGGTTTTTGTCCTTTTCGACATAGCCGCGATCCTGAATCGTGGTGACAATCGACGCATAGGTCGATGGCCGCCCAATGCCCAATTCTTCCATCCGCTTGACCAGTGTCGCCTCGGTATAGCGGGGCGGCGGCTGGGTGAAATGCTGTTCGGGATCGACGGATTTCTTCACCGCCTTCTCGCCCTCGGCCAGTTGCGGCAGGCGCTTGTCATCTTCATCAGTCGTGTCATCGCGCCCTTCTTCGTAGATCGCGATGAAACCGTCGAAGACCATGACCTGTCCGTTGGCGCGCAGAATGACCTGACCATCTGCGCTGGCGATATCGACCGTGGTGCGTTCCATCTGGGCGGCGGCCATCTGGCTGGCCAAAGTGCGTTTATAGATCAGGTCATAAAGCTTGCGCTGATCGGCATCCTTGATATCGGCCTGATCTGCGCCGATCATCATCTCGGTCGGGCGGATACATTCGTGCGCTTCCTGCGCGTTCTTGGCCTTGTTCTTATAAATCCGTGGCTGGTCGGGCAGGTATTTCGCACCGAATTTCGCCTTGATCGCATCGCGCGCGCCGGTCACGGCCTCGGGCGCCATATCGATACCGTCAGTCCGCATATAGGTGATCAGCCCGGCCTCGTACAAACGCTGCGCCACGCTCATCGTCTGCTTGGCGCCCATGCCAAATTTGCGGCTCGCCTCTTGTTGCAGGGTCGATGTCATGAAGGGCGGGCTGGGGTTGCGGGTGGCTGGTTTCGCCTCCACCGACGTGATTTTCAAGTCGCGCGAATTGATCGCCTGCACGGCCATTTCGGCCTGGGTTTCGTTGCCCAAATCGAATTTATCCAGCTTTTTGCCGGCCAGCGTCGTCAGCCGCGCCTCGAACATCTGGCCGCGCGAGGATTCGAGCTGGGCCTTGACGGTCCAGTATTCCTGATTGCGGAACGCCTCGATCTCCATCTCGCGCTCGACGATCAGGCGCAGGCAGACCGATTGCACGCGACCTGCGGATTTCGCACCGGGCAGTTTGCGCCACAGCACCGGCGACAGATTGAACCCCACCAGATAATCCAGAGCGCGGCGGGCCAGATAAGCCTCGACCAAGGGCGCGTCGACCTGACGGGGGTTTTTCATCGCCTCGGTCACGGCAGTCTTGGTGATGGCGTTGAACACGACGCGGCTGACCGGGGTATCAGCGCGGATCGCCTTTTTGGCGGTCAGGGCTTCGGTCAGGTGCCATGAAATCGCCTCTCCCTCGCGGTCGGGGTCGGTGGCGAGGATCAGGGCGTTGTCTTCTTTCAGCGCGTCGACGATCGCTTTGATGTGCTTTTTGCTGTCCGCGGCAATTTCCCATTTCATGTCGAAATCATCGTCCGGCAGTACCGATCCGTCCTTGGGCGGCAGGTCGCGGACGTGACCGTAAGAGGCCAGAACGACAAAGCCCTTGCCAAGATATCCGTTGATTTTCTTGGCTTTTGCGGGGGATTCGACAACAACAACGGGCATGGGAATCCTTTATCTGCGGGGCTTGCGTTAAGTCGCGCAAGATGTGGCAACTGCTGCGCGAATGTCAATGACGCGAAAAACGCCAGTCAAAACGCGGGCTGGGACCCGTCGGCCGTGCCCAGGTTCCCGCAAAAAATCCTGGTTCCAAGGCCGCCGCTAGCCTGCCCGTGCCAGCAGCCCGCCCGCCTGCCGGATGATCTTGCCGTCGAGTTCCAGATCGATCAGCGCCGGTGCCACCTGTGTGGCGGGCACGGCGAGATCGCGCAGCAACTGGTCTTCGGCGACCGGGGCCGCGCCGAGGCGGGACAGGATCATCGCATGCAGGGCTGCAATATTGCGCAGCGCCGGGCGTGGCTGCGTCACAGGTGCAGGTGCCTGCGACGCAGCAGCGCGTGGTGCCAGCGCCTCGATCACGTCATCCGCTGACCGTATCAATGTCGCGCCATCGCGGAGAAGCATGTTGCAACCCGCCGCACGTGCATCGAACGGGTGTCCGGGCACGGCGAACACGTCGCGCGCCTGATCCAGTGCATTGCGGGCAGTGATCAGGCTGCCGGATTTTGCTGCCGCCTCAACCACCACGACCGCTTGGGCGAGACCTGAAATAATACGGTTGCGCGCTGGAAAATGCCGCGCCTGCGGCTGCAACCCCATCGGCATTTCCGACAATCGCAACCCGTCTTTGGCAATATCATGGGCCAGGCCCGCGTTTTCCGCCGGGTAGATCACATCGACGCCGCCAGCCTGCACTGCCACGGTGCCACCGGCGAGCGCGCCCAGATGCGCAGCCGTATCAATGCCGCGTGCCAGCCCTGACACGACGACATAGCCCTGATCCGTCAGGTCAGCAGCCAATTTGCGCGCCATCCGCGTGCCCAGCGATGACGCGTTGCGCGCCCCGACCAGGGCAATCATCGGGCGCGTCAGAAGGTCGGCCTGCCCCAGACACCATAGCATTGGGGGGGCGTCGGAAATGTCGCGCAGGGTGGCCGGGTAAAGCGAATCCTGATCCATTAAAAGCCGCGCGCCAGCGGCCTTGCCTGCCTGCAGTTCGGCACGGATCACGCCAAGGGGGCAGATTTCATAATCGTCGACGCCGGCCGCGCGCGCGACGTCGGGCAAGGCCGTCAAGGCATCGGCAGCCGTGCCATATTCCGCAAGCAACCGCCGATAGGTCGCAGGCCCGACGCGGCGGGATCGCAATAGGCGAAGATGGCTGACCACATCCTCTTCCGTGGTGGGGGGGAGTGGGGGGGTGGTGGAAGAACGTGCTGGTTGTCTCATCCCTTGCTCCGCCTATTGCTGAACAAGGATTAGATGTGCAGCCTTAACAAGGCATGAATCGCGAAGGGAATTTTCGCACGCAGCGTGAACCTATTTCAACGCATTGATTCAAAACAGATTAATATGCCTTATAATATCCACCCCGTCGAGACTTAGGGGTGGAATCGCCGGGACATCGTGCGAATCGGCCCGCCTCAGGCCGCTGCCCCACCCACGGTCAGCCCGCCGATCAGCAGGCTGGGCTGGCCGACGCCGACGGGCACCCATTGCCCCGCCTTGCCGCAATTGCCGATGCCGGGATCGAGGGCAAGATCGTTGCCGATCCCACGGATCTGCTGCAGCGCCGTCGCGCCATCGCCGATCAGGGTCGCGCCCTTCACCGGCGCGCCGATCACGCCGTTCCTGACGCGATAGGCTTCGGTGCAGGAAAACACGAATTTGCCGTTGGTGATATCGACCTGCCCGCCGCCGAAACCCACGGCATAGATCCCGTCCTTCAGATCCGCGACAAGGCTTTCGGGGCTAGCGCCGCCTGCCAGCATATAGGTATTGGTCATGCGCGGCATCGGCGTATGGGCAAAACTCTGTCGGCGTCCGTTGCCGGTGGGGGCGACGCCCATCAGCCGTGCATTCTGACGGTCCTGCATGTAGCCGACCAGCACACCATCTTCGATTAGCACATTTCTGCCGCTTGGCGTGCCTTCGTCATCCACCGTGATCGAGCCGCGCCGGTCGGGGATGGTGCCGTCATCGAGCACCGTCACACCTTTGGCGGCGATCTGCTGGCCCATCAGCCCGGCAAAGGCGCTTGATCCCTTGCGGTTGAAATCGCCTTCCAGCCCATGCCCGATCGCTTCGTGCAGCAAAATACCGGGCCAGCCGGGGCCAAGCACGACATCCATCACACCGGCAGGGGCGGGTTCGGCATCTAGATTGATCAAGGCGATGCGCAGCGCCTCGCGCGCCACGGGTTCCCAATGGTCGCGGCCGATCAACCCGATCAGCCCGACGCGACCGCCGCCACCCATGCCGCCGGTTTCGCGTTTACCGTTCTGTTCGACGATCACGCTGATGCTGATGCGCGACATCGGGCGGGTGTCTGTGACGATGGTGCCTTCGGGGCGCAGGATCACGACCTCTTGATGCGAGGCACCGATGCTGGCCGAAACCTGCACCACACGCGGGTCGAGCGCCCTGGCAAAGGCGTCAATCTCGCGCAGGACATCAATCTTGGCGGAAAATGTTGCCTGGCCCATCGGGTCGTCATCGCCATAAAGCTTGCGGTTGGTGCCCGCAGGCCCATCGGCCAGTGTCCCGCCGCCGTCCTCAACGGCCAGCCGGGCGGTTGCGACTGCACGGCGCAGGGCATGTTCATCAATCGTGGTGGCATGGGCGTAACCGGCGGTTTCGCCGCGCACCGCGCGCAGCCCGAACCCTTCGGAGGCGTCATAACTAGCGTTCTTGATTCTTCCATCGTCGAGCGACAGCATCTCTGACTTGCGCCTTTCGATGAACAATTCACCGTCATCGGCACCGGCCACAGCCTGGCGCAGCAGATGCAGCGCGCTACTTTCATCAAGGTGAGTGTCAAAAGGACGAAACGGGATGCTTGTCATGGAAATATCCTTCGGCGGCGGTGATCTGCGGGAAAAAAAGCGTCTGTTTGCCGCAACAGCAGTTCTTGAGTTGTGCGTCAGGATATGGGACATGGACGCATCAAGACAATGGGATTCCGCCCGTAGCCCGCGCGGACTGACCGGGGACCGGTGCCAAAGGGTGCCAAGATGTTAGGGTATGAAATGCGACTGAACTCCTTTGCAACTTCTGTTTGGACCTCGCTGGGGCTGATGCTGGCCGGGTCTTCCGTGATGGCGCAGCAAAACGTCGGGCAGGGACTGGAAATCGTCGGACAGCCGATAAACGGGGCGATGGGGTTTCAGCCTTCCGCGACCGAATTATCGCGCGATGTCGTCTGGCTGGACAGCATGTTGCTGGTGATCATCACCGTCATCACGCTGTTTGTGACCGGCCTTCTGGCCTGGTGCATCATCCGCTACAACGCGCGGCGGAACCCGAACCCCGCCACCTTTACCCATAATTCCCCGCTGGAGATCGCCTGGACCGTGGTGCCGATCGTCATTCTGGTCTTTATCGGTGCGTTTTCCCTGCCGGTCCTGTTCAAGCAGCAGGAAATCCCGGAAGCGGATATCACCATCAAAGTAACCGGGTTTCAGTGGTACTGGGGCTATGAATATATTGACGAGGGCGTAAGCTTTGAAAGCTTCATGCTGGAACGCGACGAGTTGGAACAATTCGGGTATGAGCAGGAACATTACCTGCTGGCCACCGATACCGCTGTCATCGTGCCGATTGGTGCAACTGTCGTGATGCAGGTGACTGCCGCCGATGTGATCCATTCCTGGACCATTCCCGCCTTTGGCGTGAAGCAGGATGCGATCCCCGGGCGTCTGGCGCAATTGTGGTTTGCGGCAGAGCGTGAAGGCGTTTACTTCGGCCAGTGCTCAGAGCTTTGCGGCCAGGCACATGCCTATATGCCGATCACCGTCAAGGTTGTCAGCCAAGAGGCTTACGACGCATGGCTGGCCGAGGAACAGGGGCTGTCCTGATCGGTTATGTCCCAATCGTAAGGTGGATCACCCACCTTAATGGCCCGCAGCGACCGGACCGGATTTCACTTCGTAAAGACCTATAATCGATGACCGATATGAGCGCCAATGACCGAAGCTACGAGGCAAGCATGGGAGATTATTTTGCCCTGCTGAAACCGCGTGTCATGTCGCTCGTCGTGTTCACGGCATTGGTAGGGCTGCTGGTTGCGCCGGTGCCGGTGCATCCATTTGTGGGTTTCGTTGCGATCTTGTGTATCGCGGTCGGTGCCGGCGCGTCGGGCGCGCTGAACATGTGGTGGGACGCGGATATCGACGCGCTGATGAAGCGCACCGCTGGCCGCCCGATCCCGTCGGGACGTGTTGCCCCGGGCGAGGCGCTTGGGATCGGGCTGGCCTTATCGGGGTTTTCCATCGTTATTCTGGCGCTTGCGACAAACTTGCTTGCCGCAGTTCTGCTGACCTTCACGATCTTTTTCTATCTTGTCGTCTATTCGATGTGGCTGAAACGGGCGACGCCGCAGAATATCGTGATCGGCGGCGCGGCGGGGTCGTTTCCGCCGATGATCGGCTGGGCGGTCGCCACCGGTGGGGTCAGCATTGAATCGGCGCTGATGTTCGCGCTGATCTTCATGTGGACGCCGCCGCATTTCTGGGCACTCGCGCTGTTTGTCAAATCCGACTATGGGCGCGCCGGCGTACCGATGCTGACCGAAACCCATGGGCGGGATGCCACGCGCAAACAGGTGCTGATCTATACCTTGCTTCTGGTGCCTGTCGCGCTGGGGCTTGGACTGACTTCGATCGGGGGGCCGGTTTACATGGCGGTCGCCGTGGTGATGAACGCATGGTTTCTCAAAGGTGCGTTTGACATCTGGCGGCGCGATGATGCGGCCTGCGACGCTGACAAGCACCGGGTCGAGATCAACGTCTTCAAAGTATCGCTCTATTATCTTTTCGCGCATTTCGTGGCCCTGCTGGCAGAAGCTGCGCTGCGCCTTTATGGACTGGGAGGCTGGTCATGGTGATCCGCGTCGAACACGAACTTCACGAACGCCGCAGGGGCCGCAACACTGGTGTCGGGCTGTTGCTGGTAGGGTTTATCGCAATTGTTTTTGGTCTGACCGTCGTCAAAGTGCTGCAGCTTGACGATATCCGCCAGTTCGAGACATTTGACCATGTCGTGCGGCCGCAGTTGGTCCCTGAACCGGAGGTGGTGGAATGAAACTGTTCCCTCGTTTGCAAGGCAAGAACCGGACAGCCGCGCAGACCGCTGGCGTCGTGGTGCTGATGGGATCGCTCGCCTGGGCGTCGGTCCCGTTTTATGACTGGTTCTGCCGGGTCACAGGCTTTGGCGGCACGACCAACGTCGCTGTGGGTGACAGCGACGTGATCCTGGATCAGACGATCAAGGTCCGGTTTGACGGGTCGCTTGCGCGTGACATGCCTTGGACCTTCACGCCTGTCCAGCGCGAGGTTGAACTGCGTATCGGTGAGACTGCCCTGGTCTTCTACGAAGCGCATAACCCGCTGGACGTTCCCGTCGCCGGGCAGGCCGCGTATAACGTGACGCCCTACGAGGCCGGTGGATTTTTCGACAAGATCGAGTGTTTCTGCTTTACCGAGCAGGTATTGGCACCGGGTGAAACCGTGTTGATGCCGGTCAGTTTCTATGTGGACCCCGCCATCGTGAACGACCGGGAAGGCAAGTTTGTCCATACGATCACGCTCAGCTACACTTTTTATGAAATCGATGTGCCGTCTGATTATGTGCAGGCCGCTGCCGATGCCACCGCTTTGACACCGGCGCCACAAGACGCCATAGACACTTATTAAAGACAGCCGATAGGGAACGCACCAGATGGCCCACACCAAAGACCACGATTATCATATCCTGCCACCTTCTGTCTGGCCGTTCATCGCCGCGATCGGGGCCTTTGTCATGCTTTTCGGCTCTGTGCTGTGGATGCACGGGTCTGGCCCATGGATATTCCTGATGGGTCTGGCCGCTGTGCTTTACGTAATGTACGCGTGGTTTGCCGATATGGTTGCCGAAAGCCGGGCAGGGGATCACACACCTGTCGTGCGCATCGGTCTGCGCTATGGCTTTATCATGTTCATCATGTCCGAGGTGATGTTCTTTGCTGCCTGGTTCTGGTCGTTCTTCAAACACCAGATGTACCCGATGGAAACCTATTTCGGCACCGAGTATGTCAAACCGGACATCTATGCGATTGACCCGTTCGGACTGCCGTTGATCAACACTCTGCTGCTGCTGATCTCGGGCTGTGCCGCGACATGGGCGCACCACGCGCTGGTGCATGAAAACAACCGCAAGGACCTGAAAATGGGTCTGATCCTTGCCATTGTTTTCGGCGTCATCTTCACTGCCTTTCAGGCCTATGAATATTACATTCTGGTCACACAGGACGGCTATACGTTCGGCGGCGAAATCCACTATGCCAATTTCTTTATGGCGACAGGTTTCCACGGCGCGCATGTGGTGATCGGCGCGATTTTCCTGCTGGTCTGTCTGATCCGTGTCGAGAGGGGCCATTTTACCCCGGAAAAGCATGTCGGTTTCGAGGCGGCGATCTGGTACTGGCACTTTGTCGATGTGGTCTGGCTGTTCCTTTTCGCGGCGATCTATATCTGGGGCGCGTAAGCCGGGGCATCCCCGACCGACCCAATATCTTCAAGCGCGCGGGTCTGATCCGCGCGCTTTTTCCTTCAAGGCCACTTATGCTGCGTAAAATCATATTCCCTTTACTATTGGGCCTTGCCGGCTGCGGGGTGCTGATCTGGCTTGGCCTGTGGCAGGTGGACCGGCTGGCGTGGAAGCAGGGTATCCTTGAAAATATCAACGCAAGAATAGCCGCCGACCCGCAACCGTTCCGCACCGACGTGACCGAGGCTGCGGATGAATACACCAGCGTCAGCCTGTCAGGCCGGCCTACGGGCGAAGAACTGCATGTGCTGGTATCGGGCACCAGCGCGGGCACCGGGTATCGCGTGATTTCGCGGTTTGAAACCGATGACGGTCTGGCGATCCTGCTTGATCAGGGCCTGCTGCCGCTTGAGGCAAAGGATGCAGCCCCCCCCTCGCTGGCACCGATGCAGGTGACGGGTACCTTGCTTTGGCCCGATGATCAGAACAGCAGCACGCCGGACGCCGATCTGGCCGCCAACATCTGGTTTGCGCGCAATGTCGATACGATGTCGGCCCATCTTGATACGCTGCCGCTGATGGTGGTCGTGTCGGAGGCAACGCCCGCCGACCCGCGCCTGACCGCATTGCCTGTCGCCACTGCCGATATTGCCAATGACCATCTCAGCTATGCGATCACATGGTTCTTGCTGGCTGCTGTTTGGGCGATTATGACGCTGTTTCTGATCCTCCGCACCCTACGGACAAAGGACACCTGAGTGATGCGCTATATCTCGACCCGTGGCACGGCCCCCGTGCTGACATTCGAACAGGCGATGCTGACCGGCCTTGCACGCGACGGCGGCCTGTATCTGCCCGAGGATATTCCGACCCTAACGCATGCCCAGATCGCCGCAATGGCGGGCAAATCTTATGAAGAGGTCGCGTTCGAGGTGATGCGCCCGTTTATCGGTGACACATTCACCGATGCGGAGTTCAAGGAACTGATCGGGCGTGCCTATGCCGGTTTCGGCCATGCTGCACGGGCGCCCTTGGTGCAGGTCGACAGCAATCATTACCTGCTGGAATTGTTCCACGGTCCTACCCTGGCGTTCAAGGATTTCGCCATGCAGTTGATCGGCCAGATGTTTCAGGCCGCCCTCACCCGTTCCGGTGACCGCGTGACCATTGTGGGTGCCACATCGGGCGATACCGGATCGGCGGCGATCGAGGCGTTTCGCGGGCTGAAGGCTGTCGATGTCTTCATCCTTTACCCGCATGGCCGCGTGTCCGAAGTGCAGCGCCGTCAGATGACCACGCCGACGGAATCGAATGTCCACGCGCTGGCGGTCGATGGTGATTTCGACGATTGTCAGGCGCTGGTGAAGGATATGTTCAACGATTTCACTTTCCGCGACCATGTGCGTCTGGCGGGTGTCAATTCGATCAACTGGGGCAGGGTGCTGGCGCAGGTGGTCTATTACTTCACCGCCGCCGTCAGCCTTGGCGCGCCGCACCGGCAGGTCAGTTTCACCGTACCGACCGGCAATTTTGGCGATATATTTGCGGGCTTTATCGCCAAACAGATGGGCCTGCCGATTGCCGATCTGGTCGTGGCGACCAACCGCAACGACATTCTGCACCGGACCTTGCTGACCGGCGCCTATACCAAAGAAGGTGTGACCCCCACGATCAGCCCGTCAATGGATATTCAGGTCAGCTCCAACTTTGAACGCGCGCTGTTCTATGCTTACGGGCAAGATGGCGGGGCGGTGGCGGGCCAGATGGAAGACCTCAGATCCGGCGGTTTTACCATTTCGCAAGGTGCTTATGAGATGCTGACCGCGACCTTCAAATCGGGTCGCGCGTCAGAGGAAGACACCAGCTCCGCAATCAAGGCCTATCACGCAAACCACGGCGAATTGCTGTGCCCGCATACTGCCGTCGGCGCGCATGTCGCGCAAAGCCATCTCGGCGACGTGCCTATGGTCACGCTGGCCACTGCCCATCCCGCGAAATTTCCCGATGCGGTTAAGGCCGCATCAGGCATTTCTGCACCATTGCCTGCGCGCATGGCGGACTTGTATGACCGCCCCGAACGGGTCACACGGGTGGCGCGCGACCTGACCGCCGTGCAAAACGTCATCAAGGAACGGATCACAGCTTGACCATTCAACAGCATACTTTGTCCAACGGGCTGCGCATTGTGACCGAGCAGATGCCGGGCCTGAAATCCACCAGCATCGGCATCTGGGTGCTGGCTGGCGGGCGCCACGAACGGATCGAACAGAACGGCATTGCGCATTTTCTGGAACATATGGCGTTCAAGGGGACAAAAACCCGGACCGCTCTGCAGATCGCCGAACAGATCGAGGATGTGGGCGGCTATATCAACGCCTATACCAGCCGCGAGATGACCGCCTATTATGCCCGCGTGCTGGAAGACGATGTGGCGCTTGGCCTTGATATCATTTCTGACATCCTGCTGAACCCGCTGTTTGACCCGTCCGAGATCGAGGTTGAACGCGGTGTGATCCTGCAGGAAATCGGCCAGACGTTGGATACGCCTGACGACATCATCTTCGACTGGTTGCAGGAAGAAGCGTACCCTGACCAGCCCCTTGGCCGGTCGATCCTTGGTCCTGCGGAGCGTGTCAGCGCCTTTGCCCGGGGCGATCTGGATACGTTTGTCGGCGAACATTACGGGCCGAACCAGATGATCCTTGCCGCTGCGGGTGCCGTCGATCACGACGCCATTGTCCGGCAGGCCGAGGCGACATTCGGCCATCTGCCGCGGGTTCACCGTGCAGCCAGCTTGTTGCAACCCGCCCGTTTTCGGGGCGGTGAACGGCGCGAGACCAAGGCGCTGGAACAGGTGCATTTCGCGCTGGCGCTGGAAGGGCCGACCTATACCGACCCTGCCATCTATACCGCGCAGATCTACGCGACCGCCTTAGGTGGCGGCATGTCCTCGCGATTGTTTCAGGAAATCCGCGAAAATCGTGGCCTGTGCTATACGATCTTTGCGCAGGCGGGTGCCTATGAAGATACCGGCATGACCACGATCTATGCGGGCACCAGCGCCGAACAGATCGCAGAGCTGACCCACGTCACGATTGATGAGATGAAACGCGCCGCCGATGACATGTCCGATGCGGAGGTCGCCCGCGCCCGCGCCCAGATGAAGGCAGGCATGCTGATGGGGCTGGAAAGCCCGTCGAACCGGGCCGAACGGCTGGCGCGGCTGTTGTCGATCTGGGACCGCATTCCGGGTATCGACGAAACGATTGCCCATATCGATGATGTGACAACGGCGGATGTGAAAT
>NZ_JBKBQY010000099.1:0-11849 GCF_046292185.1 Yoonia sp.
CACGCAATTGTCGGATTTGCGCGAATCAGGCTCGATCGAGCAGGACGCCGATATCGTGATGTTCGTGTTCCGCGAGGAATATTATAAAGAACGCGAAAAACCCGGCGATCATGAAATGGACAAGATGGCCGCCTGGCAGGAAGAAATGGAGCGTCTGCACGGCAAGGCCGAGGTCGTGATCGGCAAACAGCGCCACGGTCCGATTGGCACGGTCGAGCTCAGCTTTGAAGGGCAATTCACCCGGTTCGGCAATCTCGTCAAACCCTGGCAGCAAGGTGGGGAGCAACAGTTTTGACAGTAAGCTCGCGCGCGCTGGCCACATTGCTGATCCTCGCCGGAACCGGCGCCGCGGCGCAGGATCTTGTGTTCACCGGCGGCGTCGGGCCGCTCGCGCTCCCAGCCGCTGGGGTGAATGCGACGGTGATGCAGGACAACGGCAGCGACGCGCGGATCGCGCTGGCGATGAATGGAGAAAGCGCGTTGCGCTTTGCCGCCTTCACATCGCTGTCGCTCGGCGAAACGGTGACGATGTCGGTCTGTGGTCACGATATCCTGCGGACCACAATGCAGGTGCAGATCGATTCGGGCTATGTGATTTCCGCCCCTCTCGATCCCGCCCTGGCGCAGGATCTGGCCGAAGTGATCAACGGTGCGCGCACTTGCGCTGATTGACCTTGCCGCCCTGCGCGCGCCCTGCCAAAAGGATCGCCATGAGTACCGGACGCCTGACCATTGACCTTGATGCCATCGTCGCCAATTGGCGCGCTTTGGATGCGATGACCAATTGCCGCACGGCCGCTGTGATCAAGGCAGATGCCTATGGTCTGGGGTCGGTGCAGGTCGCCAAGGCATTGTTCAAGGCCGGTGTCCGCCAGTTTTTCGTCGCCGTCGCCGAAGAGGCAGCACCCATTCGCGAAGAACTGGGGCCGCGCCCCGAAATCAACGTGTTTTCCGGCCATATGAAAGGCGACACTGAGGCGATCCGCGCCCTGAACCTGACGCCGATGCTGAATTCCGTGGATCAGCTGACCCATCATTTTGAAACCCTGCCGGGCCATCCGTTCGGCATCCAGCTGGATACCGGGATGAACCGGCTCGGCATGGAAATGCAGGAATGGGCGGCGATTGCGGGGATCGCGCTGGACCAGAACCCGACACTGGTGATGAGCCATCTTGCCTGCGCCGATGAACCCGACCACCCGATGAACCCGCATCAGTTGGAAAACTTCCGCATGATGACCGACGGGATCGGCGTGCCGCGCTCGCTGTCCTCGACCGGCGGGATATTGCTGGGGCCTGACTATCATTTCGACCTGACACGGCCGGGAATCGGGCTTTATGGTTGTGAACCGTTCACCGATGCCACGCCTGTCGTGGCGCTGGAATTCCCTGTCATTCAGGTCCGCGATGTCGCCGCCGGTGAAGTCGTGGGCTATGGCAATACCTGGCAGGCGGAACGCGCGTCGCGGATTGCCACGATTTCGGGCGGTTATGCCGACGGGATCATCCGGCATCTGTCGGACAGGGCGGTGTTTTTCCATGGCGACATTCCATGCAAGCTGGTTGGCCGCGTGTCGATGGATCTGATGACTGTCGATGTCACCGATCTGGACGAGGTGCCAAAGGCCCTGTCATTGATCGGCCCGCAGCAAAGCCTTGATGATGTCGCCAGGCAGGCGGGCACGATTGCCTATGAATTGCTCACGCAACTGGGCGCGCGCTATAGCCGCCGTGTCTATGGCAAGTAAATGCGGCACCTGCTGGTTTACGCCAATCTGTCGCTGCTGATCCTGTTTCCGATTGCCTGGTTCGCGCCGCTGATGCGGGCGGGGCTGCTGCCGGTTTTCGGCCTGACAGAAGTGTCGGTGATCACCGGGTTGCAATCGCTTTGGCGCAGCGACGTGTTTCTGGCGCTGGTCGTGACCGCATTCGCGATCTTTGCCCCCTATCTCAAGGTGCTGTTGCTGGCGCTGGTGCATTTTCGGCTGCTGGATGACAAGGTCATGCCGGTGCTGGTCTGGCTGGGCAAGCTGGCGATGGCGGATATCTTTCTGATCGCGCTGTATATCGTCGTGTTCAAGACGACCGGGCTGGGCCGGGTCGAAACCGCATGGGGGCTTTATCTGTTCACGGGCTGTATTCTTGGCTCTGTCGTGATAGCAGGGCTGACGCGCGGCCCGGCGCGGCATTCCGAAAGGTAAACATGGCGAAAGATCTGTCCTTTGTCTGCGCGAATTGCGGTGCGGCCTATTCCAAATGGTCGGGTCAATGCGATGCCTGTCAGGCGTGGAACACGATTCATGAAACCAAGGCGCTGTCGAGCGGTCCCAAGGGCAAGACGCTGGGCGCGATGCGCGGCAAACAGATCGCGCTGACCGATCTGGACACGCAGGAACCGGAACCGCCCCGCACACAGGCCGGTGTGGCGGAACTTGACCGCGTGCTGGGCGGCGGGCTGGTCAAGGCATCTGCCCTGCTGGTCGGCGGTGATCCCGGCATCGGTAAATCTACGCTGCTTTTGCAGGCGGCGGCACGGTTCGCGCGTAACGGGCTGAAGGTGATCTATATCTCGGGCGAGGAATCCAATGCGCAGGTCCAGATGCGCGCGCGCCGGCTGGGGTTGGAAAAAAGCCCGGTGAAACTCGCCGCCGAAACTAATCTGCGCGATATCCTTACCACGCTGGAGGCGGAAAAACCCGATCTGGCGATCATCGATTCGATCCAGACGATGTGGGCCGATACCGTCGATTCCGCGCCGGGCAGCGTGTCGCAGGTGCGGTCTTCGGCGCATGAGCTGACGACATTTGCCAAACGCAACGGCATGTCGGTGGTGATGGTCGGCCATGTCACCAAGGACGGCAGTATCGCAGGCCCCCGCGTCGTCGAACACATGGTCGATACCGTGCTGTATTTCGAAGGCGAACGCGGCCATCAGTTCCGTATACTGCGCAGCGTCAAGAACCGCTTTGGCCCTGCCGATGAAATCGGGGTGTTCGAAATGACGGGTAAGGGGTTGGCCGAGGTGAAAAATCCCTCCGCCCTGTTTTTGTCCGAACGTGGCACCCCTGCCCCCGGATCGGTCGTATTTGCAGGGATCGAAGGCAGCAGGCCGATGTTATGCGAAATTCAGGCGCTGGTGGCCCCGTCACCGCTGTCCCAGCCGCGCCGGTCGGTGGTGGGCTGGGACGGCGGGCGTCTGGCGATGATCCTTGCGGTGCTGGAATCGCGCTGTGGTGTGCCGTTCACGGGCCTTGATGTATACCTCAATGTTGCGGGCGGGTTGCGGATATCCGAACCTGCCGCCGATCTGGCCGTCGCGGCGGCGCTGATGTCTGCGCGTGAAGACGCCGCTTTGCCGCCCGAAGCGGTGATATTCGGCGAAATAAGCCTGTCGGGGGCGTTACGCCCGGTCGTGCAGACCGAAAACAGATTGAAAGAGGCGGAAAAACTTGGTTTTACCTCTGCAATCTCTCCGCATCAGGCCAAGCAGGTCGCGGTAAAGGGGATTTCTTTGCGCCAATCCCATGATTTGGCCGCATTCGTAGAAGATGTGTTCGGCGCGCGCTGACGCGCCACAATCAGGAGAGACAGACGATGGACGGTTTTACACTCGTCGACGCAGGGGTGGCAGTCATTGTGCTGCTATCGGGCGTTCTGGCGTATAGCCGCGGCCTTGTCCGCGAATTGATGGCCATTCTGGGCTGGATCGGTGCGGCTGTCGTGGCTTTCATCTTTGCCGATCAGGTCGAACCATTGGTACGTCAGATCCCCGTCGTCGGTGATTTCATCGGCGATAGCTGCGAACTGGCAATTATCGCGGCCTTTGCTGCGGTCTTTGCGATAGCGCTGGTTATCGTGTCGATTTTTACGCCGCTGTTTTCCAGCGCCATCCAGCGGTCCGCGATTGGCGGGCTGGATCAGGGGCTTGGGTTTTTCTTCGGCGTGCTGCGCGGGATTCTTCTGGTGGCAGTGGCATTCTTTGTCTACGACACGATCTTTGCCGCCCAGCAGTTCGCGGTCGTGGACAACAGCCGGTCCGCCAGTGTGTTCGCGCAACTGACCGGGCGGATCGAAGAACAGAACCCCGAACAGGCGCTTGGCTGGATCACTCAGCAATATCAGAACCTGGTCGGCAATTGCGGCGCGCCCGTCACCCAACCCGTCGTGGAATAAGTCACGACATTGCGACAGCCAATTCGGCGGAGGATCATGATCGTTTCGTGACACTCCGCCGCACAGGGACTAAGGAGGGGGCAATCACCCTCTCGGATTCGGAGTTGCCCCTTGTCCTGCAAAGACCTGCCTGCCCATCCCTATGACGACGACAAACTGCGGGAGGAATGTGGCGTCTTCGGCGTTGTCGGTGTAACCGATGCGTCCAATTTCGTGGCCCTCGGCCTGCATGCCCTGCAACATCGCGGGCAAGAGGCGGGCGGCATCGTCACGCACGACTTTGCCACCGGGTTCAATCAGGCCCGCCGCATGGGTCTGGTGCGCGACAATTTCACCAATCAAAAGGTGATGGAAACCCTGCCCGGTTCCATCGGTATCGGCCATGTGCGCTATTCCACCGCTGGATCGAAAGGCCAGACCGCAATCCGCGACGTACAACCGTTCTTTGGCGAATTTTCCATGGGCGGCGCGGCCCTGGCACATAACGGCAACATCACCAATGCCCTGGCGCTGCGCAAGGAACTGATCGACCGTGGGTCCATCTTCCAAAGCTCGTCCGACAGCGAATGTATCATCCACCTCATGGCGCGCTCCATGGGCCGCACGATCCCCGACCGCATGGAAGAAGCCCTGCGCAAGGTCGAAGGCGCGTTTTCCATCGTCGCCATGACCCGCACGAAACTGATCGGCTGCCGCGATCCCTTGGGCGTGCGCCCGCTGGTCCTGGGGCAACTGGGCGATGGTTGGGTGCTGTCATCGGAAACCTGTGCGCTGGATATCATCGGCGCGGAATTCATCCGCGATATCGCACCGGGCGAAATGGTCGTGATCAGCGACAAGGGCGTACAAAGCCATTTCCCCTTCCGCCCGGCCAAGCCGCGGTTCTGCATCTTTGAACATGTCTATTTCAGCCGTCCCGATTCGATCCTTGGCGACCGGTCAGTCTATGAAACCCGCGAGAACATTGGCCGCGAACTGGCGAAAGAAGCCCCCGTCGATGCCGATCTGGTCTGCCCGGTGCCTGACAGCGGCACACCTGCCGCCATCGGCTATTCGCTGCAATCAGGGATTCCCTATGCGATGGGGATCATCCGCAACCAATATATGGGCCGGACCTTCATCGAACCGTCCGAACAGATCCGCAACATGGGTGTACGCCTGAAACTGAACGTCAACCGCGCGCTGGTGCGCGGCAAAAGGATCATTCTGGTCGATGACAGCGTGGTGCGCGGCACCACCAGCCAAAAGATCAAGGATATGATCCTTGATGCCGGCGCGGCAGAGGTACATTTCAGGATCGCCTCGCCCCCGACCGCATGGCCTTGTTTTTATGGCGTCGACACCCCGCAGCGCGACAAATTGCTGGCCGCCACCATGACCGAAGAAGAAATGCGCTTGCATATCGGGGTGGACAGTCTGAAATTCATCTCGCTCGACGGGCTGTATCGTGCCGTGGGCGAGGCACAGGGGCGCGATCCCAAATCGCCCGCCTATTGCGATGCCTGTTTTTCAGGCGAATATCCGGTGGCACCATCCGATATGATCGAACAGGGTTTCCAGACCAAGACAGCGGCGGAATAGGCGCGTTTCGGCCCGTTCGCAGGGCTATGCCGCGGCCCTGCTTTCGTTCCATGCAAATTTCTGGCAAGGCGCAGGGAACCGAAACTGATCTGAAAAGTTGCCATGACCCAGCCCGAACAAACGCTTGCGTCCCAACAGGCCACCGTCGCGGATGCGCTTGACCTGAACAGCCTGACATTGATCGGTCTTTTCAGCACAACCGAAGGCCCCGCCGCCCTGATCCGGTCGGCCGACGGACAGGTCGCGCGGGTCGTGCCGGGGGAACAGGCCCTGGGGATCACCGCCACCGCGATCGGCGATGCGCAGGTGCTTGTCACTGGCGCGGATGGGGTGACTTTGGCGATGCGCCTGCCGCCGCGTGACTGATCCCTCTTGACGCGGGCGCGGCTTTCTCACACACCGCCGCCATGACACAGATTGCATTGATCACAGGCGCATCGCGCGGCCTTGGCGCAGCCCTTGCGCGCGCATTAGCCCCCACCCATCACATCATCGCCGTGGCGAAAACCGTCGGCGCGCTGGAAGAACTGGATGACGCCATTCAGGCCGCTGGCGGTGCCGCGACGCTGGCACCGATGGATATCACCGTCGATGCCGCCATGCAGCAATTGTGCCGTGGCATATTCGACCGCTGGGGCAAGCTGGACCTGTGGCTGCACACCGCCGTTCACGCCGCCCCCCTGGCCCCTGCCGGTCACATCGGCCCCAAGGATTTGACCAAATCCCTGACCATAAATGTCGAGGCAACAGCGCGCCTGATCGCCTATGTCAGCCCCTTGCTGGGACAGACCGGGCGCGCGGTATTCTTTGACGATCCCCGCGCAGGCCAGCAGTTTTTCGGCGCTTATGGCGCAACCAAGGCGGCCCAGATCGCCTTGGCGCAATCATGGCAGGCCGAAAGCCGCAAAACCGGCCCCGATGTCCGTATCCTGACGCCCGAACCGATGCCGACCGCCACCCGTGCGCGGTTCTACCCCGGTGAGGATCGCAGCCCGCTGGCCGATCCCCATGCCGAGGCCGCGCGCCTGCTGCCTGCCATTCTGGCGCAATAGTCTGGGTCCTTTGCGCCACAAACTCTGAAAGCGCGGTTCTGCGGCTTGCCGCCCCCTGCCCGCTCGCCTAGGTATTGGCCAGCAACAGGGGTAAAATATGCGCATTCTGATCACCAATGACGACGGCATCAACGCACCGGGGCTGAAAATCCTGACCCGGATCGCGCAGGATATCGCCGGTCCGTCGGGTGAGGTCTGGGCCGTTGCCCCTGCCTTTGAACAATCCGGCGTCGGCCATTGCATCAGCTATACCCATCCCACAATGATCGCCGAACTGGCGCCCCGCCGTTTCGCCGCCGAAGGATCACCAGCAGATTGCGTCATCGCGGGGCTTTACGATGTGATGATCGACGCGCGCCCCGATCTGGTGCTGTCGGGTGTGAACCGGGGCAACAATGCTGCCGAAAACACGCTTTATTCCGGCACCATCGGGGGCGCTATGGAAGCCGCCTTGCAAGGTCTGCCCGCCATCGCCCTGTCGCAATATTTCGGCCCGCATAATGCCGCCCTTGACGACCCGTTCGAAGCAGCAGCCACCCATGGCGCGGATGTGGTGCGCAAATTGCTGCAAAGCGAATTGTGGGATGATGCCGATTACCGGCTGTTCTATAACGTCAATTTTCCCCCCGTCCCCGCCGCTGCCGTCAAGGGCATGCGCGCCGCACCGCAGGGATTTCGCCGTGGCACGCATTTTTCGGCCCAGGCGCAGATGTCCCCCAGCGGGCGGCGGTTTCTATGGATGCGCGGCGGGGCGCAGGATGTGGTGACAGCCCCCGGCTCGGATGCGGCGGTCAATCTGGATGGCTATATTTCGGTCACGCCGATGCGGGCAGATCTGACCGACCGCGCGATGCTTGATCCCCTGCAAGAGGCGCTGAAGTGACGTTTGACGCGGACACCAAGATGCAATTCCTTTATACCCTGCGCAGCAAGGGCGTGACCGACGCCCGCGTGCTGACGGCGATGGAACAGGTGGACCGTGCCGATTTCGTGCGCGGCATCTTCGCCGACCGTGCCTATGAAGACATGCCATTGCCGATTGCCTGCGGGCAGACGATCTCGCAACCATCCGTCGTGGGGCTGATGACGCAGGCCTTGCAGATCAATCCACGCGACAAGGTGTTGGAAATCGGCACCGGCTCGGGCTATCAGGCCGCGATCCTGAGCAAGCTCGCGCGCCGGGTCTATACGATCGACCGCTTCAGGCGGCTGGTCGAAGATGCGCGCAGCGTCTTTGACAAGCATCAGATCGCCAATATCACCACCTTCACCGCCGACGGCAGCCACGGGCTGTCCGATCAGGCACCTTTCGACCGGATACTGTTGACCGCCGCCGCCGAAGACCCGCCCGGCCCCTTGCTGGCGCAGCTGCGCGTGGGCGGAATCATGGTCCTGCCGGTCGGGCAATCGGATGCCGTGCAAAGCCTGATCCGCGTGACAAGGCTTGACACCGGCTATGAATATGACGAATTGCGGGCCGTCAGGTTTGTGCCCTTGCTTGAAGGGCTCGGACAAGAGTAAACTAGACCAAAATGCGGTAGGACCCCGGCAAGAATGGGGCAGCCTGCTATGAGGAGCGGTGAAATGACCCGGCGGCAGATCGATATCAGACGCATGATGATGACAGGCGTGGCCTTGGGCGCGCTCTCGGCCTGTGCCGGGATGGATGCCGATATGCGCGATCTTGGCAACGGGTTCAGCACCGCCGCCGCCGTGCAGCAATTGCCCGACCGGCCCCAGCCGGATGAACGTGGCGTAATTTCCTATCCGACCTATCAGGTCGTCGTCGCCCGGCAGGACGACACGATCCGCGCCATCGCCGGACGGCTGGGGATGAACGCGGATGAAATCGCGCGCTATAACGGGGTTGAACCCGACGCAATGCTGCGGCGCGATGAAATCGTGGCCCTGCCCGGCCGTGTGGGCGAACAACCGGGCGCTGCGAGCGGCACACAGCCTTTCGATGTGGCGGCTGTCGCGACTTCGGCGCTGGACCGGGCGGATGCATCCGGACCGATCACCGCGACCCCGCTTGCCCCCGCCATCGGTGCGGCGACCCCCGCTGCCAGCCCCACACCCGCACCTGCGAGCAGTGGCACAGAGCCGATCCGCCACCAGGTCGTGCGCGGCGAAAGCGCGTTCTCCATCGCGCGGCTGTATAACGTGCCGGTCACATCGATTGCCGAATGGAACGGGCTGAATTCGGAATTCACCATCCGCGAAGGTCAGTTCCTGCTGATCCCGCAATCGGGTGCCAGCCGCCCCGTTCCTGCCGCAGCGCCGGTGCCTGCCCCAGGTGCCGGATCACCGACGCCGACACCCCCGAGCGCCTCGACCCCGCTGCCTGAACCGTCATCTGCCGCGCCGGTGGCCGCCCCTGCGGCCCCTGATATCGGCACGCCTGCCCCGCCGCCGCCCGCCGCCAGCAGCAGCCGTCTGGCCGCCCCTGTGCAGGGCAGCATCATCCGCGCCTATGCGCCCGGCACGAACGAAGGCGTGGATTTCGGCGTGCCCGCCGGCACCGACGTCCGCTCTGCCGAGGCTGGTACCGTGATCGCCGTGACCACCGATACGACCGGCGGGTCGATCATCGTGATCCGGCACGGCGATGGGTTGCTGACAGTCTATACGCAGATGGATCAGTTGACGGTGCAGAAAGACGCCACCGTCACCCGTGGTCAGGTCATCGGCAAGGTGCGCGCCGGCAATCCGAGCTTTCTGCATTTCGAGGTGCGTCGCGGCCTGCAAAGCCTTGATCCAACGGATTACCTCCCCTGACAAGGGCAAGGTGGGTCACGGCCCACCTTACGGCAGCTTCACACCCTGCCGCCCCGCCAGATCGGTGAAATATTGCCAGGCAACACGCCCTGACCGGCTGCCGCGTGTGGCCTGCCATTCAATCGCCTCTGCCCGCAGGGTGGCATCGTCAATCGTCACGCCATAGGCATCGCAATAGCCCCGGATCATTGCCAGATATTCATCCTGATCGCAGGGGTGAAACCCCAACCACAGACCGAAACGATCCGACAGGGACACTTTTTCCTCCACCGCCTCTGACGGGGAAATCGCGGTGGAGCGTTCATTCTCGATCATGTCGCGCGGCATCAGATGCCGCCGGTTCGACGTGGCATAAAGCACCACATTGTCAGGTCGCCCCTCGATCCCGCCATCCAGCACCGCCTTGAGCGACTTGTAATGCGCATCGTCATGGCCAAAGGACAGATCATCGCAAAACAGAATGAAGCGCGCGTCAGTGTCACGCAGCAGGTTCAGACAGCGGCTGATGCTGGGCAGGTCTTCGCGCTGTACTTCGACCAGTTTCAGCTTTGGATGCTCTGCCTGCAAAGCACCGTGGATCGCCTTGACAAGGCTAGACTTTCCCATCCCCCGCGCGCCCCAAAGCAGCGCGTTATTCGCAGGCAAGCCAGCGGCAAAACGGGCGGTGTTTTCCATCAGCGTGTCGCGCGACCGGTTCACACCGACCAGCAGGGACACATCGATCCGGTTGATCTTTGCCACGGGTTCCAGCCGATCCGGGGCGGTGTGCCAGACAAAGGCGGATGCCTTTTTGAAATCAGGCGCCTTGCCGGGCGCGGGATGCATGCGTTCCAGCGCCTCGGCGATCCGTTTCAGTACCTTGGCGGTCATGCTTTCGGGCCGTCGTCGTCCATGGCATCCTCGCCATGCAGATCGTCGTCCCACAGCCCTTCGGCGCGCAGCTTGGCCTCGCGCTTGCGTTCGACGCGGGCAACCAGTTGGATCGACACTTCATACAGGCCGTAGACCACGACGAACAGAATCACCTGCGAGATCACATCAGGCGGTGTCGCCAGCGCCGCCACAATCAGGATACCGACCATCGCATATTTGCGCGTGCCCCGCAGGCCGCGCGCAGAAACAAGGCCCGCCTTGCCCATCAGCGTCAGCAACACGGGCAACTGGAAACACAGACCAAAAGCCACGATGAATTTGATCGTCAGGCTCAGATAGGCCTTGGCCGACCCCTGAAACAGGATGCCCGCCGCCTGCGTGCTGCTTTCGGTGCCGGTCATCAATGTGCCGGGCTGCTGAAAGCCAAGGAAGAAACCGAATGCCAGCGGTGTGATCACGTAATAGGCAAAGGCCGCACCCAGAAAGAACATGAACGGCGAGGCAACAAGAAACGGCAGAAATGCGCCCTGTTCGCTTTTGTACAGGCCCGGCGCCACGAACCGCCACATCTGATAGGAAATGATCGGAAACCCCAGCACCAGCCCGCCCAGAAGCGAGATAGAGACAGCGACAAAGAAACCTTCTTCCAATGCGATGAACTGCAGATCACAGGATTGGTTGCGCGCCGCCAGCGCATCACACAGCGGCAGCGTCAGAAAGTTGAACAGCGGGTTCCAGACGAAAAAGCAGATCACCATCCCGACGATAAACGCCAGCACTGACCAGATCAGCCGTGTGCGCAGCTCTGCCAGATGTTCGATCAACGGGGCAGCGCTGTCGTCGATCTCTTCGCTGCTGGTCATGTCTTATCCTCGGACTTGGCGGGGGTCTTCTTGGCTGTCGCGGGCTTGGGCTTCGCGGCCGCTTTGGGCTTTGCGACAACCTTCGGCGCGGCGGCTGGTTTCGGCGTCGCAGCAGGTTTCGCCGCTGTCGCTGCCGGTTTCGCTTTGGCAGATGCGGCCTTGGGCGCTGCGGGCTTGGCCGTCGTCGCGGGTTCCGCAGGCACCTTGGCGCGCGCCGCGCTCTCATGGCTGTCGGTGGCCAGCGGATCGGCAGCTTTGGCCGCTGCCTCTTGCCGGTTGGTCGGGGTGGCACCGGATTTGGTGGAAAATCCCGACGCGTTCTTCAGCGCATCGGTCCCGAATTTTTTGGGGTCAGAGGCCGCGCGCAGCGTGTTCGACATTTCCTTGATGCCGGATTCGTCTGCTGCCGCTTCCATCGCGCGGGAAAATTCCCGCGCCATGCCACGGGCCTTGCCGGTGAATTGCCCCATCGTGCGGAACATGCCCGGCAAATCCTTTGGCCCGATCACAATCAGGGCCACGATGCCGA
>NZ_JBKBQY010000100.1:0-11848 GCF_046292185.1 Yoonia sp.
CCGTCTGAATGAAGCGGCAGGTCTGGCTCTTGCTGGTTCTGATCCTTGCACTGGCGGGGGCGGGATTGTCGGTATTGCGGCTGGAACAAGCAGGCGCCGGCCTTGTCGCACACGACCTGATGATCGGGCAAACACCTGCGACGGTGCTGCATCTCCCTGACACCAGGGACGCCCCTGTCGTCGTGATCGCGCATGGTTTCGCAGGATCGCGGCAGTTGATGCTGGGCTTTGCCCAGATCTTGGCGCAGGAAGGCTATATCACCGTCAGCTATGATCTGCAGGGGCATGGCCGTAATCCGGTGCCGATGTCGGGCGATGTCGCCTCTGTCGACGGCACGACGCGGTTGCTGGTCGAGGAACTGGGCCGTGTCGTCGATGCCGGCCTTGCGTTGCCCGGTGCGGATGGACGGTTGGCGTTGCTGGGGCATTCGATGGCGTCCGACATTATCGTCCGGCACGCGATTGCCGATGATCGCGTGGACGGGGTGATCGCCGTATCGTTATTTTCAACCGAGGTAACGGCGGATGCCCCTGCCAATCTACTGATCATCAACGGCGCATGGGAGGACAGGCTCGCGGCAGAGGCGCTGCGCGTTCTGCAACTGACCGAGCCGGGCGCAGGTTTTGCCCAGACGCTCGGAGACCCTGCCGAGGGCACCGGACGCCGCGCCGTGCTGGCCCCGTCGGTGGAACATGTCGGCGTCCTTTACGCGCCGATCAGCATGGTAGAAAGCCGCGACTGGCTGAACGCGGTCTTTGACCGCCAGATCGGCACGCCCATCGCCGCACGGGGCGGCTGGATCGCGCTGCTGATCCTCAGCGTCACTGCGCTGGCTTGGCCTCTGGCCCGCCTTGCCCGGCCCCTGCGTGCCACAGCGCCACCCCAGCGTCTTCCAAACAGGGCTTTCTGGGCCGCGACATTGGTGCCGACAATCGTGACGCCCCTTGCGTTGTTCCCGTTCGACATCGGGTTCCTGCCCGTGCTGGTCGCCGATTATCTGGCCGTGCATTTCGCCCTGTTCGGTTTGATCAGCCTCGCGTTTCTGGCGCGCGCAGGTGCGCTTTGCCGCGACGGGACCGGCGCATTGCTGGCCCTGCCTGTGGCTGTCTTCTGCATCGGCATATTCGGCGGGATGCTGGAAATCTACGTTGTCTCCTTCTTTGCCGTGAATGCCCGCATCTGGATCATCCTCGCCATCGCGGCGGGTGCGGTGCCTTTCATGCTCGCCGATACCTATCTGACAGAGGCGGGCCGCGCGCCGCTGTGGCGGGTGCTTGTCGTACGGGCCAACGCGCTGATCTCGCTCGGCATTGCCACGGCACTGAATATGGACGGGCTGTTCTTTCTGCTGCTCATCCTGCCCATCATCTTGTTGTTCTTTACGCTCTTCGGCACGTTGGGTGGCTGGATCGGACGGGCCACGCACCGGCCGATGGCCTCCGGTATCGGTCTGGGTGTGTTCCTGGGCTGGGCGTTGGGGATGACTTTCCCCCTCTTTGCGGTCTGATATTGCAATAGGGCGCGATATCCTTATCCTAAGCTGGTCGCTAGCGGTGACGCCTTTCCCCACATTGATATGAAAGGATGCATCCCATGCACCTGTCCACTTATGCCGCAGCGATGGCTGCGCTATCCCTGACCACCCCCGCCTTTGCGCAAGACGTGACCCTGCGGTTTCAGCACTTCGTTTCACCCGCGAGCGCCAATCCGACCTATTTCATGCAACCTTGGGCCGATGCGATCGCCGAACAATCGGATGGCCGCATCAAGGTTGAAATCTATCCCTTCATGCAACTGGGCGGTTCTGCCACAAACCAATATGACCTGATCCGCGATGGCGCGATTGATGGTGGCTGGGTCATCCCCGGCTATCAGCCCAACCGCTTTCCCGAGGCAGAAGCGCTGGAACTGCCCTTCATGACCACAAAGTCAGCCGAAGAGGCGAGCGCCGCCGCCTGGGAATTCACCCAGACCTATTTGTTGGATGATTTCGCCGATATCCACATCATTGCCGCCCATATGCATGGGCCCGGCATCCTGCACAAACGCGGCAACCCTGTTGCGAGTGTCGCTGATTTCGCCGGGCTGAAACTGCGTGGCCCCTCGCGCACGGCGACTTTGCTGCTCGAAGATCTGGGCGCATCCCCTGTCGGCATGCCGGTACCGCAATTCCCCGAGGCGATTTCGCGCGGTGTCGTCGATGGCGGCGTGATCCCATGGGAACAATCGCCTTCGCTGAAACTGGATGAATTGACCGACAGCCACACGGATGTCGCGGGCGACCGTTCACTTTATAACCTGTATTTCCTCTGGGCGATGAACAAGACGACGTACGACGACCTGCCCGACGATCTGCGCGCCGTGATCGACGCGAATTCCGGGCTGATGGCCAGCCGCTGGGCCGGACGCGCGCATGACACAGGCGATGCATTGGGCCGCGACATCATGGCCGCAAGCGGCAATACAATTGCCACAATCTCCGAGGAAGAAACCGCACAGATCAGGGCCATCGGTGACGGCGTCATCAGCCGCTGGATCACCGAAATGGATGGCAAAGGCTATGATGGCGCGGCCCTTGTCGACGCCGCACAGCGCGCCGTCGAAGAAACCGCAGGGACGGCAGAATAAATCCTATCTGATCCGGGCGACCACGTAATCGGCCAGGTCAATCAGCATTGTCTTGAGAACATGGTCAGGGATCGCGCCCAACGCATCCTTGGCCTTGCCAGCCCATGCAATCGCATCCTGCCGTGTGCTTTCCAACGTGCCATGCCGGTGCAGCAATGAAATAGCATGATCCAAATCGCCACCCGCCTGACGGCCCTTTTGAATCGTGCGGTCCCAGAAATTGCGCTCGTCGGCATCTGCCGCTGCCACCGCGCGGATCACCGGCAGGGTCAGTTTACGTTCGCGGAAATCATCTCCGATATTCTTGCCGATGGCCTGCGTGCCACCATAATCCAGCAGGTCATCGACGATCTGGAACGCGACGCCCAAGGCATCACCATAATCGAACAGCGCCTGTTTGGTAGCAGCATCCTGCCCCGCAATCTCGCCCCCGACCTCCATCGCGGCGGAAAACAGGGCGGCGGTCTTGCCGCGCACGACCTTGATGTAAATCTCTTCGGTCGTCGCCAGATCGGCGGCGGCGGTCAGTTGCAGCACCTCGCCCTCAGCAATCGTGGCGGATGCGTTTGCCAGAATGTCCAGCACACGCAGTGACCCGGTTTCGACCATCAACTGGAACGACCGCGCGAAAAGGTAATCGCCGACCAGCACGCTGGATGTGTTGTCCCACAACAGGTTCGCCGTGGGCCGTCCGCGCCGCTGGCTGCTTTCGTCGACGACATCGTCATGCAGCAGGGTCGCGGTGTGGATGAATTCCACCGTCGCGGCCAGATGGATATGGTAAGGCCCGTCATAGCCGCACATCCGCGCCGCAGCCAGCGTCAGCATCGGGCGCAGGCGTTTGCCGCCCGCCTCGACCAGATGGGCGGTAACTTGGGGGATGCGCGGGGCATGTTCCGACGTCATCCGTTCGCGGATCATTGCATTCACCGCCGTCAGATCATCCGCCAAAGCCGCAGCCAGTTGTTCGTGGGGTTTGGTCGCGGTGTGATCAAGGCTCATGGGCATTTCCGTCATGTGAATGGACAAGGGCGCAGCGCCGCCGTAGTCCTTGGGTATGAAAGAGCTTTTACGCACCAACGACGTGACTGTCATCGCCTTCGCAACCGCCCTGCTGGACGCGGAAGGTATAGACTGGTTCACCTTCGACGACAATATGAGCATCCTTGAGGGCAGCATAGGCATTATGCCGCGCCGGTTGATGGTGCTGGACCGCGATCTGTTCATGGCCGAGGCTGTGATGCGCGATGGCGAGATTGAATTGGGGCGTGACTGAACCGGACACATTGGACGCGTTTCTGGGCGGGCGGCTGCAGATCCGTCAACCAAGGCGCGGTTATCGCGCGGGGGTTGATCCGGTCTTGCTCGCCGCCAGTATCGTGGCCAAGCCGGGCCAGTCGGTTCTGGAGCTTGGTTGCGGGGTGGGTACGGCAATCCTGTGCCTTGGGCGGCGGGTGCCGGGGCTGGATATGACTGGTGTCGAACTGCAGCCCGACTATGCCAATCTTGCCCGGCACAACGCCAAGGCGAACGATCTGCCGCTGAATGTGATCACCGCCGACCTGCGCGCGCTGCCGGCAGAGCTTCGTCAGCGGCGGTTTGATCATGTGATCATGAACCCACCCTATTTTAATCGCGGCGCGGGCACATCTGCCATAGACCCCGGTCGCGATACGGCGCTGGGCGGGGACACACCGCTGACCGATTGGCTTGATATCGGGGCGCGGCGGCTCGCGCCGAAAGGCTATCTGACCCTGATTCAGCGGATAGAACGGTTGCCAGAGGCGTTGATCGCCCTCCAAGGGCGCTTGGGATCTATCGTGATTCGCCCTGTCGCGGGCCGGTCGGAACGGGCACCGGGCCTGTTCATTCTGCGCGCCAGACAGGAAGGGCGCGCACCTTTCCGGCTGCTGCCGACGCTGGTGATGCATATAGGTGCGACCCATGATGGAGACAAGGACAGCTATACACCGCAGGTTGCAGCGATTTTGCGCAATGGCGCTGATCTGCCCATGACAGGGTAATCTTTTGGCAGGTTTTGGCTGCCAGATTGGAAAGCGCAGGGAATTGCTGCATCGCAGCGTGACAGGGGCGCGGAACTATGTTGCAATTCCTTTACATTCAATCAGCAGGAGGAAGATCATGAGCTTGAGTTCGCACCTACAAGAACTGAAGAGAAAGCACCAAACCCTCTCGGATCATGTCGAGGATCTGCAACGCAGCCCGGGCGTCGATGACCTCGAACTGGCGAAGCTGAAGAAGAAAAAGCTCCAGATCAAGGAAGAGATCACCCGCCTTGCAACGCATTAAGGACTGATGTCGGCGTGATGCGCCGCCAGCCTAAGCAAAAAAGGGCCGCACCATGATGATGCGGCCCTTTTTCATCAAAGTTTTCGTATCGGTCAGGCCATATACTGACCGCCATTGGCCGAAATCGTCGATCCAGTGACAAAACCCGCATCGTCGGAAGCAAGAAATACAACGGCGCGGGCGATCTCGGATGCTTCGCCCAGGCGACCCACGGGAATCTGCGGCAGGATCACTTCATTCATCACTTTTTCAGGGATCGTGCTCATCATCTCGGTGTTGATATAGCCCGGCGCGATGACGTTAACAGTGATCCCCGCACGCGCGCCTTCCTGTGCCAGCGCTTTGGTGAAACCGATGTCACCAGCCTTGGCAGCGGCATAATTCGTCTGCGCGAACTGGCCCTTCTGGCCGTTGATCGACGAAATCGTGATGATCCGCCCGAATTTGCGGTCGCGCATGCCCGGCCAGACCGGATGGGTCATGTTGAACACGCCCGACAGGTTGGTATCAATCACCTCTTTCCACTGTTGTGGCGTCATCTTATGGAATGGCGCGTCGCGGGTGATGCCGGCGTTATTCACCAATACTTCGACCGGACCCAAATCGGCCTCGACTTCGGCGATGCCGGCGGCGCAAGCCTCGTAATTGCCGACGTCCCATTTATAGGTTTTGATGCCGGTTTCGGCGGTGAAAGCGGCCGCCTTTTCGTCATTGCCCGCATAGGTCGCGGCGACCTGATAGCCTGCATCCTTCAGCGCCATGGAAATCGCCGCGCCGATGCCGCGCGATCCACCCGTGACAAGTGCTACTCGTCCCATCTTTTCTCCTCCCTTGGTTAATTCTTGGCGGGTGGCGCGCTGTCGCGCCGCCCTGCGGCATCACATGCGTTCAACGCACATCGCAACGCCCATGCCACCGCCGATGCACAAGGTCGCAAGACCTTTTTTCGCGCCACGGCGTTTCATCTCGAACAACAGCGTGTTCAGAATGCGCGCGCCGGATGCGCCAATCGGGTGGCCGATGGCAATCGCACCGCCGTTCACGTTGACGATGGCGGGGTCCCAGCCCATATCCTTGTTCACGGCGCAGGCCTGTGCGGCGAATGCCTCGTTCGCCTCGACCAGATCAAGGTCATTGACACTCCACCCCGCTTTGGCGAGCGCCTTGCGGCTGGCCATCACCGGACCAACGCCCATGATCGAGGGGTCCAGCCCGGCGGTTGCATAGGAAACGATCCGCGCAAGCGGTTCGATCCCACGCTTTTCGGCATTTTCCACAGACATCAGCAAGGTCGCTGCGGCACCATCGTTAAGGCCAGAGGCATTCGCCGCCGTGACCGACCCGTCCTTGGCAAAGGCCGGACGCAGTTTCTGCATCGCTTCAATCGTGGCACCGTGGCGGATGTATTCGTCCTGATCCACCACAGTTTCGCCTTTGCGCGATTTGACAGTAAAGGACATGATTTCATCGACGAATTTGCCGGCCTTCTGTGCCGCCTCGGCCTTGTTCTGCGACGTGACGGCGAATTCATCCTGCACATCACGGGTGATTTGCCATTGATCGGCCACGTTTTCAGCCGTCTGGCCCATATGGTAATTATTGAACGCATCCCATAACCCGTCACGGATCATCGTGTCGATATAGGTCATATCGCCCATCTTTTGTCCCGCGCGCAGAAACGCAGCATGTGCGCTGAGCGACATGTTTTCCTGCCCGCCCGCGATCACGATCTCTGCATCGCCCAACTGGATATGCTGCGCGCCCAATGCGACCGCGCGCAGGCCCGAGCCGCACACCTGATTGATGCCCCAAGCGGCCGATTCAATCGGCAAACCGGCGTTGATATGGGCCTGCCGTGCGGGGTTCTGGCCCTGCGCGGCGGTCAGCACCTGACCCAGAATTGTCTCGTTCACGTCCGATTTATCGATCCCGGCGCGCGCGACGACTTCGGTCAGGACCGCAGCACCCAGATCATGGGCTGGCGTTGTGGCGAATGCCCCACCAAAACTGCCAACTGCGGTGCGGGCGGCGGATGCGATAACGACATTGGTCATGGACTGATCCCTTCAGATTTGTTCCTTGGGAAGAGACACACCCACACGCCTGACGTGCGCAAAGCCCTCCTCCTCCCGCTATTGTCCATGCTATTGGGTTGTTTCAAAGAGGGCAAATCAAATCCCGGAATGGGGCGTCATCATGTCAGAAGGTAAATCGCGGCACGCCGAACAGATAGCCTTGCAAGGCGTCAACGCCAATATTGCGCAGAAAAGCAGCAGCCTCTTCCGTTTCGACGCCATCGGCGATGGCGAACATCTCGAACTGATGCGCGACGGCGATCAGCGCCTCTGCCAGCACCTGATTGTCAGGGTCACGGTCGATGTCGCGGATAAAGCTTTTGTCGATCTTCACCAAGTCAAACATGAAATCCTTCAGATACCTAAACGCGATCATCCCGGCACCAAATCCATCCAATGCAAAGGCGACGCCCTTGGGCTGCATTTCAGCCATGAAGCGCATCATCACATCCGGCAGCATCATGGCAGAGCTTTCAGATATCTCGAAAATCAGCCGCTCACCCAACATCGCGCGGTCGCGCAATCCATCATCCAGAATCCGCCGCCATTCACCGTCGCCCAGCGACCGGGCCGACAGGTTGATCGACAACCGCAACCCGGGGTTCTGTTTCAGATGTCGGAAAGCCAACGTCAGGCTGGCGCAGTCGACCTGCCGCCCCATGACATTGTCTTCGATCAGCGGCATGAAATGACCCGCGGGAATGATCCGCCCCGCATCGTCCCTGATCCGCACCAACCCTTCGTAGAAGGCAATATGCGGCGTCGCCTCGGCGGTCATGATCGGATGGAACGCAAGGCTGGTCCGCCCTGCGGCCAGCGCATCACGCACCAGGCCGGGAACGTCCACATCGCGGCTGGCCAAGGCGTAGAGCAACGGGTCTGCGACCCTGTTTTCATCCAGATCCTGAGGCGTTAGAGTTGTCTTTGACATGGCGGGTTTCCAGACTGACTGCGAAAACTCTACGCCACCAGCCTATAACAAAGCCTTAAGGATCTCCGATGAAACGCTGCGATTGGGCCGGTCCCGAACAGATTTACATCGATTACCACGACACCGAATGGGGCGTGCCGGAATATGACAGCCGCGCCTTGTGGGAAAAGCTGGTGCTGGACGGGTTTCAGGCCGGGCTGTCGTGGATCACAATCCTGAAGAAACGCGACAATTTCCGCGCTGCCTTTGCCGGTTTCGACCCCGATGTTATTGCCGACTGGGGCGAGGATGACATCCAGCGCCTGCTGGCCGATCCCGGTATCATCCGGCACCGTGGCAAGATCGCCGCAACCATCACCAATGCCCGCGCATGGCAGAAGATTGAGGCCAATGAGGGCTTTGCCCATTATCTGTGGCGTTATGTCGATGGCGTCCCGCTTCGCACGACACTGGGGGACCGCAGTCTGATGCCGACACAATCACCACTGTCCGTGCAGATATCCAAAGACCTCAGAAATGCGGGGTTCAAATTCTGCGGCCCGACAATCGTCTATGCCTTCATGGAGGCGACGGGCCTGATCAACAACCACCTGACCACCTGTCCGCGCCACGCCCCCTGCGCAGCCCTGGCCAGATCACCAGCGTTTTAGCGCCTGTTCGTCGGTCTCTTTCGCCGCGACCCATTCCGCGCCGGACCCTGTGACTTCTTTCTTCCAGAAGGGCGCGCGGGATTTGAGGTAATCCATCAGGAAATCAGCAGCGGCAAAGGCTTCGGCCCGATGCCCTGCCGCTGTTGCGACCATCATGATCGGTGCCCCCGGTGCCAGCGCACCGTAACGGTGAATCACCAGTACATCCACCAGCGCCCAGCGCGCGACCGCCTGATCGGCGATCGCCTCGATCGCGGTTTCTGTCATGCCGGGGTAATGTTCGATCAGCATATGATCCAGATCGCCATGCGTATCCCGGACAACACCCGTAAAGCTGACGACAGCGCCGATATCCTGCCGACCGGGCGCAAAACCCGCTAGTTCCGCGCCCGGATCAAAGGCGGCAGATTGTACGCGGACCGCCATCAGCCACCTGTCATCGGCGGGAAAAACGCAACTTCGCGCACACCTGCCAAAGGCGCGTCGAAATCCGCCAGTTCCTGATCCACCGCCACGCGCAGGGCGCTGACATCGGCAAAGGCAGCAGCATAGCGGTCCTCACGCGCGACCAGTTCGGCGACCAGACCGGCAACGGTTTCGGCCTGCGTTTTGACCACCTCTTGCGGCAGGCCGATACGTTCACGCACCCAGGCGAAATACATTACATTCATGCGGTTGGCCCTTTCAGGAATGGCCGTGCCTTCTGGAAATAATCCCAACCGGTCATCAACGTCAGAAAGGCCGCGATCCACAGCCCGACGATACCGACCCACCAGGTAACAAAAGTCGACAGCGCATCCACACCTGCATAATGCTGAAACGCACCTTTGGCGAAAAGAATGGCAATCGCCACCATCTGCGCCGTGGTCTTCCACTTGGCCAATTGCGTCACCTTCAGCGTGCCGGCCGTATCGCCCAGAAATTCGCGCAGGCCGGAGACAAAGACCTCCCGGAACATGATCATCGTCGCAGGCAACAGTATCCACGGGTCCATCCCGGAAAACCCGGTGATGACCAGCAGCGCGATCACAACCATCGCCTTGTCGGCAATCGGGTCCAGCATCGCGCCCAGCTTGCTTTCCTGCTTCCAGCGGCGCGCAAGATAGCCGTCGATGAAATCGGTCAGTGCAGCGGCAACAAACAGAATAAGCGCAAACCAATCAGCCGCAGGCCGATTGAAGTACAAGAACATGATCACCACACCCGGCGCAGCCGCCAGTCGCAGGATCGTCAATATGTTGGGCACTGTCAGCATGATGCGCGCACACTAAACCCGCTTTCGCCAAGACACCAGCGCCGCCATCGTGGAACCTGAAATATCCGCGCCGCTGTCATGAAAGCTTCTACCCCTGTTCGTGAAAGTAGTCGTAGATCACCTGCGCCATATTCGCCGACACTCCGTCCACCGCCTTGAGATCCGCCAGATTAGCCCGCGCCACCGCCTTGGCCGAGCCGAAATGGGCCAGAAGCGCGCGTTTGCGCGTGGCCCCGACGCCCGGCACATCGTCAAGCGGAGTTGCGCCGATTGCCTTGGATCTTTTCGCGCGGTGGGTGCCGATTGCAAAACGGTGGACCTCATCACGCATCCGCTGGATGAAATAAAGCACCGGATCATTGTGGCGCAGCGCCATCACCGGCTTGCCGGTGCGGTGGAATTCTTCCTTGCCCGCATCCCGGTCCAGTCCTTTGGCGACGCCGACCATCGGAATGTCGCTGACGCCCAGCTCATCCATGATCTGACGCACGGCGGATACCTGCCCCTGCCCGCCGTCGATGAGCAACAGATCGGGCCAAGTGCCAAGATTGCGTTCTGGGTCTTCCTTGATCAGGCGCTGGAACCTTCGGGTCAGCACCTCTTTCATCATACCGAAATCATCGCCGGGGGTCAGGTCGTCGCCGCGGATGTTGAATTTACGATATTGGTTCTTGTCGAAACCGTCTGGTCCAGCGACGACCATGGCACCCACGGCATGTGCGCCCTGAATATGGCTGTTGTCGTAAACTTCGATCCGCTGCGGCACTTTGGGCAGATCGAAGGCCTCTGCCAGACCTTTCAGCAGACGGCCCTGCGTCGCGGTTTCCGACATCTTGCGCGCCAGACTTTCGCGGGCATTTCGCAGGGCATTCTGCACCAGTTCTGCCTTTTCACCGCGCTGGGGGATCACGATCTCGACCTTGCGACCGGCCTTTTCGGCCAAGGCGGCAGCCATCAGATCGTCATTGTCCAACCCATGCGACAGGATCAGCATGCGCGGCGGTTCGCGGTTTGCATAGAACTGGCCGACGAAGGCTTCCATCACCTCGGCCATGTCTTCATCGCCGCTGATGCGGGGATAATAATCGTGGTTGCCCCAATTCTGGTTGGCGCGGATGAAAAACACCTGCACGCAGGCCTGCCCGCCGTCGGTGTGCAGCGCGATCACATCGGCCTCTGCGGTGCTCTGGGGGTTGATGCCTTGCGCCGATTGCACCTGCGTCAGCGCCTTGATCCGGTCGCGCAGGGCGGCGGCGCGTTCGAACAGCATATCCTCGCTCGCCGCCTGCATCTGCGCGGCAAGCGCTTCCTGAATGCCCTTGGTGCGGCCTTGCAGGAACTGTTCGGCGTCCTGCACGGATCTGGCGTAGTCCTCCTTGCTGATGATCCCGCAACAGGGGCCGGAACAGCGCTTGATCTGATACTGCAGACAAGGTCGCGTGCGCGTCTCGAAATCGCTGTCGGTACAATTGCGCAGCAGGAACACGCGCTGCAACTGCGACAGTGTGCGATTGACCGCACCAGCACCGGCGAAGGGGCCGTAATAATTACCCTTCTGGGTTTTTGCACCGCGATGCTTGCGGATCATCGGGAAATCATGATCGCGGGTCACGAGGATATTGGGGAATGACTTATCATCGCGCAGCAGCACGTTATAGCGCGGCTTCAACTGCTTGATCAGGTTCTGCTCAAGCAACAGCGCCTCGGTCTCTGTTCGCGTGGTCAGAAACATCATCGACGCTGTTTCCTGAATCATCCGCATGATCCGCGGCGAATGCGTGCCGGGGCGGGCGTAATTGCTGACCCGCACCTTGAGGTTCCGCGCCTTGCCCACGTAAAGTACGCGGCTGTCCGCATCCAGCATCCGGTATACCCCGGGCGAGCTGTCAAGGCTGCGCAGATAGCCATGGATCACGTCATATCCGTTGGGGGCAGTGTCAGTCATGCGGCGCGGTCTTTGATTCTATTCTTGCTGCAATGGTAACGCAGCGGGGACAA
>NZ_JBKBQY010000101.1:0-11686 GCF_046292185.1 Yoonia sp.
CAGCCGCGGCCAGGATAAGGATAGCGGCCGGTATGCCAATGCTGCGTATCCATGCAACAGGCATGGCTTCCGATTGCCCCCGTATTCCTGAAATGATGGCAACTGCCACGATCCCCGCACCCGTCGCTGTCATCAACGCTACGATGAAGCGTGGAAACAGCCGCGGTCCTGATGCAAGAGATTGGACTTCAACAAAAAGCCAAAGCCCGGTGAGGAAGATCACACCACCCAACACAATATCAGCAGTGTTAGTCCGCCACCCTATGCGCACGCTCATCTCTCCTCCCATGTTCTCTCTTTGCGTGTTACGCGTAAAGTTACGCGTAACGCAAGCAGAAACGTTAAGTCTATTTTTGTCAGCAAATTGACCCCGTCGGTTGGTGGGAACTGGCAAAAGTGTAGTTCAGCGCTGTGGCGTTCTAGGCATCCACTGAGGCGATGGATCTACAGCCTAGCTTTTTCGAAATTGTTGTCATAGATCACGCGCAGGTTTGCGACGTGACGGAGACGAACACCGTGAGACTGATCAAAAAACTCGTCCACCCTGACGTCAAGTCTGTGACCGGGGCGACCTTGACCCGCCGTGCAGCGCGCGGGATCGTGATGCGTGACAGGTCGATCCTGCTGCTGTTCACTGAACGCTACAACGACTTCAGTTTTCCCGGCGGCGGCGTGGCTGAGGGCGAAAACCTGATCGAGGGGCTGTACCGGGAACTGGAGGAAGAAACCGGCGCCAGAAATGTCCGCGTGCAGCGCGATTATGGTTATGTTGAGGAATTGCGTCCGCACTGGCAGCCGGGCTTTGATCTGATGCAGATGACGTCACATTTTTACGTCTGCGATATCGATCCCGCGTTGCAGGCCACGAAAATGGAACATTACGAGACCGCCAACGGGATGCGCCCCATCTGGGTCGATCTGGACGAGGCTATCGCCCATAATCGCGCTGTCGTGCAGCGCCGTGAAGCCAGCATGGGCCTGTCGATCCTGCGCGAAACCTTCATGCTGGAACATGTTGCCGACGATCTGGCCAAGGCGGCCTGAACAATCCTTG
Source organism: Yoonia sp. (assembly GCF_046292185.1). Taxonomy (GTDB): domain Bacteria; phylum Pseudomonadota; class Alphaproteobacteria; order Rhodobacterales; family Rhodobacteraceae; genus Yoonia. The sequence continues at coordinate 1,055 of NZ_JBKBQY010000101.1, forward strand.
CAGCACGCGTTGCAAGGATTGTTATGTTAGTCGCGGCGCGGGTAGGGCCTTAGTCCCAACAAGATCTCGGACGCCTCACTGAGCGGCTTCGCCAAGAGGTCCCCATTGGTCTGATCTGCCAGTTGTTCACGCAGCAAGGCATAAACCGTCTCCCGATCTTGGCTGGTATCGATTTCAATGCATTTATCCTGCTCTTTGAAATGCGCGACGATTGGCATCGTTTCCGCTTTGAATGTTTCAAATCGTTGTTTCATCGCTTCGACATTATCATCGCTGCGCCCCGAATATTGCGCGCGGCCAAGGATGCGCTGGGTCAGCACTTCTAGCGGGCATTCGAAATAGATCATCTTGGGCAAGTCGACGTTCTGTCCGAATACCGCGTACCACGCGTCAAGATTGCTGAACGAACGCGGGAAGCCGTCAATCAGGAAATTGCGGTTGCCAGTGTGACGGATCGTGCTTTCAATCGCATCCTTGAGGAGTTTGACCACGATTTCGTCAGGCACCAATGTGCCAGCATCAATGAAGGATTTGATCAGCTCGGTCACGGGGCCGCCTGCCTTGAGTTCGGCGCGCAGCAGGTCGCCGGTCGACAGATGGGTCCAGCCAAGCTGGATCTGCGCCAGCTCGCACATCGTGCCTTTGCCTGCGCCCGGGCCACCCAGAATGAAGACGATGTTGGGCGCAGGGGCCGGCAGGCGTGGATCGCAATGATGCAGCGTCACCGTCGGGGCCGGGGCGACACCCATCTTGTAGACGTTCCAAGGCCGGTCACTGGGCGGCAGCGCGTCGTCGCAGGTGATCTCATAGGCCAGATGCCCGTCCAGCCGCGAAATGCGCCATGATTTGTAGCTGTTGGAATAGGATATTGCGGGGCTGCGTTTCGCCTTGCCGTCAGCGCGGTCAAAGGCGGGTTTGCCGTTCCAGGAACCGACGCTTGACAGCGTGCCGGATTCAGATTCCGCAGGCGGTGCGGTTGAAGGGACATAAAGCCCATCCACCTCTGGCAGGCCTGCGCCGGATACTTCGATGAATAATGTGTTGGATGCGGCTGAATCGTTCATGGTCATAAAATGCCTCTGTCTGGTGTTCAAATGCGCGGACGCAGGTGCCAGCAGCTTTCAGGCGCAGTATGGCACGATCTCGAAGCGCGTCGCAAACCTTGGGTGCCGTGTTGCAATTGCGCTTAACCGTGCGATCTGCGACCAAGACCTATGCTGACAATCTCAGAGATCACTTATGCGATCGGTGGCCTGCCTTTGTTTCAGGGCGCGTCAGCCGATATTCCCGCAGGCCATAAGGTCGGGCTGGTGGGGCGGAACGGGACTGGTAAGACCACGCTGTTTCGATTGATCCGGGGTGAATTGTCGCTGGAAAGTGGCCGGATCGACCTGCCTGCGAATTGCCGGATCGGTAGCGTCGATCAGGAAGTGCCGTCAAGCGCCCGCAGCTTGCTCGATACGGTGCTGGATGCCGATACGGAACGTGCTGCCCTGATGGCTGAGGCGGAAACCGCCACGGATCCGATGCGCATTGCAAATGTGCAGACACGACTTGCCGATATTGACGCCTGGTCGGCAGAAGCGCGCGCCAGCACTATCCTGAAAGGGTTGGGGTTTGACACTGAGGCACAGCGGCGCGCCTGTTCAGAGTTTTCTGGCGGCTGGCGCATGCGCGTGGCGCTGGCGGGCATTCTGTTCGCGCGGCCCGATCTGCTGTTGTTGGATGAACCGACTAACTATCTGGATCTCGAAGGGGCGATCTGGCTGGAAAGCTATCTGCAGACTTATCCGCATACGGTGATCATCAGCAGCCACGACCGGGCTTTGTTGAATAATGCCGTGGGTGCCATCTTGCATGTTGAGGATCGCAAGCTGAACTATTTCCAAGGTCCTTATGACCAGTTTGCCCGACAGCGGCTGGAACAACGCGCAGTGCAGGCGTCGCAGGCGCGAAAGTACGAACAGCGCCGCGCGCATCTGCAGGGCTTTGTGGACAGGTTTCGTTATCAGGCGAACAAAGCCAAACAGGCACAGTCGCGGGTCAAGATGCTGGAAAAGCTGACTGCCGTGGCCGTGCCGGATGCTTTGATAACGCAGGTGCTGACCTTTCCGGAGCCTGAAGAGCTTTCTCCTCCGATCGTCAATCTCGACAATGCCGCTGTTGGCTATGATGGCCCGCCGGTGCTGCAACGGCTGAATCTGCGGATTGATCAGGATGATCGTATCGCTTTGTTAGGCCGCAATGGCGAAGGCAAATCGACATTTGCCAAACTTTTGGCCGAGAAACTGCCGCTTTGCGCGGGGAATGTGACCCGTGCGGCCAAGCTGCGTGTCGGCTACTTTGCGCAACATCAAATCGATGAACTTGATCCCGCCGCGACGCCTTTGGATCATCTGACCAAGGCGCGACCCGATGCCAGCAAAGCATGGGCGCGGTCGCGTCTGGCGGGCTTTGGCCTGACCGCCGATCAGGTCGACACCGTCGCCCTGCAATTATCAGGCGGCGAAAAGGCACGGTTGTCACTGATGCTGGCGACGCTGGACGCCCCGCATTTGTTGATTTTGGACGAACCGACGAACCACCTTGATATCGAGGGACGCGATGCGCTGGTCGAAGCACTGACGCAATACACTGGCGCGATTATCCTTGTCAGCCACGACATGCATCTGCTGGGTCTGGTTGCGGACCGGCTCTGGCTAGTGCAGGGCGGCACGGTGGCGCCTTACACAGAAGATCTGGACGCATATCGCGACCTGATGCTGCATCCCCCCGGCGCGCCGGCGGAAAAGCCCAAAGCTGTAGCGTCTGTCCGCGTCTCGAAAACTGAAATCACCGCGCTGCGTGCCGAAGTCCGCAAATGCGAAACTGTTTTGGCAAAGTTGAACAAGATGCGCGATCAACTGGCGGTGAAACTGTCCGATTCGGCACTTTACGAGGCCGAAATGGGCAACCAAGCCGAGACGTGGCAGCATAAATATGCCGAAGTTATGGACGGCATTGCGCGTGCCGAAGGCTTGTGGACCGATGCGATGGAGAAGCTGGAACTAGCCTTGGTAACAGCGCAACATTGACGCGGGGTGATCAGTCCGGACTGCCAGATTGACTTTCTCAGACGCAGTGTTTAGCTAGGACTTGGCACTCTGCTATTGAGAGTGCCAAGATTGCTGATCGTTTCTGGCGGCCTTGCAGGCGCCTTTTTCGATCCGCGACCAGACTGCTGCAAGTCGACACTGGCGGGGTCATTTACCCGCAGCAAAATATGCCAGGTTCTGCTTGCCGCCTATCCGAAACACGGAAAGGAGTTCGGCATGACAGCGAAAGAAATTTCATTCGACATCGTCGCGCGCAATCGCTTGCTGGAAGGTGTCGACCTTCTGGCGCGCACAGTGGGTGCGACACTAGGGCCGAAAGGACGCAATGTTGTCCTTCATGACGCCGCTGGAAAACCTCAAAGCACCAAAGACGGCGCGACTGTAGCAAGGGCGTTTGCGCTTGATGATCACTTTCAGAATATGGGTGCGCAGATGGTCAAGGAGGTGGCGGCGCGCACCAACAGCATGGCTGGCGATGGTACCAGCACGGCGACGGTGCTCGCTCATGCTATATTGCGCGACGGTGTAAAGCTCGTGGCAGGCGGTGCAAATCCGATGGATGTCAAACGCGGTATCGACCGCGCCGCTGCTGCGACGGTCACGGCGCTGCGTGCTGCTGTGCGCCCGGTGGATGGGCAAAGCGATATCACCAAGATCGGCACGATTTCCGCGAATGGAGAGCAAGATATTGGCGGGCAGATCGCCGAGGCGATGTCACGGGTGGGACCGGACGGTGTCATCACCGTCGCGGAAAATCACGGCTTTGCGACGACAACCGAATTTGTGGAGGGCATGCAATTTGCCAACGGCTATCTCAGTGCCCATTTCGTGACCGAGGCAGAAAAATCTACGGTGACATTGGACGATGCCCTGATCCTGCTGCATGATGGCAAACTATCTTCGCTTCAACCGCTTTTGCCGATCCTTGAAGCCGTGACTAAAACAGGTCAGGCGCTGTTGATCATCGCCGATGATGTTGAAGGTGACGCCCTGTCCACGCTCGGAGTGAACAAACTGCGGGGTGGGTTAAAGGTTGCCGCAGTGAAAGCACCCGGCTTTGGGGATCGCCGCAAGGCCATGCTGGAGGATATCGCAACCGTCACCGGTGGCGAGGTGATCAGCGCTGAGCGTGGCATGACCATCGAAGACGCCGGAATTGAGGCGCTTGGGCGCGCGCGCCGGGTCGAGGTCACGCGCGAGACGACGACTTTGATCGGCGGTTCTGGCGGCAAAGATCACATTGCCTTGCGGGCTGCGCAGCTGCGACAGGCGCTGAACGATATCGCACCTGGGCGTGAAGCGGATGATCTGCGCGAACGGCTTGCCAAACTCGCGGGGGGCGTCGCTATCATCCATGTCGGCGGCATGTCCGAAGCGGAAGTGAGCGAGCGCAAGGATCGTGTCGAGGATGCCTTGAACGCCACACGCGCTGCCGTTGAAGAAGGCGTTGTTGCCGGCGGCGGTGTCGCCTTGGTTCGTGCGGGTCGCATTCTGCAGGACTTGACGGGTGACAATGAAGACGAAAATGCTGGGATCACGTTGGTGCATCGGGCGCTGAATGCGCCGCTGGTCAAGATCGCCGACAACGCGGGTTTTGACGGCACCTTTGTGATCGGCAAAGTATGGGATGCGGCAACTGACAGTTTCGGTTTCGACGCGGCGCAGGGCGATTATGGCGATCTTGTCGCGCGTGGCATCATCGACCCTGTCAAAGTGGTGCGGATTGCGCTGGAAAATGCCTGTTCCGTGGCCGGGGCGATGGTCACGGCACAGGTGGCAATCGCAGAGGTTAATTCCGAAGGCGATAGATTCAAAGTCGCATGATCGCAGGGCTGGATTACCGCTCTGCCTTCGGCGGCATCGTGTATGACCTTGAAATACGAGAATTAAAAAATGAAACAACAACTGAAAAACCTGATCGAACGCGTGCTGATCGCACGGCCTGATGCGTCAGTGCAAGACATTCGCAATCTGGTGCCGGCCTTGCGTGACAAAAGCGATGGAGAGATCGAAAAGCTGGTGTCCCCGATGCGCGACCGCCGCGCCAAGCACAATGGCTAGACTGCTTCACCATCGCGGTGATTGCAGTTTGCCGTGATTTTTCAGATAACACGGCGTCCCGACAATTTGACCGAATGGAGCCGCATCCAAGTGAGGCGGGCATATCATGAGCACAATGTTTGAAGAACTCGATTACTGCCCGACGCCAATCGGCGCCCTGACCCTGCGTCGGCGGCATGATCTGCGGCTTGGCGTGGATGTCTGGGAGATCAAACTGGACGATGACTTTCTGATGACCAGCCACTTTACGGCCTCGGAAGTGGCACTTGGCCATTTGGGTGTCGCGGCCTGCAAGGGCGATGAGCTGGAGGTCGTCGTAGGGGGTTTGGGCCTTGGCTATACGGCGCAGGCCGTGCTTGCTGAACCCAGGGTCGCGGACTTACGTGTGAGTGAATATCTTGCGCCGGTGATTGAATGGCACGAAAACGGTATTCTTCCCATGGGCACGGCCCTGCAGGACGATCCGCGCTGCCGGATGGTCATCGGCGATTTCTTTGCCATGGCCGCAGGTGACGGGTTAGACCCAGACCAGCCCGGACGGCAATTTGATGCCATCCTTGCCGATATCGACCATGCGCCGGATCACCTGCTGGATCCGCGCAGCGACAGCTTTTACCAACCCGACGGGCTGCGCGCGATGAAACGCTATCTCAAACCCGGTGGCGTTTTCGGGCTATGGTCGGACAAGGTGACGGATCAGCGGTTCCTTGATCAGTTGGGGGCCGCTTTTCCCGAATGCTGGGCAGAGCCTGTGACATTCGACAATCCTTTGACTGGCAGACCCTTTACCCAGACCGTCTATCTGGCGCGGGCATGACCGATTCTTCTCCCTGCCCCGTCTGCGCCACTATGGCAGAGCATTTTCTGACCGTGGACATGCGGGCCTATTTCCGCTGTGCGCATTGCCAGGCGCGGTTTCTTGACCCGGCCATGTGCCCGGCAAAGTGTGATGAATACGCGCATTACCTGCATCATGAAAACGATCCCGACGACCCTGACTATCGGCGGTTCCTGTCGAAACTCGCCGATCCGTTGCTGGCGGAGCTCGCACCTGGATCGCACGGTTTGGATTACGGCTGTGGGCCGGGTCCGGCATTGGCGCATATGCTGCGCGAGGCGGGGCATGATGTGGCGCTCTACGATCCGTTCTTTGCGCCTGAACCGGCACCGCTGGATGACAGCTATGATTTTGTCACCTGCACCGAAGTCGCTGAACATTTCCATGATCCGCGCGAGGACTTTGCCCGCCTGCGCGACATGATCCGCGCCGGCGGTATCCTCGCCATCATCACCTGTTTTCAGGATGATGACACCCACTTTGCTGATTGGCATTACCGCAAGGACCCGACCCACGTCGTGTTCTTTCGCGCGCACACTTTTCGCTATCTTGCCGCCCAATGGGGTTGGCAGATCACCATCCCGGCCAAGGATGTTGTATTGCTGCGCCGCCCCACAGATACAGATTGATGCCTCATGACTGACCAAACCCATGAAACACAACGCCTGACCGATTGTCTGGCGCAGATCGACAGCAATCTTAGCGAGATCGGCCTGCGGGTGCAGGATTACCAGCGCGACATTCAGGCAGCACATGACCATATGTGGGAAGCGCGCCGGGATATGGACCACCTCGACAAGGTCGCGATGCGGCAATCCATCGACCAGATGATGCGGTCGTCCGATGTGCTGCGCGCGCAGGCCAAAAAGCTGGAGAAACTCCGCAAATCGCCATATTTCGGGCGGTTCGATTTCCGCCGGCAGGACCGGAACGAGACGGGTGCCTATTACATCGGCATCCATGATTTCACCGATGAGGATAGCCAGACCGCATGGGTCTATGACTGGCGGGCACCGGTATCATCCTTGTTCTATGATTTCGAAACCGGCCCTGCGCATTACGATGCGCCTTCTGGCCGGATCCCCGGCGACCTGGTGCTCAAGCGCCAATTTCGCATTCGCGAGGGGAAGATGGACTTCATGCTCGACGTCAGCGTGAACATCGTGGATGACGTGCTGCAGGACGAATTATCACGCGCCAGCGATGAGGGGATGAAGAATATCGTCGCTACGATCCAGCGGGACCAGAATGCGATCATCCGCGATGCCGAAGCGCAGACGCTGATCATTCAGGGCGTTGCGGGATCGGGCAAAACATCCATCGCGCTGCACCGGATTGCGTTTCTGCTTTATCGGTTCAAGGACACCATCAGTTCCAGTGATATCCTGATCATTTCACCGAACCGGGTTTTTGCCGATTACATCGGGAATGTGCTGCCGGAACTCGGCGAAGAAACCGTGCCTGAGATCGGGATGGAAACGCTGGCCACCCAGCTTTTGGGCAGCAAGATCAGGTTCCAGAGCTTTTTTGAACAAACCGCACATCTGTTGGAAACTGACGATGCAGCCACGAAGGCGCGTATTCGCGCCAAAGCCGCCCCGGCGTTTTTGCAGCAGATAGAATCCTACGCGCAATATCTGGCCAAACAGGCGTTCCAGCCCGAGGATCTGACGATCCGCAAACGCCCGCTGCCCGGGTTTGTGTTTGAAACCAACTGGGATCGGCTGAAACATCTCGATACCGCGGAGCGCCTTGTTGCCTTGGGCAATGCTGTCATCGACCAATTCGAGGCGCAATATGGGATTGACCTGCGCCTGGAAGAACGGGCCATCATCCGCAAGGCTGGCCGAGGCATGGTGAAGCGCACGACTTTGCGTGCGGCCTATAAAACGTTCTTTGACTGGATCGAACGGCCCGAATTGTTCAAGCCGATCAGCGGCAAGATGGAATATGCCGATGTCTTCCCGCTGATCTACCTGCAAATGCTGACCGAAGGCGTGGAAAACCCCTATGGGTCCGTCAAACACCTGCTGGTGGATGAAATGCAGGATTACACGCCCGTGCAATATGCCGTGTTGGGCCGTCTGTTCAAGTGCCGCAAGACCGTGCTGGGCGATGCGACCCAGTCCGTGAACCCCTACAGCGCCTCGACGCCCGAAAGCATCTCGCAGGTGTTGGATGGGGCCTATCAGGTGACCTTGAACAAAAGCTATCGGTCGACCTGGGAAATCATGCAGTTTGCATTGCAGATCTCGCCCAACCCCGACCTGATCGCGATGGAACGGCATGGGCCGGTGCCGGATGTGCATGAGGTCTGGACGCATTCCGAGGCTATTGCTTTGATCAGTGAAGCCGTCGCAGACTTCCGCACTTCCGATCACATCAGTCTTGCGGTGCTGGCAAAAACCCAGCCGCAGGCCAGGCGTCTGCACAAACTGCTGACTGGGGCAGGGGCCGAGGCCCGCTTGCTGGAAGAAGGCAGCACCGGGTTTTCCACTGGCGTCGTCGTCTGCACGCCGCATTTGGCAAAGGGGTTGGAATTTGACCGCGTCATCATCCCCGATGCCAGCGAAAGTATCTTTGTGACCGATATGGATCGCAACATGCTTTACGTCGCCTGCACCCGCGCGATGCATCGGCTAAGTGTGATTTGTGTCGGCCCGCCGTCCACGTTTCTGCCATCTTAGGCTAAGAGAATAGATCATGCCGGTGCGGCTGGTCTACTTAGCGGTAGACAAACCCGATTTCGTGCCTACCTAATGGGCTAGTATCGGCAAATGTAATGAGCTTCGAAAAGCTCAAGGGCCGGTTAATCGAAAATATAAACAAATACTAAACCACCTGCGCCGTATCACAGTGAGCGCGGGAGTAAGAAAAGGAGATCAGATGACACTGAAAGTCAAAATGCAGGAAAGGCCTGTCGAACTTGTCGGTAAAGGCACGATTGACGGCACCATTCCATTTTATTTCAAGGATCAAGGCCATCGTTGGATGGTCCGTATCGGCGACCAATGGACGTTCAAGCAACATGAAGCGATCAGGCCAACCCTGGCGTCCGAGACGTCTGCGCGACACAAGATGTATTGGGCCATCGCGCAGTTCCGGAGCCAGTCTCGCCATGAGGTCGTGTCGTAAAGGCGACGTCAGCGACGGATATTTCTCACAAGGTATAAGGTTTATACTCCCCTGAGGATATTATGATGCCTCGGCCTCTGGCACCCATTGGGTGCTGTCGACGGTTTCACTCAAAACCGCGCCACCGATCCGACTGCCCTGTGCATTGAACAGATGCACCCGCGCACCCGGACGTAGATGGACCGGAGCAGTTTGACCTTCGGGCAGACTGACAAATGTTTCCCGGCGTAGAACGCGTGTCAAGGCACCGTCGATTTCAACGTTATATAGCGTTTCCGACCCCAGCGGTTCGGCGGTGATGCAGGGACCGGTCCCAAGCGCTGCGCCGGGGCCTGACAGGTCCAGATCCTCGGGGCGGATACCGGCGGTGATGACGTCATCACCGCTTGTCATCCGCGCGATCAAGGCCGCCGCACCGTTGCCGGTCATATGCACATTCCAGCCGTTGCCCGACAGCGATAATGTGCCGTCCGATGCGCTGGCGCGGCCTTTGAACAGGTTCATTGCAGGGCTGCCGATGGTCTGCGCCACATAAAGGCTGGCAGGCGTCAGATACACTTGCGCCGGTGTGCCGATCTGCGCGATCTGTCCTGCATCCATGACCACGATCCGGTCGCCCATCGTCATCGCCTCGACCTGATCATGTGTGACGTAGATTGCGGTGGACCCGACACGGCGCTGGATGCGTTTGAGTTCCGACCGCATCACGACGCGCAGCCGGGCGTCAAGGTTTGACAAAGGTTCATCCAGCAGCAGCACGGCAGGGTCACGCACAATCGCGCGGCCGAGGCTGACACGCTGCTGCTGGCCACCCGACAGACCATCGGGCGTCTTGTCCAGATGCGCGGACAGTTCCAGCATCTCGGCCACGGCTGTTACGCGTTTGCGGATTTCATCCTTGGGCACACCTGCGGATTCCAGCGGAAAAGCGATGTTCTTGAACGTCGTCTTATGCGGATAAAGCGCGAAGTTCTGGAACACCAGCGACACACCGCGCTTGGACGGATGCACGTCGTTGACGACGCGGTCACCGACCAGCACTTCCCCGTTCGAGATGCGCTCCAGACCCGCAACCATGCGCAAGGTGGTTGTCTTGCCGCAGCCGGATCCGCCGACCAGCACGACGAGTTCGCCCGGTTCGATGCGAAAATCGATGCCTTTGACGGCGTGAACATCACCGGGATAGGTTTTCCAGAGGCCGCGCGCCTCGACTGCCAGGGTCATTTGATTATCCTTTGGTTCCGCCAACGGCCACGCCGCGGACAAGATGTTTCTGACCGATGATGAACATCAGCACGAGCGGCAGGATCGAGATCAGAACCGCCGCCATCAGCAGGTTCCACAGCACGGTTTCCTGATCGGAAAAATCCGCCAGTGCTGTCTGGATCACCTTCATATCCGACGTCGATGTCATCACCAGCGGGATCAAGAATTCGTTCCACACCGCAGTGAAGTTGAACATCGCAATGACCGCGAGGGCAGGTGCCGCCAGCGGCAGATAGA
>NZ_JBKBQY010000102.1:0-11625 GCF_046292185.1 Yoonia sp.
TTTCAGCGATGGCACCACCTCCCATGGGATCACCGCGCCGTCGATGACGCCGCGTGACAAAGCCTCTGGCACGGCGGGCACGGGCATGCCGATGGCGGTCGCGCCAAGATCGGTCAGCAGATTGGTGATCACCCGTGTCGGGCCGCGCAGTTTCAGGCCATCAAGATCGGCGATATCGGTGACGGGCCGATTGGCATGGATGACGCCGGGGCCGTGCACCCAAAGGCCAAGGGGTTTGAACGCGGCAAAATCGCTGTCCATCATCCGCTCTTCGGCCAGTTCCCAGAAAGCGCGCGAGGTGGCCTCGGCATCCGGCGAAATGAAGGGCAGCTCAAACACTTCCAACTGCGGAAACCGCCCCGGCGTATAGCCCGGCAGGGTCCAGATGATATCGGCCACACCGTCGATCACCTGATCGATCAGTTGCGGCGGGCTGCCGCCCAGTTGCATCGAGGGGTAACGTTCGATCCTGATCCTGCCATCGCTGTCGGCCTCGACCTTGTCGGCCCAGACATCAAGGATATGGGCGGGCACATTGGCCTGCGCGGGCAGGAATTGATGCAGGCGCAAGGTCACGTCCTGCGCACTGGCGGCGGAGCCGAGGCTGGCCGCCAGCACAGCGGCAAGAATGCGGTGGGTCATTGTCATGACGGGCCCTTCCCTGAAAACTCGCCGCAGCATTGCTATATGGGCTGCCAGCGCGCAAGTGAAATGACGTCACACCACCCGTACGATGACCGGCGCAAGATCACCGATCCGCCCTTCCATCAGGTCGCCGCGCACCACGGGACCAACCCCCGCAGGCGTGCCGGTCATGATCAGATCGCCCGGCATCAACTTGTAAAGCGTCGACAGATCGGCGATGATTTCAGCGACCGACCAGACCATATCGGCCAGCACCGCCTGCTGCCGGGTTTCCCCGTTCACGCTGAGCATGATTGGCAGATCGGCCAGATCGGGCATGTCGGCGGCGGGGGTGATGGCGGCAATGATCGCGGCATTGTCGAAATCCTTGCCTGTGTCCCAGGGGCGGCGCTTGTCCTTGGCCGCTGCCTGCAGGTCGCGGCGAGTCATGTCGAGGCCGCAGGCATAGCCCGCAATGATGCCCATCGCATCGCTCTGGCTGATATCCGTCGCCTCTGCACCGATCGCCACGACCAGTTCCATTTCGTGATGCAGGTCCTGCGTGCGTGGCGGATAGGGCATGTCCTGGCCTGACAGCAGCACCGCATGGGCGGATTTGGTGAAATAGAACGGCGCTTCGCGGTCGACCTCATGGCCCATTTCGGCGGCATGGCCGGCATAGTTGCGCCCAACGCAGAATATCCGCGCGACTGGAAAACCGCCCGTGCCCCCCACGACGGGGACGACAGGTGCGGGGCGTGGCGGGAAAATTGTCAGGGACATAGCGCTCTCAGTTTGTTGTGTTGAAATTGGTGGCGGGCTGGCCTATCCACCAGCGACGCGTCATGATTGCGCATTGCCTGGGGCAAAGACAATGCCCCGTCCTTACCGGAGCGGGAATTGACCGACGCGCTGCCTCATCTCGATGATCTTGTTGCCTGCCCGCAATGCGACACGCTGCATGTCGCGCAGAACCTGCCCGAAGGTGCGCGCGCCTGCTGCCAGCGCTGCGGTCATGTGCTGATGTCGTCGCAATCCACGGCAGTGGCGCGTATCATTTCACTGGCGCTGACCGCATTCGTACTGATGATCGCGGCGGTAACCTTTCCGTTTTTGTCGCTGAACGCGGGCGGCGCGCAGAATGCGACATCGGTGATCGATGCGGTGCTGGCGTTTTCGGACGGTCTGGCCTTTCCGCTGGCGATTGCGGTGGCGTTCTTTATCGTCGTGCTGCCGCTGACGCGGCTGACCGCGCTGATCTATGCGCTGGGGCCATTGGTACGCGACGGAAAACCGCATCGCGGGGCGCGGGTGGCCTTTGGTCTGGCCGAACGGTTGCGGCCCTGGAGCATGGCGGAAATATTCATCGTGGGTGTCACCGTGGCGCTGATCAAGGTCGCGGGTATGGCGGCTGTGACAATTGGTCCCGCCTTCTGGGCCTTTGCCGGTGTTGTTGTTATCACGATCCTCAAGGATCAACTGATTTGCAGGTATTCGATTTGGGAAGCGCTGGACCAAGCCAAGGCCTGATTTCCGCGCGCGACGCGGGCCTTGTGGCCTGCCGGACCTGCGGACAAGTCCACCACACGGGCACGCTGCGTTGCAACCGCTGCGAAAGCAAATTGCAGAGCCGCGACCAGCAAAGCCTGCAAAAGGTCTGGGCCTGGCTGATCGCCGGGATGATCGCCTATATCCCCGCCAATATCTATCCGATGCTGCTGACCGCGACATTGCTGGACCGGACCGAAAGCACGATCATCGGCGGCGTTGTCGACCTGGTCAATTACGGGGCCATCGGAATCGCGCTGGTGGTCTTTGTCGCCTCTGTGGTCATTCCGGTCGGGAAATTCGCGGTGATCATCTACCTGGCGATATCCGTGCAGCGGCGGTCGCAGGACAACCAGCACGGGCGGCACAAGGCCTATGATCTGGTCGAATTCATCGGCCGCTGGTCGATGATCGACGTTTTTGTGGTCGCTATTCTATCGGCTTTGGTCCAGTTGGACGCCATCGCCACGATCAACCCCGGTATTGCAGCAGTGAGTTTTGCGTTGTCGGTTATTTTCACGATGTTGGCTGCGCAGGCTTTTGACCCGCGGCTGATCTGGGACGCCGACAGGACAACAGATGACTGATACCCCTCCCAACGGCCCGGCACCGATGGCGATCCGCCCCGCGAAGCGCCCCATTGCGCAGCGGTTGACGCTGGTCTGGCTGGTGCCGATCCTTGCGCTGGCGATATCGCTGGGGGCCGCCTGGCAGAATTATCGCGATCAGGGCGTGCGGATCACCATCGCCTTTGAAAACGCCGCCGGTGTCACGGCGGGGGCGACGGAAATCCGCTATCGCGATATCCGTGTCGGTCTGGTCGAAGCGGTCGAATTCGACAACGATCTGAGCACGATCCTTGTGCATGCGCGGGTCGATCAGGATATCGCGCCCTATCTGGACGCCGATGCGCAATTCTGGGTGGTGCGGCCCAATGTATCGGTGCGCGGGATCAGCGGGCTGGATACCGTTTTGTCAGGCGTCTATATCGAAGGCAACTGGAACAACGAGGCCGATGTCGCCCAGACCAATTTCACCGGTCTGGAACAACCCGTCCTGACACGCGCCGGACAGCGCGGCACCAGCATCACCCTGCGCACAGAAAACGCCGGTGCAATCGCGGCAGGCGCGCCGGTGCTGCACAAGGGGCTGACGGTCGGTTATCTGGAAGAACCGCAGCTCAATCTTGATGGCAGCGGGATCATGGTCAACGCTTTTATCCTTGCCCCCTATGACCGCCGGATCACCAGCAGCACGCGGTTCTGGGATGTATCGGGGTTCAGCGTGTCCTTCGGGGCGGGCGGTGTGGCGCTGAACGTCAATTCGCTGGCCTCGCTGATCGAGGGCGGGGTCGAATTCGACACCGTCGTTTCCGGAGGTGAGCCTGTCACGGAAGGCCAATCCTTTACCATCTATGCGTCGGAGCAGATTGCCCGCGACAGTCTTTTCGTCGACCCCAGCGCCGAGGTGCTGCGCGTCGCCGTCCTGTTCGAAGAAGCGGTTACCGGCCTGACACGCGGATCAGAGGTGCGGTTTCAGGGTATCCGCATCGGCGAGGTCAGCGAAATCAGCGCCATCGTCGTCGGCCAGGGCGATCAGGCCGAGGTGCGGCTGCAATCGGTGCTGAATATCCAGCCTTCCCGGCTGGGTCTTGGCGTCGATGCGACGGCGGATGATGCGCTGGAGCTGCTGTCCGATTTCGTGACGCGTGGTCTGCGCGCGCGGATGGTGACGGGCAATATCCTGTCGGGGTCCTTGCAGGTCGAACTGGTGCAAATCCCCGATGCCTTGCCCGCGATCATGGCCCAGACCAGCGGTGCCTTCCCGGTCATTCCGACCACGGACTCCAACGTCTCTGACGTGGCCGCCACGGCAGAAGGCGTGCTGGCCCGGATCAACGCCCTGCCGGTCGAGGACTTGATGAACGGTGCGATCAATCTGATGGACAGCATCGAGCAATTGGTCGCCAGCGAAGATACCCGCAACGTTCCCGGTTCCGTGATCGCCCTGCTGGAAGAGGCGCGTGGCATCGTCGGGTCCGAAGACCTGCAAGCCGTGCCTGCCGATCTGCGCAACCTTATCGCGGAAATCGACACCATCATCGCCAGCGCGAATGAGACGGGCATCGTCACCTCGCTGGACGAGGTGCTGGTCGTCGCGGCCTCTGCCCTCGCCAATATCGACGAGGCAACCCGTAACCTGCCGCGCATCACCGCCGATATCGAAGAGCTGACCACCCGCGCCAATCAGTTGGAGCTGGAGGCGCTGGTCACATCCGCCACCAGCACGCTGAACTCTATCGACGCGTTCATTGCCGCCGATGACACGCGGGCCCTGCCCGGCAGTCTGAACGGGGCGCTGGACGAATTGCGCAACGTGATGGCGGAGGTCCGCGAAGGCGGTGCCGTGGAGAATGTGAATGAACTTCTCGCCTCGGCCAATGCCGCCGCCCGTGCGGTCGAGGATGCAGTGGCCACCCTGCCCGCCTTGTCGGCACAGGCGGGGCGGCTGGTCACCCAATCCGAAACGGTGATCGCCAGCTACGGCGACAGATCACGGTTCAACGCCGAAACGCTGACCACCTTGCGCGAAATCCAGAGCGCGGCCAACGCCGTATCCGCGCTGGCGCGCGCGATCCAGCGCAACCCCAATTCACTGATTACAGGACGGTAGATATGCTGAAGAAACTGATGATTGTCGCCGTTCTTGGTGTCGCGGGCTGTGCGGCGCAGCCGGACCGTCTGGCCTTTACCCCTGCCCCGTCGACGCTGCAGCTACAGCCTTTAGTGCGCAGCGCGATGGTGCGGACGGTATCCCTGCCCACCTATGCCGCGGTCGAGGACATCCCCCTGCAGGACGCCAGCGGGCTGATCACCGCAGACAGCGGCATCCTGTGGGCCGACGATCCGCAGCGCGCGATCACGCTGGCGATATCTTCCACATTGGCGCAGATCACCAATGCCGATGTCGGGCCGGAACCCTGGCCATTCATCGGCCTGCCCGATGTGGCCATCGATATCCGCGTGACGCGGATGATCGCCGGTTCTGACGGCACGTTCCAACTGGCGGGGCAGTATTTTGTCGGCGGTGACGGCGTCGACTTCCGCGATACCGCGCGCAGTTTCGATATCCGCCAGCCGATGACGGATCAAAGCCTCGGGGCGATCAGCGCCGCGCAATCGGCGGCCGTGCTGACCCTGACCGAACAGATCGCGCGCGCCATTGCGCGTTAAGGCGCGCGGTTTCGCAGCGCCGTGGTCTTTGGCGCTGCATCCGCCACGCGCGCGCGCAGACTGTGGCGCACAAAGGCCGCGATAAAGATCAGCGTCATCACCAGAATAACCGTCGGCGCGGGGGCGCTGTCGATGAAAAAGCTGGCGTAGACGCCGATGAACCCCGACAGCAGCGATACGCTGACAGCGATCAGCAGCATCGCCTCGAACCGTTTTGTCAGCAAAAACGCGATGGCACCCGGCGCGATCAGCAGGCCGATCGCCAGGATGATCCCCACCGCTGACAAGGTCGCCACGATGGTCATCGAAATCAACGCCAGCAGGCCGTAATGCAGCCAGCCGGTGCGCAGCCCGACCGCCTGCGCCTGCACCGGATCGAAGGCGTGCAACAGCAGATCCCGGCGCTTGGCCAGCAGCACCAGCGTCACAAAGCCCGCAATCAGCCCCGCCGTCCACAGATCGGCGGCGCTGATGCCCAGCATGTTGCCGAACAGGATATGGTCCAGATGCACCGCCGTGCTGATCTTTGTATACATCACGATGCCAAAGCCGAACATGCCCGAAAACACCACGCCCATCGCGGTATCCTGTTTGATCCGGCTGTTGCCTGCCAGAAATCCGGTTGAGACGGCACAGACCATGCCCGCCGCAAAGGCCCCGATGATCAGCGGGATACCGGCGATATAGGCCAGCACGATACCGGGCAGCACCGCATGGCTGATCGCGTCGCCCATCAGCGACCAGCCCTTCAGCACCAGATAGCACGACAACAGGCTGGTCGGCACGGCCAGCAGCGCCATGATGATAAAGGCGTTGTTCATGAAGGCGAACTGGAACGGGAACAGCAAGGTGTCGATCATGCCCGCGCCACCTTGCGCCGTGTCGCCAGCAGCCCGTGCTTGGGGGCAAAGATGAAAGCGGTCAGGAATACCAGCGTCTGCAAGGTGACGATGATGCCGCCTGTGGCGCCATCGACGAAAAAACTCAGGTAAGCGCCGATGAAACTGGTGGCGGTGCCGATGGCGACACTGACCACCAGCAGGCGCTGAAACCTGTCGGTCAGCAGATAGGCAGTCGCCCCCGGCGTGATCACCATGGCGATCACCAGAAAGGCGCCCACCGTCTGCATCGCGGCAACGCAGGACGCGGCAAGCAGCGTGAAAAACACCGCCTTGAGCAGATCAGGCCGTAGCCCGATACTGCGCGCATGGTTTTCGTCAAAGAAGGTGACCATCAGGTCTTTCCATTTCGCCAGCAGCACGGCCAGCGTGACAAAGCCGATGATCGCCAGTTGCAGCGTATCACCGGGCGAGATTGCCAGGATATTGCCCAGCGTGATCGTCTGCAAACTGACCGAGGCGGGCGAGAGTGATACCATGAACAGCCCCAGCCCGAAAAAGGCGGTAAAGATCAGGCCGATGATCGTGTCTTCCTTCAGTCCGGATCGCTGGTTGAGGAACAGCATCGTCCCCGCCGCCAGACCGCCCGCGACGAAAGCACCCAACGCGAAAGGCAGGCCCAGCATATAGGCCCCGGCAACGCCCGGCACGATGGAATGGCTTAGCGCATCGCCGATCAGCGACCAGCCCTTCAACATCAGATAGGCCGACAGAAAGGCGCAAATCGCCCCGACCAGCGCGCTGACCCACATGGCATTGACCATATAGCCATAGGCGAAAGGTGACAGCAGCAGGTCCATCATCGCGCGACATCATCCCCATAGACGATAAAGGGACGTTCATCATCGGTGATCACGCGGATTTCGCGGCCATCGTCATCGTCATGCAGATCGGACCCGCCCAGCACGAAATGCCGCAACACCCCGCCAAAGGCGCGTTCCAGATTGGCGCGGGTGAATGTCTGTGCGGTCGGGCCATAGGCCAGCACGGTCTGGTTTACCAGAATGGTGTGATCGCAGAAGGCGGTGACAGACCCGAGGTTATGGGTGGACACCAGCATCACCCGGCCTTCGTCGCGCATGCCGCGCAGCAGGGCGATGATCGCGTCCTCGGTCTGGACATCGACGCCGGTGAAGGGTTCATCCAGCAGGATCACCTTGCCATCCTGCGCCAGCGCGCGGGCCAGAAACACGCGTTTGCGCTGCCCGCCGGATAATTCGCCGATCTGGCGGTGGCGATAGTCTGCCATGCCGACGCGGTCCAGCGCTTGCGTCACCGCCGCCTTGTCGGCGGCGCTGGCGCGGCGGAAAAACCCCATATGGCCATAGCGGCCCATCATTACCACGTCTTCGACCAACACGGGAAAGGACCAGTCCACTTCTTCGGATTGCGGCACATAGGCGACGATGTTCTGGCGCAACGCCTCTTTCACCGGCATGTCCAGCACGGTGATCGCGCCCTTGGACGCGGGCGCGAAACCCATGATCGCCTTGAACAAGGTGGATTTGCCCGCCCCGTTCACCCCCACCAGCCCGGTGATCGTGCCGGTGGGGATGGTAAAGCTGGCGTCATGCAAGGCGGTGTGACCATTGCGATAGGTCACGCTGACGCCCTTTGCACTGATCCCCGTGGTCATTCGGTCAGGCCCCGCGCGATGGTTTCCGAGGTAACGCGCAGCAGCTCCAGATAGGTGGGAACCGCGCCATCCTCTTCTGTCAGGCTATCGACATAGAGCATGCCGCCATAAAGCGCATCCGTTTCACGCGCGACCTGTTCTGCGGGGGCTTGGCTGACCGTGCTTTCGCAGAACACCACGGGGATATCATTGGCGCGGACTGTGTCGATCACCTGCCGCACCTGTTGCGGGGTGCCTTGGCTATCGGCATTGATCGGCCAGAGGTAAAGTTCCTGCATGTCGAAATCTTCAATCAGATAGGTGAACGCGCCTTCGCAGGACACCAGCCAGCGCCTTTCTTCGGGCAAGGCAAGGATCGCATCACGCAGCGGGGCAATCGTATCGGTGATCTGTTGTTTATAGCTTTCCGCATTGGCGGTATAAATGTCGGCATTATCGGGGTCATGCGTCACAAACGCGTCGCGGATATTGTCGACATAGATCAGCGCGTTGTTCAAGCCCATCCAGGCATGTGGGTTCGGCTGACCGTCATAATCACCCGAGGTGATGGAAATCGGCGTGATGCCGTCGGTGACGACAGCGCTGGGGACATCGCGCAGGTTGCCGAAGAATTGTTCAAACCAGCTTTCCAAGTTGAGACCGTTCCACAGGATCAGATCGGCGTCCTGCGCACGGATGATATCGCGCGGGGTCGGCTGGTAATCGTGAATTTCGGCGCCCGGACGGGTGATGCTTTCGACAATGGCGGCATCCCCCGCCACATTGCGGGCCATATCGGCGATCACGGTAAAGGTGGTCACGGCCTTGAACCTGTCTTCTTGCGCCGAAACCGCGCCCGCCAATGATGCGACCGCTGCGGCGATGCCGAAAAATGTCTTGTGAAATGCCATAGTTTTTCCTTCGATAAATCTTGCGAGCTGCTGAAAGCTATAAATCACGAATGATAATCATTCGCAAGTAGCGAGTTGGAAAGTTAATATTGCCCGACGCGTCGGCACATCGCACAATCCTTGCGCTTCAACAGGGTCAACACGCAAGATGTCGGATTTGTTGCAAATAAGCGCGCTTTCGCGTTGCATCTTGGGGTCAGCCCCGCTTTAGTTGGAAAAAAATAAATACCAACGCTGGGAGATTGGTTTGCTACAAGTCAAAAACGACGATGCTTTCGTCGCGTTCGAACGTGTGCAGAAAAGTTACGATGGGGAATCGCTTGTCGTCAAAGACCTGAACCTGACAGTCCCCAAGGGCGAATTTCTGACCCTTCTTGGCCCATCGGGATCGGGCAAGACCACCTGCCTTATGATGCTTGCGGGCTTTGAAACCGCCACCCATGGCGATATCCGGCTTGATGGCAAATCGGTCAATAATATCCCGCCGCATAAACGTGGCATCGGCATGGTGTTCCAGAACTACGCTCTGTTCCCCCATATGACCGTCGCGGAAAACCTGTCCTTTCCGCTGGAAGTCCGCAAGATGGGCAAGTCCGACCGCGAGGCAAAGGTCAAACGCGCGCTGGACATGGTCCAGATGGGCGACTTCGGCGCGCGCCGTCCGGCGCAGATGTCCGGTGGCCAGCAGCAACGCGTCGCCCTGGCCCGTGCGCTGGTGTTCGAACCCGAACTGGTGCTGATGGATGAACCGCTTGGCGCGCTGGACAAGCAATTGCGCGAAACCCTGCAGTTCGAGATCACCAATCTGGCGCATGAACTGGGCATCACCGTGGTCTATGTGACCCACGACCAGACCGAGGCACTGACGATGTCGGACCGGGTCGCCGTGTTCGAAGACGGGCGCATCCAGCAACTGGCGACACCCGATGATCTGTACGAACGCCCGCAGAACAGCTTTGTCGCGCAGTTCATCGGCGAGAACAACACGCTGACCGGTGTGGTGCAGGAAATCGGCAGCGACCGCTGTACCGTGCGCCTTGACAGCGGCGATGTGATCGAAGCGATGCCGGTCAACGTCAACGCGGTCGGCGACCGCACCAAGGTATCGATCCGGCCCGAACGGGTCGAGATCGACAAAACCCGTCTGAAACCCGGCGCATTGACGCTGAAGGCCGAAGTGCTGGAATTCATCTACATGGGTGATATTTTCCGGACCCGCCTGCGCGTGGCAGGGACCGATGAATTCGTGATCAAGACACGCAACGCCCCCGATCAGGTCCGGCTGACCCCCGGCACCCAGATCGACATTGGCTGGTTGCCGCAGGATTGCCGCGCGCTGGACGCGTAGTGGCTGTAGCAGGGACACCGCCGCCCGGTGGGTATCCCTGACCAGACGATCAACCGGGCATGACAACGGGAGATTTACGATGAAAATGACCAAAGCAATGATGGCAACGACAGCGATAACGCTGGCCGGAACCACCGCCTTTGCCCAGGACATGGCCAATGATATGACCATCGTCAGCTGGGGTGGTGCCTATCAGGCGAGCCAGGAAAACGCCTATCTGCAACCCTATCTGGCGGAAAATCCCGGAGTAAGCGCCGTCTGGGACGAAAGCTCGAACGAAGCGGTGGCCATGCTGCGCGCGATGGACGAAGCCAACAACCTGACATGGGATCTGGTCGATGTGACCGCTGCCGATGCCATGCGTCTGTGTGACGAAGGTCTGGCGATGGAAGTCGATCACGACGATATTCTGGCCGCAGCCCCCGATGGCACATCCGCGACCGAAGATTTCGGCGATATGATCATCTCGTCCTGCTTTATTCCGCAGATCGCCTATTCGACCACCAATGCGTACCGCACCGATGTGGCCGCATGGGATGGCGCGGTGCCCGAAGATATCTGCGCCTTGTTCGATCTGGAAACCTTCCCTGGCACCCGTACGCTGGAACGCCGTCCGATCAACAACATGGAATGGGCGCTGATCTGTGACGGCGTTGCCTTTGAAGATGTCTATGACACGCTGGAAACCCAGGAAGGTCAGGACCGTGCCTTTGCCAAGCTTGACACAATCAAGGGCGACACGATCTGGTGGACCTCTGCGGCGGAAAGCATCCAGTCCATCGCCGATGGCGAAGCTGTGATGGGTTCGTCCTACAACGGTCGTTTCTTTTCGGCGATCGTCGAACAGAACCAGCCGCTGGAAATGCTGTGGGACGCACAGGTCTATGATCTTGATGGCTGGATCATTCCCGCCGGCCTGCCAGAGGATCGCCTGAACCGTGTGCTGGATTTCGTGTTCTTCGCGACAGATACACAGCGTCTGGCTGACCAGGCTGCCTATATCTCTTACGGTCCGGCACGGATGTCGTCCGCACCGCTGGTGTCGACCCATGCCGAACTGGGCATCGAGATGGCACCACATATGCCGACCAACCCTGCCAATGCCAACAACGCATTCGTGCAGAACTATGATTGGTGGGCAGATTACCGCGATGATCTGGACGCACGTTTCCAGAGCTGGCTGGCACAATAAGCCGACAAGGCGGCGGGGCTAACCCGCCGCTTTTTTGCAAGGTAGGGCGGGGTGAACCCCGCCTTACGACCACATAATCCAAGAACCGCCTGCGGCGCTGCGCGCCTTCCCGTTCGAGTGACAGAGGTCCGAAATTCATGGCAGAACAAATGATGGCCGCCGATGGCCGCACGCTCAAATCCAGCCTCAACCGCGCCTTGCGCAGGCAAAAGCTGCGGGCGATGCTGCTGATCGCGCCGCTGCTGCTGTTCATCA
>NZ_JBKBQY010000103.1:0-11607 GCF_046292185.1 Yoonia sp.
CGATTGCCACGGCGGTCGCTGCGGTCAAGATCGGTGCCACGGATTACCTGTCCAAACCGGCGGATGCGACCGATGTCACCAATGCGCTGCTGGCGCTGACGGACGGCCTGCCGCCGCCCCCGGAAAACCCGATGAGCGCAGATCGGGTCCGTTGGGAACATATCCAGCGGGTTTATGAACTATGCGAACGCAATGTCTCCGAAACCGCACGGCGGTTGTCGATGCACCGGCGGACTCTGCAACGGATCCTTGCTAAACGGAGCCCGCGTTAGCGGTCGTCGGTGTCGCGGCTCAGTAAATCGAATTTGCGCAATTTAACGTAAAGCGATTGTCGCGACAGGCCCAGCATTTCTGCTGCAGCTACACGGTTGTTCATCGTCAGGGAAACCGCGGTTTCGATACACATCTTTTCCACGACATTTGTCGTCTCGGCCACGATATCCCTGAGCGTGGCGCTGCCCACCAGTTCCACCACCGATTTCATGCTTTCGTCACTGGTCGGTGACAATGCGCCACGCGTCGTATCGGCATGATTGGTATCGCGCATCACGAAGGCAAAGACCGAATGCGTGCCCGCATGCAGCTTGGTCACCGAAATCTCGACCGCGCGGGGGCTGCCGTATTGGCCGGCGATCTTGGTCGCATACATGCGCATCCGGCCGGAACGGGTGGCGTTTTCGGTCATGACCTTCAGATCGACGCTGCCGCGTTGCAGATAATCGGCGATGCTGCGGCCACGGACGTTGATGTCATGGGCCACGTCGATCAGATCCAGAAACGCATCATTCGCGGATAGGACATCCCCATTTTCCGATGCGAAAACGATGGCTTCGGGCCCGCTCAGGTAAAGATCCTGCATGTTGCGGGCCAGATTGTCGGCCTTCAGCCCGTCCTCGACATCGGGGATGATCCGGCACAGCAAGACCCGCTCACCCGCAGCGCGGAACAGCGTGGGCATGATCTGCACGACATTGGATTTGCCGCGCAATTCGATTTTTACGCCATCACCGCATTCGGAAATAGCCAGCGTCGTCAGCGCCTCGATCAGGTCGCCGCGCTTGCGGGCCTCAAAGCAGCTGAGCAGCGGACTGCCGATCAGATCATCGCGTGACCGGTCGAACAGGGTCGTCGCGGCGGCGTTGGCTTCGGTGATGTCGCCGTTCTGTGCGCCGACAAACAACACAGGTTCGCTCATGTTGTTCAGCAGGACGCGGAACCGGGTGTCATATTCGCGCTGCACCTCATAATCGCGTTCCAGCGCAAGTTGGGCACGGATCAGTTGCTGCTGCATCTCGGCAATTGCGCGCAGATCGCGGCCAAGCATCAGGATGGCGCCATCGGGTGCGATCCTGTGAAAGCTATAGCGCACAGGCGAATCCCAGTCGCTGACATCGCGCGAATGGTTCAATTCGACAGGTTTGACATCCTTGTCGCCAGCCATGAATGCGGCCAGCCGGCTTTCAAACTTCGGCCGACTTTCCACCGCGAGCGAGTCGCGGATATCCTTGCCTTCCCAATGTTCCATCACCAGAAACGACGGATTGGCTGGATTGACGATCACCGACAGAATTTCGCAATTGTCCGAAATGACAATCGCCAGATCAGCCACATCCCCAATGATATCGCCCAGTATCTCTGGTGCGATCAGCGGGATAGCACCGCTATCCCAGAATTTCGCCCCGCGCGAGGTCATGGCCGGGTCCCTTCGGGCAGGTTCATCTGCATCGGCTAAGCCTCGCGCGATCGTGTCGCAAGGCTCAGGAATTTTGTTGTCAGTCCGCAAAGCTCTAACGCTTCACTGGGAATATTCGTAGCATAATCTGAACCCGTCAGCGACACAATGTCGCAGGGGGCTGCATCCTCCAATATCGTGCCGCCGATCACGACAGGCACCGATTTGGCACAGGTGGTACGGACCACTTCAACGATTTTACGCAATGATTCAAGCGTTTCACCCAAAGATGACGAAATGAACACCGCGTCATAGCTGTTTTTCGCCAGTTTTTCGATCAGTTCGCTGGTCTGGACACCCAACATCAGCCGGACGGACAGGCCTTTGCGCCGCAATTGTCCGCTCAGCACCATGGCGCCCAGCGTGTGATAGACATCCTGCGCCACGACCAGCATGACCGACGGCGCGCCGGGGGTGGCTGATTGATCGCCCACCCATTCCGGCCCCAGTTCCCGCAACATCGCTTGAAGCCGTGAAGAGCCGATTGTCACCGCCGCGAAACTCAGAGAATCCTCGCACCAATTTACACCCAGTTCGCGCGCAAGCCCGGGAATATAAAGATCGGCAATATCGTCACGGGCGATACCGGCGGTATAAGCGCGCTGCAGAACAGCCCTGCAATCCAGCGCGTCAGCGCTCAACGTGGCCCGCCGCATATCCTGCATGATCTGCATATTCAGCCGGCGATCAGCCTGCGGCACCAGAGTCAGCCCGGACGTAGCAGCCGCCGAGGCTGCGCCGGACGTCACCTCTCTGTTTTGGCCATCAGCCATATCCGCTCCCGTTTGCGCATGAAAATCTGCGCGTATCTGCGTTAGCTACATTGTCTGTCCTGCGACATAAAATGTCAAAGTAAATTGACACACTCGGTAATTACATGCCGATATGATGGAATAAACCTTTAAAAATAGCGATTTTGGGGGCAGACCGCCTCCCCGCCATGTCACAGTCACCGCGACAGATGTGTAAGTTAAAGTTGACACATCCCCCTGATCGCCCCTAGTCTGAAATCAAGTTCAGGTTGGAGGCCCTTACATGTCCGTGACAAGCACCGCACCGGGAAGC
This sequence comes from Yoonia sp., assembly GCF_046292185.1. Lineage (GTDB taxonomy): Bacteria > Pseudomonadota > Alphaproteobacteria > Rhodobacterales > Rhodobacteraceae > Yoonia. The sequence continues at coordinate 2,798 of NZ_JBKBQY010000103.1, forward strand.
GTTTCATCGCTTGATCGTCCTGCGCCGGGCAGTTTGTATTCGGACGCGGAACGTGTTCGGCGTGACGGCACCCGCTGGACGCTGGTGCAGGGCATTCTGGCCCCCGTGCAGTTCGTGGTTTTCCTGATTTCGCTGGGTCTGGTGTTGCGCTATCTCGCCACTGGGGCCGGATATGAGGCGGCAACCATTTCTATCGTGATCAAGACCGTCTTTCTGATCGTCATCATGATCACTGGCGCGATCTGGGAAAAAGTCGTTTTCGGTCAATACCTTTTCGCGCCTGCGTTCTTTTGGGAGGACGTGTTCAGCTTTGGCGTGATCACGCTGCACAGCTGGTACATGATCGCGCTGCTGACGGGCAGCATGGCACCTGACGCGCTGATGTATGTCGCGCTGGCCGCCTATGCCGCCTATGTCATCAACGCCGGTCAGTTCCTGTGGAAACTCCGGATGGCCCGCCTTGACGCAGAGGGTCGCGCATGAATGCCCTCACCCCCTCCAACGGCGGTTGCCGGACCGCACCCGTTCTTAAGGAACGCGGCCAGCGCGAGGTGTTCTGCGGCCTCACCGGAATCATCTGGCTGCACCGCAAGATGCAGGATGCGTTCTTTCTGGTGGTCGGGTCACGCACCTGCGCCCATCTGCTGCAATCTGCCGCCGGTGTGATGATTTTTGCAGAACCCCGATTCGGCACTGCGATTCTGGAAGAAACCGATCTGGCAGGCATGAAAGACGCGCAGGTCGAGATCGACCGTGAAGTCGCCCGCCTGCTGGAACGTCGCCCTGACATCCGGCAATTGTTCCTTGTCGGGTCCTGCCCGTCCGAAGTGATCAAGATCGATCTTGCCAAAGCCGCTGAACGCCTGTCCCAGATCCACGCCCCACATGTGCGGGTGCTGAATTATTCCGGTTCCGGGATCGAAACCACTTTCACCGAAGGCGAAGATGCCTGCCTCGCCTGCATGGTGCCGGTGCTGAAAACCACTGAGGCCCGCGAATTGCTGGTCGTCGGTGCTTTGCCCGATGTGGTCGAGGATCAGATGCTGGCACTGCTGTCGGATATGGGCGTCGGACCCGTCCGCCTGCTGCCCGCACGGCGGATCGATGACACGACGGCTGTCGGCTCCAACACGGTCTTCGCGCTGGTTCAGCCTTTCCTCGGCGAAACCCATGCTGCTTTGCAGCGGCGCGGTGCCCGCCATCTGGCGGCCCCTTTCCCCTTTGGCGACGAAGGCACGACCGCCTGGCTGCGCGCCATCGCCACCGAATTCGGCGTCAGTGATGAAACATTCGACGCTGTCACCGCCGCCCCGCGTGCCCGCGCGCAAAAGGCCATCGCACAAGCGGCAGAAGTGTTGCGCGGCAAATCGGTGTTCTTCTTCCCAGATAGCCAACTGGAAATCCCCCTCGCCCGTTTCCTGACCCGCGAATGCGGTATGACCGCGATCGAGGTGGGCAGCCCCTATATCCACGACGCGCTGCACGGTCCTGACTTGGACCTGCTGCCCGCTGGCCCACAAATCTCCGAAGGGCAGGATGTGGACAAACAACTCGACCGCGCCCGCGCCGCCCGGCCTGACCTGACGATCTGCGGACTTGGCCTTGCCAATCCGCTGGAGGCGGAAGGCCTGTCCACCAAATGGGCCATCGAACTCGTCTTCACGCCGGTCCATTTCTACGAACAGGCGGGCGATCTGGCCGGTCTGTTCTCGCGCCCGCTGCGCCGCAAGGCCGTGCTTCGTCTGGAGGCCGCCGAATGAAATTGACCGTCTGGACATATGAAGGCCCGCCGCATGTCGGTGCCATGCGTGTCGCCACGGCGATGACAGGTCTGCACTACGTGCTGCATGCGCCGCAGGGCGATACCTATGCTGACTTGCTGTTTACCATGATTGAACGGCGCAACCACCGTCCGCCGGTGACCTACACCACCTTTCAGGCGCGTGATCTGGGCACAGACACTGCGTCCTTGTTCAAGACATCCTGTCAGGATGCCGTCGACCGGTTCCAGCCAGAAGCGATCATTGTCGGCGCGTCCTGCACTGCCGAACTGATTCAGGACGACCCGGCAGGTCTGTCCGAAATCATGGGCCTGACCATTCCCGTCATCCCGCTGGAATTGCCCAGCTATAGCCGCAAAGAAAACTTCGGCGCGGATGAGACGTTTTATCAGATCGTCAAAGCGCTGGCAAAACCGCAAGAGCGCACAGCGCGGGTGACTTGCAATATCCTCGGCCCAACCGCGCTTGGTTTCCGCGCCCGAGATGATGTTGAAGAACTGACCGGCCTGCTCTCCGATCTGGACGTCGATGTAAACGTCGTGGCCCCCTTGGGTGCGACGCCATCCGATATCGGCCGCCTGCCCGCCGCGCATTTCAACGTCCTTCTGTCGCCCGAAACGGGTGAAGCCGCCGCGCGCTGGCTAGAAAAGAACCATAACCAGCCGTTCACCAAAACCGTGCCCATCGGTGTTGGTGCCACCCGTGATTTCATCGCCGAAATCGGCAAGATCACCGGACAAGACATGAAGATCGACGAATCCCGCCTGCGGATGCCGTGGTGGTCACGGTCGGTGGACAGCACCTATTTGACCGGCAAGCGCGTGTTCATCTTCGGCGACGGCACCCATGTCGCAGCCCATGCCCGCATCGCCCGTGATGAAATGGGGTTTGAGGTGGTGGGCATCGGTTGCTACAACCGCGAAATGGCCCGGCCGGTACGCGCGCTGGCCAACGCCTATGGGCTGGAAGCCCTGATCACCGACGATTATCTGGAGGTCGAGGCAGCGATTGAAGCACTCAGCCCCGAAATGATCCTTGGCACCCAGATGGAACGCCATATCGGCAAACGTCTGGGCATCCCCTGCGCCGTGATTTCCGCCCCCGTCCATGTGCAGGATTTCCCCGCCCGCTATTCCCCGCAGGTGGGTTTCGAGGGCGCGAATGTCATCTTTGACACGCTGATCCATCCTCTGGTCATGGGTCTGGAAGAACACCTGCTGACGATGTTCCGCGATGATTTCGAATTCCACGATGATGCAGGTCCCAGCCACCATGGCGGCAAGGCCAAAGCTAAGGTCGAAGCCGTGGCGGAAGACGCCCCCGCGCCACAGGACGACAATATCATCTGGCTGTCTGATGCCGAAAAAGAACTGAAGAAAATCCCTTTCTTCGTGCGCGGCAAGGCCCGGCGCAACACCGAAACTTATGCAGCCGAAAAGGGTCTGAACCAGATCAGCCTTGATACGCTTTATGAAGCAAAGGCACATTATGCGCGATAGCACAGATCATAGCGCCTATCGGTTCGTCATCCTGACGCTCGATTCGCATTCCGCAGGGCCTGCGATGCGGGTCAGTGAAAAACTTTCCGCTGCCTTTCCGGGGCTGGATATCACGATCCACGCCGCCGCCGAATGGGGCGAAAACCCTGCAGCATTGATCGATGCGCAACAATCCATTGCCACTGCCAATATCATTGTCACCAACCTGCTGTTCCTCGAAGCCCATACTGCCGCGATCCTGCCTGATCTGCTGGCGCGCCGTGCCGGTTGCGATGCGATGATCAACATCATCGCCGACAGCGATATCGTCAAACTGACGAAAATGGGCGATCTGGATATGTCCAAGCCTGCCAGCGGCCTTATGGGCCTGCTCAAGCGGCTGAAGCCCACCGCCAAGGCCAGCAAATCCGGCGAGAGCCAGATGAAAACCCTGCGCCGCCTGCCCAAGATCCTCCGCCTGATTCCCGGCAAAAGCCAGGACCTGCGCAACTGGTTCCTGTCGATGCAATATTGGCTGGGCGGGTCCGACGACAATATCGAACAGATGGTCCGCATGCTGGTGTCGCGTTACGCCAAAGGGCAGGACTGGCAGCCGGTCAAGATCACCGCCCCTATCGAATACCCCGATTGCGGTGTCTATCACCCTGACCTTCCCGGTCATCACATCAGCACCGATGTCGCTGATCTGTCCAGCCCAGCCGCTCCGGTCGCTACGGTCGGCATCCTGATGCTGCGATCCTATATCCTGTCGTCCGATTGCGCCCATTACGACGCCGTGATCCGTGCCTTCGAAGCCAAAGGTCTGCGCGTCATCCCCGCCTTTGCCGGTGGTCTTGATGGCCGCCCTGCCATCGAGCAATTCTTCCAAGGCAGTGTCGATGCCTTCGTATCGCTAACGGGTTTCTCGCTGATCGGTGGCCCTGCCTATAACGACAGTGACGCGGCAGTCGCCCTGCTGGCGAAACTGGACGTGCCTTATATCTCGGCCCAGCCACTGGAATTCCAGACCCTGGGTCAGTGGGCTGGCAACGCCCAAGGCCTCGGCCCCATCGAAACCACAATGCTCGTCGCCCTGCCCGAAATCGACGGCGCGACCAACCCGACTGTTTTCGCGGGTCGCCATGGCCCTGATGGCTGCGACGGCTGCGCCTATAAATGCGCGCTGCAATCCGATTGCAAGGCAATGGCACCCTGTCCTGAGCGCATCAATTCACTGGCCGAGAAAACCCGGCGTCTGGCCATTCTGCGCCGCAAGGAAAATGCCGATAAAAAGGTCGGGATCGTCCTGTTCGGCTTTCCACCCAATGCCGGGGCCGTTGGCACTGCCGCCTACCTTGCCGTATTCGAAAGCCTGTTCAACACGCTGCACCGGATGAAGGCCGAAGGTTACACGATGGAGGCCCCCGAAACCGTGGACCACCTGCGCGCGATGATCCTGAAAGGCAATGCCCAGCAATTTGGCCAGCAGGCCAATGTCGCCGCCCATGTCGATGCAGATACCATCGTGCGCACGTCCAAGCACCTGCCCGAGATCGAGGCCGCATGGGGCCCCGCCCCCGGCAAGGTGCAATCCGACGGGCGCGGCGTGTTCATCCTCGGCCATCATTTCGGCAATGTCTTTGTCGGCGTCCAGCCTGCCTTCGGCTACGAAGGCGACCCGATGCGCCTGTTGTTCGAACGCGGTTTCGCGCCGACCCATGCGTTCGCCACCTTCTACAGCTACTTGCGCGATACGTTCAGCGCCGATGTCGTGCTGCATTTCGGCATGCATGGCGCGCTGGAATTCATGCCCGGCAAACAGGCGGGCCTTGGCGCGAAGGATTGGCCGGACCGGTTGATCGGCGAGATGCCGAATGTCTATCTTTATGCCGCCAATAACCCGTCCGAGGCGTCGCTGGCCAAGCGTCGGTCCAATGCGATCACGATCACCCATCTGACGCCGCCTTTGACGACAGCGGGCCTGTATAAGGGCCTGATCGACCTCAAGGACAGCCTCAAGCGCTGGCGCGAAATGCCGGCCGAGGACAGCCAGCGCGCCGATCTGGAACAGCTGATCCGCGATCAGGCGAATGCGGTCGATATGAATGCCCGTAACATCGACACGCTCTGGCTGAAACTGCTCGAAACTGAAGGGTCTCTGATCACCGAAGGTTTCCATGTTGTGGGCCAGTCGATGTCCGCCGCCGCCCGCGCCGACATGATCCGCCTGATGCCAGCGGGCGAGGCTGCCGACCGCGCCGCCGAACTGCTCAAGGAAGACCACGAACTGCCTGCGCTGATGCGTGCGCTGTCGGGTCATTACATCGCGCCTGTGCCGGGTGGTGACCTGATCCGCTCTCCCTCCATCGTGCCGACGGGCCGCAATATCCACGCCTTCGATCCGTTCCGCATGCCGACCGCCTTTGCGATTTCCGAAGGGCGCAAGCAGGCGGATCTGCTGCTGGAAACCCATCCCACATTCCCGCGCACCGTGGCGCTGGTGCTGTGGGGGTCTGACAACATCAAATCCGATGGCGGCCCTATCGGGCAGGCCATGGCACTGATGGGCACGATCCCGCGCTTTGACAGTTTTGGCCGTCTGGCGGGTGCCGATCTGGTGCCTCTGGAAAAACTCGGTCGTCCGCGCATTGACGTGGTGATGACGCTTTCGGGCATCTTCCGCGACCTGCTGCCCTTGCAAACCCGCATGCTGGCCGAGGCTGCGTTGAAATGCGCCCAAGCCGATGAACCGCTGGACCAGAATTTCATCCGTGCTCATGCGCTGACCTATGCCCGCGAAATGAATTGCGATCTGGAAACCGCCGCGCTGCGCGTGTTCTCGAACGCCGAAGGTGCCTATGGGTCCAACGTCAACCAATTGGTCGACAGCTCTGCCTTTGGCGATGAAGACGAGTTGGCCGATGCCTACGAGGCGCGGAAATCCTTTGCCTATGGCGTCAACGGCAAGGCCACGCAGAACCCCGGCCTGCTGCAAAAGGCGCTGAAGGATGTGGACCTTGCCTATCAGAACCTTGAATCGGTCGAACTGGGTGTCACCACGGTGGACCATTATTTCGACACTTTGGGCGGCATTTCCCGCGCCGTGAAGCGCGCCAAGGGCGGTGTTTCTGCGCCGGTTTATATTGGTGATCAGACACGCGGATCGGCCAAGGTGCGAACCTTGCAGGATCAGGTCGCACTGGAAACCCGCAGCCGTAGCCTGAACCCGAAATTCTATGAAGGCCTGCTGAAACACGGCCACGAAGGTGTCCGCCAGATCGAGGCGCATGTCACCAACACCATGGGCTGGTCCGCCACGACGGGCGGAGTTGAACCCTGGGTCTACCAGCGTCTGTCGGAAACTTTCGTGCTGGATGATGCCATGCGCGAACGGCTGGCGGCGCTGAACCCGCAAGCCTCGATGCGGATGGCGAACCGGCTGCTGGAAGCATCGGACCGCAAATATTGGGCACCGGATGCCGCAATGCTGGCGGCGCTGCAAAACGCCGCTGACGCACTCGAAGATCGCATGGAAGGGATCGCAGCAGAATGACCCCTTTCGCAATGAATATAACGGAAAGGAGGCTCCCATGAGCCCCAGAGACGAAATCCCCAACCTGCGCGGTCAAGATGGTGAAGGCTCGGTGCAGGTCCATCAGGATGAAGATAGCAAGATCGAAGGCGCAAAGGTTTTTGCCGTCTACGGCAAAGGCGGCATCGGCAAATCGACGACATCGTCGAACCTGTCGGCTGCCTTTTCCAAGCACGGCAAACGGGTCTTGCAGATTGGTTGCGACCCCAAGCATGACAGCACCTTCACGCTGACCGGCACTTTGGTGCCGACCGTCATCGATATTCTGAAGGAGGTAGATTTCCATTCCGAGGAACTGCGCCCCGAAGATTTCATCTTCGAAGGCTATAACGGCGTCAAATGTGTCGAGGCTGGTGGCCCCCCCGCCGGCACTGGCTGTGGCGGTTATGTTGTCGGCCAGACGGTGAAACTGCTCAAACAGCACCATCTGTTGGAAGACACCGATGTCGTGATCTTCGACGTGCTGGGCGATGTGGTCTGTGGTGGCTTTGCCGCCCCGCTGCAACATGCCGACCGCGCGCTGATCGTGACCGCGAATGATTTCGACAGCATCTATGCGATGAACCGGATCATCGCGGCGGTGCAGGCGAAATCGGCCAATTACAAGGTCCGTCTGGCGGGCTGCGTCGCGAACCGGTCGAAAGACACCGACGAAGTGGACCGGTATTGCGCCACCGTGGGTTTCAACCGCATCGCGCATATGCCCGATCTGGATGCGATCCGGCGCAGCCGGTTGAAAAAGAAAACCCTGTTCGAAATGCCCGACGACGAGGACGTTGTCATGGTGCGCAAGGAATATATGCGCCTTGCCGAAACCCTTTGGAACGGGACCGAGGCGATGGCACCGGCCCCCCTGCCTGATCGTGAAATCTTTGAATTGCTTGGGTTCGATTGATGACCGACTACGCCGCCACACGTGACCGGGTCGAACATTATTTCGACCGCACTGCGACCAAGGTCTGGGAACGGCTGACGTCGGATGCGCCGGTGTCGGGCGTGCGGGCGACCGTGCGCGCGGGCCGTGACCGGATGCGCGCGCTGATGCTGGCGCAATTGCCGGATGATCTGCGCGGTGCGCGGATACTGGATGCCGGTTGCGGCACCGGGGCGATGGCGGTGGAACTGGCGCAGCGTGGCGCGGATGTCGTGGCCGTCGATATCTCGCCCGCTCTGGTCGAGATCGGTGAAAAGCGGATGCCCAAGGGGCTGCCCGGCGCGATCACCTGGGTCGCAGGCGATATGCTGGACGCGACCAGCGGCCGGTTTGACCACGCCTTGGCGATGGATTCGCTGATTTATTACACCGCCCCCGATATCGCGGCGCTTCTGGATCGCGCGGCACCCCGGATCAACGGCAAATTCGTATTCACCGTTGCTCCGCGCACCCCCGCGCTGATGCTGATGTGGCGCGCGGGCAAGATGTTTCCCGCCGCCGACCGCAGCCCCGTGATGATCCCGCATACGACCGCTGGCGTCGCCGATGCGCTGCGTAAGGCAGGCGTCAAAGGGGCGCTGCGCGATATCGAACGGGTCAAATCCGGTTTCTACATCTCCACTGCGTTGGTCTTTGAAAGGGCGCGCAAATGATTTTCAAGGCGTCATCACTCAAGCGGATCTCGCTCAACCTGCTACCGTTCAGCGATGCGGTCAGTGATGATCTGCCGCTGGGCCAGCTGTTGCGGCTGTCGCTGTTTCAGGTCTCGGTCGGGATGGCGGCTGTTATGCTGCTGGGCACCCTGAACAGGGTGATGATCGTGGAACTGGGGATCGCATCGACGCTGGTCGCGATGATGATCGCCATTCCGGTGCTTGTTGCGCCATTCCGCGCGCTGGTCGGGTTCAAATCAGACAATTACCGTTCTGCCATCGGGTGGAAGCGTATTCCCTATCTTTGGTTCGGCACGATGTGGCAATTCGGCGGTCTGGCGATCATGCCGATGGCACTGTTGGTGTTGTCGG
>NZ_JBKBQY010000104.1:0-5297 GCF_046292185.1 Yoonia sp.
CTTGGGTTGCATTAAGGCCGGAATGGCCCGTGAAATCATGGTGGACGATACTGGGATCGAACCAGTGACCCCTTCGATGTCAACGAAGTGCTCTACCGCTGAGCTAATCATCCATGTCGTCAGCGGGTCACAGGCGTCCTACAAAGAAATAGGACGCGGCATGAACCGCGTCAGTCGTGCGGTCTATAAAAGGAGTCGGAACGGGGATCAAGGGCTTTTGCTCAAATCATGAAATGCGTTACATTGGGCGTTGAAGGAGCCCGTTTTGCTGACATCCCCGTATCATCTGGCGCAGCCAATGTCCCGCACGACAAGCGTCGTTTTCGCCTCGCCGCATAGCGGGCGCGATTACCCGCCATCGTTTCTGCGCCGCTCGGTGCTGGATGCACGCGAAATCCGGTCGTCCGAAGACGCCTTTGTCGATCAGCTTTTTGCATCTGCGATCTCTCAGGGTGCGCCTTTGCTGACTGCGACAGCGCCCCGCGCCTTTCTGGACCTGAACCGTGGGCCGGATGAGCTGGACCCCGCCTTGGTCGAAGGGGCGCGGCGTTACGCGCATAATCCGCGCATCACAAGCGGGCTGGGCGTGATTCCCCGTGTCGTGGCGAACGGGCGGCAGATCTATCGTGGCAAGATGACGCTGGTCGAGGCGCATCAGCGTGTGACGCAGTATTGGCGCCCCTATCATGATCAGTTGCAGATGTTGCTGGACCAGAGCATCACCGCTTTCGGGGAGGCGATCCTGATTGATTGCCATTCCATGCCGCATGAGGCGTTGGAGAATATGGGCCCGCCCGGCGCTGGCCGTCCCGATGTTGTGCTGGGGGATCGGTTTGGCGCAACGGCTTCGGGCGGGGTCATGGACCGGATCGAGGCGGCTTTTGCCGATGCCGGACTGAAGGTCGCGCGCAACATGCCCTTTGCCGGAGCCTATATCGTGCAGCACTATGGTCGGCCGTCACGCGGGCAACATGCGGTGCAGGTGGAAATCGACCGCGCGCTTTACATGAACGAACGGACGCTGGAACCGAGCGCGGAATTTACGGCGTTTCGCGACCTGTTGGCGCGGGTGATTGCGCAGCTTGCCGATATCGGGCGGGTGCCGGAAGTACGGGTCGCAGCGGAGTAGGGTCCACCTTATCGCAGGGCGCGGCCCTTGATGATCGCATCGGCGCCGAATTTCTGCCGGATCGCATCGGCGGCCTTTTCCGCCTTGGCCCGCGTGCCTGCCCCGGGGTCGAGCAGATCGCCGGTACGGTCCGCACCTGCGGCGGCGGAAATCTCGGACAGGCCGACGCCCAGTAAACGGTAAGGTCCGGTGCCTGCCACCTGATCAAACAGACCCCGCGCCGTGCGATAGATCACATCTGCCAGTTGCGTTGGATGATGCAGGCTTTGGCGTTTCGAGATTAGTTTGAAATCCGATGTCTTCAGCTTCAGCTGCACGACGCGCCCGGCCTTGTCGGTTGCCTTGGCGCGTGCGCTGACCTTTTCGGCCATGCGCCAAAGATGTCCGTCCAGAATGTCGGGGTCGCGCGTGTCTTCGTGAAAGGTGGTTTCGTTGGACAGTGTCTTGACCGGCGCATTGGCCGTGATCCGGCGCGCGTCTTCGCCCCTTGCCAAGGCATAGAGCCGTTCCCCCGTGCTGCCGAACCGCGCGCGCAGGTCGCGCCGATCCCAGCGCAGCAGGTCGTCAAAGGTGCGGATGCCCGCGGATTCGAGGCTGGCCTGTGCCGCAGGGCCGATCCCCCAGATCAGCCGTACCGATCTGGGCCGTAGAAAGGTGGTGGTTTCGGCCTTGCCGATGATCGAAAAGCCGCGCGGCTTTTCGAGATCGGACGCGACCTTGGCCAGAAATTTATTGTGCGACAGCCCGATGGACCCGGTCAGGCCCAGTTCATCCTTCATCCGCTTGATCAGCCGTGCCAGCATGACGGCCGGCGGCGCGTGGTGCAGCCTGGCGGTGCCGCGCAGGTCCATGAACGCCTCGTCCAGCGACAGGGGTTCGACCAGCGGCGTCAGTTCATCCATCATCGCCCGGATCGCGCGGGATGCTTTGGTATAGGCGTCAAAGCGGGGTTTGATCACCACCGCTTCGGGGCAGAGCTTCAGCGCCTGAAACATAGGCATGGCGGATTTCACGCCTTTGATCCGCGCCAGATAGCAGGCGGTGGACACCACGCCGCGTTTGCCGCCGCCGATGATCACGGGTTTATCGGCAAGATCGGGATTGTCGTGCTTTTCGACCGAGGCATAGAAGGCATCGCAATCCATATGCGCGATGGACAGATCGAACAATTCGGGGTGCCGCGTCACGCGCGGTGACCGGCAGGCAGGACAGCGGGATTCGCTGTCGAATGTTGTTAGGCAATCGCGGCATAATGCGGGCATGGCGCATCATAAGCGCTGTGGGCGCACAAAAAAGAGACTTTCAGCATCCGGCGGGGATATTTGCTGTTGAAAAATGCGGGAAATGTTTGCGCGGCAGTGCTGTTTCGCCTATCGCTGCCGCATCACACGCCATCCGGGAGAGAACGGATATCCGTCGCCGAAGGAGCAACCGCCCCGGTCACTCTCAGGCATAAAGGACCGGTTGGGGTGCAACACGCCGAAGAGTGGCCTTGAATGGCCCGCCGAAGGAGCAAGCCCGGAAATGGGTGAATCTCTCAGGCACAGCAACGGCGGGGGCGAATGCGCGCAAGCGCCTATTGGCGGAGAAAAGCCATGCCTTCGATTGCTGTTATCGGTGCCGGGATTACCGGCGTCACCACTGCCTATTCCCTGATGATCCGCGGGTGCGACGTGACGGTCTATGACCGACAGCGTTATGCCGGGATGGAAACGAGTTTTGCCAATGGCGGCCAGTTGAGCGCCTCCAACGCCGAAGTGTGGAATCAATGGTCCACGGTGCTTAAGGGCATCAAGTGGATGTTGCAGGGCGATGCGCCCTTGTTTGTGAACCCGCGCCCCGGCTGGCACAAGGTCAGTTGGATGATGGAGTTTCTGGGGAATATCCCCAATTACAAATCCAACACGGTCAAGACCGCCCGTCTGGCTGTTGCTGCCCGTGCAGGGTTGGCTGAAATGGCGGATAAATCCGGCGTCGATTTCGATTTCAGCCCGGCGGGAATTTTGCATTTCTACAAAACCGACAAGGATCTGCGCCATGCCCGCATGGTGAATGGGTTGTTGCGCGAAGGCGGGCTGGACCGGCGTGAACTGACAGTTGATGAGGCGCTGGCGCGCGAACCCACCTTGCGCGGCGATATCATCGGCGGGTTCTGGACCGAAAGCGACAGCACCGGCGATATCCATAAATTCACCATTGGATTGGCGGAGTGGCTGAAAACCAAGGGTGTGCAGTTCAGGTTGGGCACCCCGGTCACTGACCTACATGTCAAGGATGACGGCGTTTACGTCGAATGCGGGGATGAGACGCGGTTTGACGGGATCGTCATTTCCGCCGGTGTCGCCAGCCGCAAATTCGCGGCCAAGCTGGGGGACCGGGTGAATATATATCCGGTCAAAGGCTATTCCATCACGGTCAATCTGAATGATCCGGCCAGTCAGGCGGCGGCGCCGACGACATCCTTGCTTGATGACAAGGCCAAGATCGTGACGTCGCGTCTTGGTCCCGACCGGCTGCGGATCGCGGGCACGGCCGAATTCAACGGTGAGAACCGCGATATTCTGGAACGCCGGGTGCGGCCTCTGATCCGATGGTGCGAGACGCATTTCCCTGATGTATCCACCGAAAACTGCGTACCTTGGGCGGGTCTGCGCCCGATGATGCCTAATATGATGCCGCGCGTGGGGCCGGGCAAGAATGACCGCGTGTTCTATAACACCGGCCACGGCCATCTGGGCTGGACGCTGAGCCCGGCCACGGCGGATGCCGTTGGTGCCGCTGTAATGGCGCGGTTTCGCAGCAACGCCCAGACAGGTGCGCAATTGCAAACGGCACCGCCTGTGCTTAAGTAAGCGCGCAGCAACAGACAGGATATGCCCATGACCCCCGATCCCTTTATCGCCGAGTTGATCGGGGCTAATATCGTGTATTTTGTGCTCGCGATTTTCATCATCGTCTGCATCATGGCGGGCGTGCGGATTGTGCCGCAGTCGGAAAAATATGTCGTGGAACGGTTGGGCCGTCTGCAATCGGTGCTTGGCCCCGGGATCAACTTTATCGTGCCGTTTCTGGACCGCGTGCGCCATCAGGTGTCGGTGCTGGAACGTCAGTTGCCGACCATGAAACAGGACGCGATCACGTCGGACAACGTACTGGTCCAGGTGGAAACGTCGGTGTTTTACCGGATCATCGAACCGGAAAAGACCGTCTATCGCATTCGCGATGTGGATGCCGCGATTTCGACGACCGTGGCCGGGATTGTCCGTTCAGAGATCGGTCGGATGGAACTGGATCAGGTGCAGGCGAACCGCGCCTCGCTGATCGATGCCGTGCGCGAACAGGTTGCCCAGCAGGTCGATGACTGGGGGATCGAAGTGACGCGCGCCGAGATTCTGGACGTGAACCTGGATCAGGCCACCCGTGCCGCGATGTTGCAACAACTGAATGCCGAACGTGCCCGCCGCGCGCAGGTGACAGAGGCCGAGGGCAAGAAACGGTCTGTCGAATTGCAGGCGGATGCCGATCTTTATGCGGCAGAGCAAGAAGCCAAGGCGCGTCGTGTGCTCGCGGATGCCGAAGCCTATGCCACGCAGGTCGTTGCCGGTGCGATTGCCGAGAATGGGTTGGAGGCGGCGCAATATCAGGTCGCGCTGAAACAGGTCGAGGCGATATCCAAAATGGGTGCAGGGCAGGGCAATCAAACTATCGTTCTGCCGGCCAATGCGCTGGATGCATTCGCCGACGCGTTCAAGATGCTGAAGGGACGCTGAGATGCTGCTGTGGGCAGAATGGTGGGTCTGGATGTCGGCGGCGCTGATCCTCGCCACGCTAGAGGTGTTGATCCCCGGTTATATCTTTCTGGGCTTTGCCATGGGCGCGGGCCTGATGGGTCTGCTGATCCTGTTTGGGGTATCGGCCAGCGGTCTTGCCCTGACGCTGGTGATCTTCGCGGTGTTGTCGCTTTTGTCTTACTTGGCTATGCGGCGGTTCTTCCGGTTGCGCAAAGGTCAGGTGAAGGTCTGGGAAACGGATATCAACGATTAGCGCGTGGATGAAGGCGATGATCCCGCACCATTCCATCGCGATCCTGACCAGCGAACGGGCCAATCTGGACGATCCGCGTGTTGTCGCCCTTGCTGGCGAGATCATCGAGGCCCAGCGGCGCGAG
>NZ_JBKBQY010000104.1:5307-11544 GCF_046292185.1 Yoonia sp.
CCACCCGCCATGCCGGAAATCGACGGGCGCTAGGGTCAATCAAAAATTAGGTTGCCTGCGGGGATGCCAATTCGCGCAGGATATTGTCGGCGGCGGCTTTCGGATCAGCCTTTTGCCAGATCGGGCGTCCGACGACGACGTGATCCGCGCCGTTTGCTATGGCCTGCGCCGGCGTCATCACCCGCTTCTGATCGCCCAGATCGGCCCCGACAGGCCGCACGCCGGGGGTGACGATCAGCTTGCCTGCCGCTTCGGGCAAGGCCCGGATCAGTGCGGCCTCTTGTGGTGAGGCGATGACACCATCGGCACCGGCAAGAAACGCAAGGCCAGCGCGTTCCTGCACCAGATCCACCAGATCGCCCGCCTTGATGCAGGATGCGTCCAGATCGCCACGGTCCAGCGATGTCAGGATCGTCACCGCGAGGATCTTCATATCCGATCCGGCGGCACCCTGACGTGCTGCGCGCACCACATGCGGGTCGCCATGCACGGTCAGGAAATCCAGATCGAATTGCGCAATACCGCGCACCGCAGCTTCAACGGTGGCACCGATATCGAACAGTTTCATATCCAGAAAGATGCGCTTGCCCTGATCCTGTTTCAGCTCGTTGGCCAGCGCAAGACCGCCCCCCGTCAGCATCCCCAGCCCGATCTTGTAGAAACTGACGCTGTCGCCAAGTGCTGCAGCCAGTTCCAGCCCGGCCACCACATTGGGCACATCCATCGCAACAATCAGGCGGTCATCGGGCATCTTGGCAATCCTTATGTGTTTGTTGCGGTCTAGCCTGTGGCTTGGTCTTGCGCAATCAATCCGCCCCACCCATTTATCAGATGAGGCCCAATTGGGCATGTGCCGCAAAGCCGGGCATGTCCGTCACCGGGCGCTTACAAAGGAGAAAAGACATGAACTTAGATAAGTTCACAGAGCGGTCGCGCGGTTTTATCCAATCCGCCCAGACGATCGCGATACGCGAAAGCCACCAACGGCTGGCGCCGGAACATCTGCTGAAAGCCTTGATGGATGATGAAGAAGGCCTTGCCGCCAATCTGATCAGCCGTGCCGGGGGCCGTCCAGCCGATGTGCTGGCAGCGGTCAACGCCAGCCTTGGCAAATTGCCCAAGGTCACCGGCGATTCCGCGCAGGTCTATCTGGACAACACTACGGCCAAGGTTGTGGACGAGGCTGAAAAGATCGCCAAGAAAGCAGGCGACAGTTTCGTGCCGGTGGAACGACTGCTGACAGCGTTGAGCCTGGTGAAATCCAAGGCCAAGGATGCGCTGGATGCTGGCGGTGTCACGGCACAGGCGCTGAACGCCGCGATCAACGATATGCGCAAGGGGCGCACCGCCGACAGCGCCAGCGCCGAAGATGGTTTCGACGCGCTGAAAAAATACGCCCGCGACCTGACTGAAGCTGCTGAACAAGGCAAGATCGACCCGATTATCGGGCGGGACGAGGAAATCCGCCGCGCGATGCAGGTGTTGTCGCGCCGGACCAAGAACAACCCGGTACTGATTGGTGAACCCGGTGTGGGGAAAACCGCAATTGCCGAAGGATTGGCCCTGCGGATCGTGAATGGTGATGTGCCGGAATCCCTGCGCAACAAGAAACTGATGGCGCTGGATATGGGGGCGCTGATTGCTGGCGCGAAATACCGGGGCGAGTTCGAAGAACGGTTAAAGGCGGTTCTGAAGGAAATCGAAGCCGCCGCCGGCGAAATCATCCTGTTCATCGACGAGATGCACACGCTGGTCGGCGCGGGCAAGGCCGATGGCGCGATGGATGCGGCGAACCTGATCAAACCGGCGCTCGCCCGGGGTGAATTGCATTGTATCGGTGCGACGACCTTGGCCGAATATCGCAAATATGTGGAAAAGGACGCGGCCCTTGCCCGGCGGTTCCAGCCCTTGCTGGTGGAAGAACCGACTGTCGTGGATACGATCAGCATCCTGCGTGGGATCAAGGAGAAATACGAACTGCACCATGGGGTGCGGATTTCGGACTCTGCCTTGGTTGCCGCCGCGACCCTGTCACACCGTTATATCACCGACCGTTTTCTGCCGGATAAGGCCATCGACCTGATGGATGAGGCTGCCAGCCGGTTGCGAATGGAAGTGGATAGCAAACCCGAAGAGCTTGATGCGCTGGACCGCCAGATCCTGCAATTGCAGATCGAGGCGGAGGCGTTGAAGAAGGAAGACGACAAGGCATCCAAAGACCGGCTGGAAAAGCTGGAAAAGGAACTGGCCGATGTCCAGGACCGCGCGTCGGAAATGACGGTGAAATGGCAGGCCGAGCGCGACAAGCTGGAAGACACCCGTGGCGTCAAGGAACGGCTGGACCGGGCCCGCGCCGATCTGGACATCGCCAAGCGCGAAGGCAATTTGGCGAAAGCCGGGGAATTGTCCTATGGCGTGATCCCGCAGCTGGAACGGCAACTGGCCGAGGTCGAGGCCAATGATGACCTGATGGTCGAAGAGGCCGTGCGCCCCGAACAGATCGCCGAAGTTGTCGAACGCTGGACCGGGATTCCCACGTCCAAGATGCTGGAAGGCGAACGCGACAAGCTGCTGCGGATGGAAGACGAGCTGGGTAAACGTGTGATCGGCCAGAAATCCGCCGTGCGCGCCGTCGCCAATGCCGTGCGCCGTGCGCGGGCCGGGTTGAATGATGAAAACCGCCCGCTTGGGTCATTTCTGTTTCTGGGGCCAACGGGTGTTGGGAAAACCGAACTGACCAAGGCGGTCGCCGAATATCTGTTCGATGATGACAGCGCCATGGTGCGGATCGATATGTCCGAGTTCATGGAAAAACACGCGGTGTCGCGTCTGATTGGCGCGCCACCGGGCTATGTCGGGTATGACGAAGGCGGCGTGCTGACCGAGGCTGTACGGCGCAGGCCCTATCAGGTGATCCTGTTTGACGAGGTCGAAAAGGCCCATCCCGATGTGTTCAACGTGTTGTTGCAGGTGCTGGATGACGGTGTGCTGACCGACGGGCAGGGGCGGCATGTCGATTTCAAACAGACGCTGATCATCCTGACATCGAACCTTGGTGCGCAGGCGCTGAGCCAGTTGCCGGATGGTGCCGATGCCAGCATGGCGAAGCGTGACGTGATGGAAGCTGTGCGCGGCCATTTCCGGCCGGAATTCCTGAACCGGCTGGATGAGACGATCATCTTTGACCGGCTGGCGCGGGATGACATGGCGGGGATCGTGGCTATCCAGCTTGGTTTGCTTGCCAAGCGGCTGGCAGGGCGCAACATCAGCCTTGATCTGGATGATGACGCCCTGCAATGGCTGGCGGATGAAGGCTATGATCCGGTATTCGGTGCGCGCCCGCTGAAACGGGTGATCCAGCGTGCGGTGCAGGACCAATTGGCCGAAATGATCCTTGGCGGTGATGTCGCCGATGGTGATGTAGTCAAGGTGACGGCGGGGGCTGACGGGCTGATCGTTGGTGACCGGGTCGCCACAAGCAGCCGGATTGTGGCGCCGAATTTGCCGCTTCACTAAGGCGCAAAGAAAAAAGCCCCGGTCAATGACCGGGGCTTTGTCTTATCCAAGGGGATAAATCTTACATCGGGGACAGAATTACCGCGTCGATGACGTGGATCACGCCGTTTGATGCTTCGATGTCGGCGGTCACGACGTTTGCGTCATTCACTGTCACGCCGCCCTCGGTGCCGATAGTGATGTCAGCGCCGTTCACGGTTGTCGCTGTCATGCCGTCCGTCAGGTCGGTTGACATCACCGCGCCTGGCACAACGTGGTAGGTCAGAATGGCGGCCAGCGCCTCTGGATCGGCCAACAGGCCTTCGACTGTGCCTTCTGGCAGGGCCGCGAATGCTTCGTCAGTTGGCGCGAAGACGGTGAACGGACCTTCGCTTTTCAGCGTATCGACCAGACCGGCAGCTTCTACAGCGGCGACCAGCGTGGTGAATGTGCCTGCGGCAACGGCGGTGTCGACAATATCCATCTCGTGGTTATCGGCGAAAGCAACCGACGACATGGCGGTGGTTGTGGCAAGGGCGATAAAAGTTCTGCGTAGCATGGTGAATTCCTCTTATTTTGAAAATGCCTTTGTGTTGGCATCGTGTTTTCTACGTATTGTCATGCCTGTGGATCAGGGGGGATTCCCGCCGAGCGCGCTTGACGGAAAAAGACCGCGCGCTAAGCCAGCCAGTCCGCCGATTTCAAATCACTCTGCTGTGAAAACATGTGAAAATCCTGTGGGATACTGCAACATTTCAAGCACTGGCAGGATCGTGAGAAACCATTCCTGCTTTGTTGCCGTATATAAGAGTAAGCAAAGCAGAATGGAGACCGACAATGGCCTATCGCTGGAAGAACGACCTGACGCAGGCGGATGCGACGCCCAAGGCGCAATATATGAACCGGCGTCAGATTCTGGCGGGCACAGCCGGGCTGGGCGCGATTGGCCTTGTCGGCGGGGCGCAGGCGCAATCCGGGCTGGAACCCAACACGCTGGAGGAAATCACCAGTTACAACAACTTCTTTGAATTCGGCACCGGCAAGTCCGATCCCGTAAATAACGCGCATCAGATGGTGACATCACCCTGGACCATCACGGTTGATGGTCTGGTGGACCGCCCGGGCACCTATGCGCTGGGCGACCTGCTAACGGGGCTGACGGTAGAAGACCGCATTTACCGTTTCCGCTGTGTCGAGGCATGGTCAATGGTCATTCCCTGGAACGGGATCGAGCTGGCCGATATCCTTGGCAAGGTCGGCGCCCAGTCCGGCGCGCGCTATGTCGCCTTTGAAACGGTCGTTCAGCCCGAGAACATGATCGGCGTGCAGCGCCGTGTGCTGGATTTCCCCTATGTCGAGGGGCTGCGCATTGATGAAGCGATGCATCCGCTGACGATCATGGCGACGGGTATCTATGGTGAACCGCTCGCCAACCAGAATGGTGCGCCGATCCGGCTGGTGGTGCCATGGAAATACGGGTTCAAATCGATCAAGTCGATTGTCCGTATCACGCTGACCGATCAGGAACCGCCCAACACCTGGGCCGGTATCAACGCGCGTGAATATGGTTTCTATAGTAACGTGAACCCCAATGTGGATCACCCCCGGTGGAGCCAGGCATCCGAGCGGCGGATCGGCGGCGGTTTGTTTGCGGCGCGTCAGGACACGCTGATGTTCAATGGCTATGATGAAGTCGCCAGCATGTATGAAGGGATGGATCTGTCGGTCTTCTATTGAAGAACGACAGGCCGGGTATGTCATGAGTATTTCCGCGACAATTAACGGCGCGCTGCGCAAAACCCCCGCATGGCCGATCTATTTGCTGGCTGCGGCTTATGTCGGCTGGGAATTCTGGCGTGCTTTGAACCAGATCGGTCCTTATCTGATCGAACCGATCAATGTGCTCGAACGCGCCTATGGCAAGGCCGGGCTGATCTTGCTGGTCGCCGGTCTGATGGTGACGCCGCTGCGCAACTGGACCGGGGTAAACCTGATCAAATTCCGTAGGGCCATCGGGGTGACAGCCTTCTTTGTGATCCTTGCGCATTTTCTGGTCTTCGCGGTGCTGGACGTGCAAAGCGCCAGCCGCGTCTGGACCGAGATCGTCGAGCGGCCCTATGTGACCGCGGGAATGGTCAGTCTTTTGCTGTTGGTGCCATTGGTGCTGACATCCAACAACCTCGCGATCCGCAAAATGGGGGCGGCATCCTGGCGACAATTGCATAAACTGTCTTATATCGCGGTGATCTTGGGGGCGTTGCATTACCTGTGGCTGTCACGTGGGTTCCAGATCGAGCCGCTCGTCTATCTGGTGCTGAGCATCGGGCTGGTCGCATTGCGCTATCGGCATATCGTGTGGCGCAAACAGCCTGCATGATTCCTGCCTTATCGGCGCTTCGCAGATGAAAAGCGGTGAGTCGCGGGTGGGTCGAGTGGTTTGGCGCGGTCGTGGATCGTCAGCTTTGTGCATGAATCTGGGGATAACTCGAAATCTGATATGTTCCGTTTTCATTCCGCCTAACAAAATTGCAAAAGAACCTAGGGTCCGCGCATGTAAATTACCCTAAACCCCTAAAAACATGAAAAAAATCATGATCGTCACAAAAAATGCATGTTTGGTGAAAAAGGGGGTTGCGGCCTTGGTGTAGTAACCGTAGAACCCCCCTCACCGGCGGCGCAGAGATGCAGACGACGGGGCGCTGGACGGGACGGACGGTCGGAAACGACGGGAAGTTTGGGAAG
>NZ_JBKBQY010000105.1:0-11483 GCF_046292185.1 Yoonia sp.
TCGGGCAGGCTGACACCTGCCAGCCCTTCCATCATATCGCCGAAGACGGTGCCGATGGCGCAGCCGCTGGTGCGGGTCTTCTTGCGCAACTTGTCCTCATAGGTGGTCTGCGAAGCGGTCCGCACGACCACGGTTTCCAGCTCTTCATCATAATCGATGCCGGTGATCCGGTCATCGTCGCGCAGCATCCCCTGATTGCGCAGAAAGCCCAGTGCGAGATATTGGGGATAATCGCCGATCGTCATCGCGGTGACGATTTCCTGTGCATTCAAGTAGATCGTCAGGGGGCGTTCCTCGACCACCCGCAGGTCGGTTTTGCGGCCATGCTGGTCGGTGCCGGTGACTGCGCGCGTCAGTCTTTGCGCGCCGGGTTCAGGGGCGATCAGATAGGATGAAAGGTCGTTAAGCAGTGCCAATTGTCATTCCCCATGCGCCCGGTTAAGTCTGTCGCGACACATACAAGCTAGGCCAAAGACATGACAAGTTCCACTGTCAAAGCACCTGCCAGATCCGCCTATTGGGCGGGGGTGCGCGATGGCACGCCCTTCATTTTGATGGCGGTGCCCTTTGCGACGGTGTTCGGCGTCGTGGCCACCGATGCGGGGCTGACCATCGCGCAGGCGATGGGATTTTCCGTATTGGTCATCGCGGGGGCCGCGCAATTCGCCGCCGTGCAGATGATGATGGAAAACGCTGGCATCGCCTTTGTCCTGCTGGCCGCCTTGGCAGTCAATCTGCGGATGGCGATGTATTCGGCATCGCTTGTACCTTATCTGGGACCGGCGCCGTTATGGAAACGCGCATTGGTGGCCTATCTGAATTTCGACCAGACCTATATCACCTCCATCACCCGCTATGAGGGCCGCCCGGAGATGAGCGTGGCTGAGCGCGTTGCCTATTTCTTTGGCGTGGCGACACCGATCACACCCTTGTGGATCATCATGACACTGGTGGGTATCCTCGCGGGGTCGGCGATCCCGGAGGCCTGGGCGCTCGATTTCATCGTGCCGATCATGTTTCTGGCGATGGTGTCGCCGATGCTGAAATCACCGGCCCATGTGGCGGCGGCGGCCGTGTCGGTGGTTGTCGCGCTTGCGCTGTCGGGTTTGCCATCCGGCACCGGGCTGTTGATCGCGGCAGGCGCGGCGATGGTGACGGGGGCCGTGATGGAAACCTGGATCGAAGGGCGCCAAGCATGACCTATAGCGCGGCAGAAATCTGGCTGATCATCGCGCTGTTGGGCGCGGGCACCTTCCTGATCCGGTTTTCGTTTCTGGGGCTGATCGGGGATCGGCAGATGCCGACGCTTGTCCTCAAGCTGTTACGCTTCACGCCGGTGGCGGTGCTGCCGGGCATGGTGGCACCGCTGGTGCTGTGGCCCGCCGCGACGGAAGGTGTGCCGGACCCCGCGCGGATGATCGCCGCGATCATCACCGTCGGCGTCGGTATCCGGACGCGCAGCGCGATCTGGGGGATCGGGGCGGGGATCAGCACGTTTTATCTGGCCCTGTGGATTGCGGCTAGTCTATAGCGGCCAGCTCTGCCGCTATTCTTGCGGCAGCGACGGATTTGTCGTCAGGGTCGTCTTCGCGGTATTCGCGGGTTTCAACGCCGGGCAGTTTCGCGAAATCATCCGACACGTTGTTGGGTCCCCATGATTGGCGGACACGTTCAAAGCCCGGCAATTGGCGCAGCAGCCGTGATGTGGCGCGCGCGCAATGCGCCTGCGGCACCGGGCCATTGGCCAGCGCGAGCATCAGCGCCTGCTCCGCGACTTCAGGTGCGACGGACACCTTTTGCGCGACGACATGATAGGTGACGCGGGCGTGGTAGCTGATGTAGAATCGTTCCAGTTCAGGGGTCACGCCAAACAGCACATCATTGCGTTCGGGCATCCGCGTCTGCACGAAAGACCCGGCAGGGTCAAAGATCACCCGCTGACTGGCGTTGATCAGCAGCGCCGTATGCGCGCCATTGCCAGAGCCGTTGTTTTTCATCGTGAACAGCGTCAGATAGCTGTTGTCAGGGTCGCGGAACATCGCGCGCGCCACGACATCATCAGGTGCCCACACCTCTTGTGCGGCGCAGCCGGCAAGGGTCAGCGGCAGGCCGATCAGGAATAAACGACGATCCAACGGCAAAGATCAGGCGCCGACAAGGGCGAGAAAGATCAGCAGCACGACGATGATCACCACGGCTTTGATCGACAGGCTGACAAAACCGTTAAAGGTCTTTTCCTGTTCGGTGATATCCATTTTACCGGGCTCGTGATCGGCCATCGTCGGCTCCTTGCATGTCTGATTTGCGCCCCGTTTAGCCGATTTGTCCGGGGCTGTCACGCGGTCAGGTGGTCACATCCGGCCTATAATGGCAGCGCCGTGGTATCCTTGATTTCCTCCATCACGAAACTGGCCGAAATGTCAGAAACGGAAATCAGCGCGATCAGCCGTTTATAGAACACGTCATAGGCTGGCATATCCGCGACCCTGACCCGCAGCACATAATCCAGATCACCCGTCATGCGATAGGCACCGACGACCTCTGGCAGGCTGCGCAGGGCGGTCTGGAACTTTTCCATCCAGCTGTGGTCATGCGCGTTGGTGCGGATCAGCACCATCACCATCAGCGGCAGCCCGACCCTGGCGGGGTCGAGCAGGGCGACACGCGCAGTGATCACCCCTGATTGTTCCAGCGCCTTGATCCGTCGCCAGCAGGCGTTGCGCGACAGATGCACCGACGCGCTGATATCGTCCACCGACAGGCTGGCGTCTTTCTGCAGCAAATTCAGGATACGGCGGTCTGTTTCGTCCAATTTTTCATTCATATGTTGGATATTATCCCAAGAAAATTATGATTGACAAGCGGATTTGGGACCGGGTTCGAAGCAAATTGCGCTAGTGTTGGCATAACACCAACACCAGAGGTTTCCATGTCCGACACAGCCCGGCACACGACCCGCAGCAATCTTGTCGCCACGATCTTTCTGGACCACCCGGCCAGCGTGAACGAATCCTATTTCGCGCATATGCGCTTTGCTTTCGGCTTTGCCTTCTGGCTAGGTGTCGCGTCGCTCGCGGCCTTGGTCCATGCCCTGA
Organism: Yoonia sp.; assembly: GCF_046292185.1. Classification (GTDB taxonomy): domain Bacteria; phylum Pseudomonadota; class Alphaproteobacteria; order Rhodobacterales; family Rhodobacteraceae; genus Yoonia. The sequence goes on from NZ_JBKBQY010000105.1 coordinate 3,096, forward strand.
TCCCGGCCTTGTGTGAAACCACGGCCAGCCGCATCCTCAAGCGGTTGCACGCCCGGATCATGAGCCGCCACTGATGTGCCGCATTGCCGCCTATACCGGCCCGGCGATTCCGCTGGAAATCATCATCGTGCGCCCGCGCCATTCGCTGCTGACCCAAAGCCAACACGCGAACGAGGCCAAGCTGGCGGTGAACGGCGACGGATTCGGGATCAGTTGGTATGGTCCGGACGAAAACCCCGGCCTTTACCGTGACGTGTTGCCCGCCTGGGCCGACGACAACCTGACGAATCTGTGCCGCATGGTTCGGTCGCATCTGTTCATCGCACATATCCGCGCCTCGACCGTGGGCGAGACGAGCCGCACGAATTGCCATCCTTTCGCGCTGGGCCGATGGTCGTTCTGCCATAACGGTCAGATCCCGCATTTCGGACTGATCAAGCGACGGATGACGGCGGCGCTGCCCGACGCCTTGTTCGACGCAAGGCGCGGTACGACGGATAGCGAGATGATCTTTCTGACGATGCAGGCGCATGGGCTGGACAGTGACCCGGCTGCGGCGATCGCGGCCACATTGCGCGATATCGGACCGCAAGGCGACGATGGCCCGGTCAAGCTGACTTGTGTGTTTTCAGACGGTCGGACGCTCTATGCGTTCCGGCATGCATCGACAGGGGCAAGCCCGACCTTGTATCTGTCCGGCCTGCTGGACAATGGCGGGCGGGCAATCGCATCCGAACCGCTCTGCGGCGTCACCGAACGCTGGACCGCCTTGCCCTGCAATGTGTTGTGCCGCATTTCAGTAGACGGCCTGCAAACCGAAGATATCGGCTGGCGCGCCCCGGCACCCGCCGTGGTGTGAGCGTGTCAGGCTGCAGCACTGAATACCCAGGCACCGTCATCGCGCAGATCGCGGGTCGCGCGGCCTGTCTGGTGCAGATGGTTCAGATGCGCCACAGCCTCGACCAGCGCCAGCCCGTATTCAGCGGGACCGATGCTGCGCTTGAACAAGGGCGCGAAACATTCGCCCGCCGTGCGTGGTGTGCTCAGATGCGCCAGCAGCCGGTCCAGCGCATTGTGGTGGTTGTCAATCATCTGCTGCAGCCGTAGCGGCAGACCCCGGAACGGCAGTTTATGCCCGCCAAGGACAAGCTGATCGTCACGCGCGAAGGGCTGGAACCTTTGACAGCTTGCCATCCAGTCGCCCACCGGATCGGCATCGGGCTCGGTCGGATATACACCCAGATTGGCGCTGATCGACGGCAGCAACTGATCCCCGCCAAGCACCACAGCATCGTCGCGCGACCAGAATGTCGCGTGTTCCGGCGCATGGCCATTTCCCATGCGGATATTCCATGTCCGCCCGGCGATGTGGATGGTCTGACCCTCTTGCAGGCGCTGAAATCCCAACGGCAGGGGGGCCACGCAATCGGCAAAGTTGAAAGGCCGTTCCGCCTTGCGCCGTGCCAGCTCGTCCGGGGCCATGCCCGCGCGTTTATAAAAGGTGATCGTTTCGGGCGTGGGCCGGTCCTGCACATCAAGCGTCAGCATCCGCGCCATCAGCCACCCTGTGCGCGGCATATGCAATGTGGCACCTTGCGCGATGAACCAGCCTGCCAGCCCAACGTGATCGGGGTGGTGATGGGTCACGATCACGCGGGTGACGGGCTTGCCCCGCAACGGCCCATTCAGCAGATCCTGCCAGAGCGCGCGGGTCCCGGCGCTGGCAAAGCCGGTGTCGATGATCGTCCAGCCATCGCCGTCATCCAGCGCATAGACATTCACATGATCCAGCGCCATCGGCAGCGGCAGGCGCATCCAGAGAATGCCGTCCGCGACCTCGATCGCTTGGCCGGGCAAGGGTGGGTCGGGGTAGGGATACCTGATCCCCGCAACACCATCAGGCATCAGGCCGCTGCCAGATCGTCAGCCGTGATCGCCACCAGATCGGCGGCACCTTCGCGCGTATGGGCCAGAAGGGCCGCATGTTCCGGCAACATCCGCCTGATATAGAAGGTGGCAAGCCGCAGACGCCCGGCATCGCCTGCGACAGCACTTGCCAGATGCGCATGCCCGCCCAGAACCCGCGCAAAGGCGCGCAAATACGGCACCGCACCGGCGAAACGGTCGTTCAGATCCTGCTGGCTAATCAGCCATTCGGTGGTCTCGCGCAGGGTTTCGGCTGCTTCCCAGACGGCATGGGCCAGATCGGGATGGGTTGCCTTTGCACCTTCGGCGCCGCGCACGATATCATCCAGCAGGCGGAACGCGGCCTCCCCATCATCCATCAGCTTGCGCGCGACAAGGTCCATCGCCTGAATACCGTTGGTGCCTTCGTAGATCGTGCTGACGCGCACATCGCGGACAAATTGGGCGGCGCCGGTTTCCTCGATAAAGCCCATGCCGCCATGGACCTGCACGCCTGTATTCGTCGCCTCGACCCCCACATCGGTGCCAAAGGCCTTGGTGATCGGCGTCAGAAATGCCGCACGCGCGTTCCATGTCGCATCGCCCGTGGCGGTGGCCATGTCGATGGCCACCGCATTCATCAGCGCAATCGCGCGGGCGGCATAGATATCGGCGCGCATGGTGGTCAGCATCCGGCGCACATCGGCATGCTCGATAATGGCACCCGTGCCGCCGGCCCGGCCCTGTTTGCGGTCCTGCGCATAGGCAAGCGCATGTTGCAGCGCGCGTTCTGCCGCGCCGATCCCCTGCACGCCGACACCCAGACGGGCGTTGTTCATCATGGTGAACATCGCGGCCATGCCGCCATGTTCCGGCCCGATCAGCCAGCCCTTGGCACCGGAATATTCCATCACGGCCGTGGGCGAGCCGTGCAGGCCCATCTTATGTTCCAGACTGACCACCCGCAGATCGTTCGTTTCACCTAGATTGCCATCGGCATCGGGGATGATCTTGGGGACCATGAACAGGCTGATGCCCTTGGTGCCGGGTTTGCCATCGGGCAGGCGGGCCAGAACCAGATGACAGACGTTGTCGGTAAAATCATTGTCGGCCCAGGAAATATAGATTTTCTGACCGGTGATCGCATAGGTGCCATCGCCATTGGGTTCGGCCTTGGTGCGCAAGGCACCGACATCGGACCCGGCCTGCGGTTCGGTCAGGTTCATCGTGCCGGACCAATCGCCGGCGATCAGTCTTGGCAGATAGACGGATTTGATCTCGTCCGATGCATGATGCTCCAGCGCCTCGATCTGGCCTTGGGACATCAGCGGGTTCAGTTGCAGCGCCAGACAGGCGGCAGACATCATTTCATTCACCGTGGTGGTCAGCGTCATCGGCAGGCCCAGCCCGCCGTTTTCCGCCCGCGCCGACATGCCGATCCAACCGCCATCGGCAATTGCGCGATACCCGTCAGTGAAACCGGGCGGGGTGCGCACCACGCCGTTTTCCAAATGCGCGGGATGCTTGTCGCCCGCGTGGTTCAGGGGTGCGAGGATGTCTTCGCACATTTTCGCGGCCTCAGTCAGGATCGCGTTGGTCATATCGGGCGTGGCTTCGGCAAAAAGATCAGTGGCTGCGACTTCGCTGAACCCGACGACATGATCCAGAAGGAACTGAAAATCACTGACCGGGGCACGATAGGGCATCTGAAAACTCCACTTCAACAGGCTGCTTGGCAATGAAGGATGTCATGGCTATGCAGGTTGCTTATGACAAGGTTAGCAAGACCGCGTCACCCTTCAAACCTGAACGCCACGTCATGAACAAGCAAACGCTCCTCCTTTTGAAACCGGACCAGCCCGGCCTGACCCGCGCCGCTGATATTCTGGCGCAGGGTGGGCTTGTGTCCTTTCCGACAGAGACAGTCTATGGCCTTGGGGCCGATGCGCGCAATGATCATGCTGTCGCAGGGATTTTCGCGGCGAAAGGACGCCCGAGCTTCAATCCGCTGATCGTGCATGTTGGCAGTCTCGCCGCAGCGCAGGCGATCTGCGATTTCAACGGTGACGCGCGACATTTGGCCGCGGCGTTCTGGCCTGGCGCGTTGACGTTGGTGTTGCCGCTGCGGGCGGATGCGGGGATATCACGGTTGGTCACGGCGGGACTGAATTCCGTCGCGGTGCGTGTGCCGGATCATCCGGTGGCGGCTGCCTTGCTGGCGGCGTTCGGTGGGCCGGTGGCGGCACCTTCGGCCAACCCATCGGGCCGCATTAGCCCCACGATTGCGGCCCATGTCAGCGCCGGTTTGGGCGACCGGATTGATGCGCTGGTCGATGGCGGCCCTTGTGCGGTGGGGCTGGAATCCACCATCGTATCCTGCCTGGGCACACCCACGCTGCTGCGTGCCGGCGGCATCCCGGCAGAGGCGATTGCCGCCTGCCTCGGCCAGCCTTTGGCCACAGCGGAAAACCCTGATGCGCCAACATCACCGGGGCAATTGCTGTCGCATTACGCGCCAAAAGGGCAGGTGCGTCTGAACGCGAACGACCGCAAACGGGGCGAGGTGCTGCTGGGTTTCGGCCCGGTAGAAGGCGACCTGACCCTGTCAGCTACCGGTGACTTGACCGAGGCGGCGGCACGTCTATTCGAAAGGCTGCATCAGTTGGATACGATGGGTGCGACGCAGATCGCCATCGCCCCGATTCCTGATCACGGGCTGGGGCGGGCGATCAATGACCGGCTGCGGCGGGCGGCTGCACCGCGATAGCGCCACACCTAGGGCGCAAGCTCTGCCCTGACCTCACCCAAAAGCGCCATGCCCCCAAGCCTGCCCAATTCGTCCGAACATTTCGCCCCCGCGCCGCACCCGGCGGTTGCAACCGCGACGCGCGCGGACAACGGGCCGATGCAGGGCAGGCCCGCGCCGGTGAAGGTGGTCATGCAAGGGACGTGGCGACGCTCTGCGAAAGCAAGCGCGGGAATACGCGCAAGGATCTGCTGTTCAAGGATATCGGCCACGGATTCGGACCCACCCGAACGGAACCAGCCTCTGATATCCGCCTCGCCCTCAAGCGGGATATCCACCGGATCGCCGCCCAGTTTCAGCCATGTCTGGCCACCCGGATAGGGGACCGGCGGCAGGATATAAGGCGTCTCGCCTCTTGGTCCAAAGCACCGCAGTGACGGCATGCCGGACAGGCGCTGCACCTCTGCCGCATCCAGACGGAAGAGGGCGACCGTGCGGGCATAAACCCTATGCCCCAGCGACTGGCCCAACAGGGATTGCGTATGGCCGCCCGCCGCCACCAGAACACGCTCTGCCGTGATATCGCCGGTATCCGTGCGGATCGTCACGCCTGTCGCGGTTTCCGAAACCCCCGATGCGGTCGCATTGATGATCCGCGCGCCACCGCGTTCGGCCGCGATGGTTTGCGCGCGGACCAGTCGGCGCGGGCTGATATATCCGGCATTGCGCGGCTCGAAATATCCTTTCGTGCCAGCAGGGAAGCGCAGATAGGGAAACCTTTCGGCAAGGCCCGCATCGTCATGGGCTTCACATGGTATGGCCTGTTCTGCCGCGACCCTGCCGGTGGCGAGGATATCGGGGTGGTCGGCAGGGCCGAAATGCAACGCGCCGACCTCGGTATAGAAATCCACGCCGCTTTGTGCCGCGATGTCGCCATAGCGCGCGATCGCGGCGCGGCTGACCTCGGCCCAGAACGGGTGCTGATCAAGGCTCCGGGTGATCCGGCCTTCGTCGAAATGGCTGCCGAAAACGCCGTCATGCTGTGCGAATTCCGCAGGCTCATCCGGCCCGATCAACGCCACCTCATGCCCCATACCGCATAGATGGCGGGCAGCCGCCGCACCAAGCAGCCCACGCCCGATCACCGCTAGTTTCATCTATCTGTAAACTTTCGTAAAAACAGCATTCAGGAATCAGACTGCCTGACCAAAGGCCCGGCGGCAAGCCCCGCCCTAGGCGCGTTCCAAGATGACCGAGCCGACAGAATACCCCGCCCCGAAGGAACAGATCAGACCCATGTCGCCCGACACCAGATCATCGGAATGCTGCGCAAAGGCGATGATCGACCCCGCCGATGACGTATTGGCGTAATCCTGCAGGATATTGGGTTGCTCGGACGGGTCAGGCACGCGGCCCAGCACCTTGCGCCCGATATAATCATTCATCGTCTTGTTGGCCTGATGCAGCCAAAGGCGGCGCAGATCACCGGCCACCACGCCCGAGGCTGCCATATGATCGGCGATATGCTGGCTGACCAATGGCAGCACCTCTTTGAACACCTTGCGCCCGTTTTGCATGAATTGCATGTCGCGGCGGTCGTCCATCGCATCATGGGTGCGGCGCAGATAGCCGTTGTTGTTGCGGATATTATTGCTGAACTGCGTCGCGCAGCGAGTCGAGATCACCTTGAACCGGGGCTTGTCCAGCCCCTCGTCCCGTTCCAGCAGAGTCGCGGTCGCCACATCGCCAAAGATGAAATGACAATCCCGGTCGCGCCATTCCAGATGGGCGCTGCAAATCTCGGGGTTGATGATCAGCGCGCGGCGGATCGATCCGGCACGGATCATATCCACGGCGGTCTGGAGTCCGAAGGTCGCGCTGGAACAGGCGACATTCATGTCGAAGGCAAAGCCGCCCGCACCCAGAAGCTGCTGGATTTCCACACCAACCGCCGGATAGGCGCGTTCCATATTGGATGCCGCACAGATCACCAAATCGACATCCGCCGCATCCACGCCCGCCGCCGCCAGCGCCTTTTGCGCCGCATCGACACCGATCTCGGCCATGTAGCCGGGCGCATCATCGGGACGCTGGGGCAGGCGGGGGAACATGCGGGCCGGGTCCATCAGTCCGGATTTGTTCAGCACATAGCGCTGTTCGATCCCGGACGCGGCAAGGATGAAATCGGAGGAGGAATGCGGCTTCGCCGCAACCTCACCCGTCGCTATGGCATCGGCATTTTCAGCATTCCACAGATCCGCATGGGCGTTGAAGGCCGCGACCAATTCGTCATTGGTGATAACCTCGGACGGGGTAAAGACCCCGGTTCCGGTGATGGCGACGTCATGCATGTGGGACCCCCGTAAAGCGTGGCCTACCCTAGGTCAGGGCAGGCCGCGATGTCCACCGGGACGCGGCGTCTGATCACCCCTGCAACGACCGCACCCCGATATCCCCCTCTTCGCGCGCCTGCATGGCCAGCACGGCGGCGTGGCTGGCGGCGGCGGTGGTGAAATAGGGGATCTTGTCATAGAGCGCCACGGCGCGGATATCGCGGCTGTCCTCGACCGCTTGCGACCCTTCGGTGGTGTTGAAGACCAGCGCGATATGGCCGTCTTTCAGGCGGTCGACGATGGTCAGCCCGCCCTCATAGACTTTGTTCACGATTTCGCAATCTATCTGGTGTTCAGTCAGCCAGGCGGCGGTGCCGCGCGTCGCCACGATATTGAAACCCAGCGAGAGGAGGATTTTACCCGCTTCAACCATATCCGCTGTCTTGTCCTCATCCCGGATCGAAATGAACACGGTGCCGTCATGCGGCAGGTTGGTGCCCGCGCCCATCTGCGCCTTGAGGAAGGCACGGGGGAAGGACCGGTCCCAGCCCATGACCTCACCCGTTGATCGCATTTCCGGGCCAAGGATCGTATCGACGCCGGGGAACCGGGCAAAGGGCAGCACGGCTTCTTTCACCGAAAACCACGGCGTGTTGGGGTCGGCCAGCGTGAAGGCATCGCCCAAGGGCAGGACATCCATCGGGTTTTCCGTCACCGGATAAGGCGCGCGATGCGGGAAGTTGGACAAAGGTTCGCCCGCCATCAGCCGTGCGGCGATAGACGCGATGGCGCTGTCGGTGGCTTTTGCGACGAAAGGCACGGTGCGTGATGCGCGGGGGTTTACCTCGATCAGATAAACCTCTTCATTCTTGACGGCGAACTGGATGTTCATCAGCCCGACCACATGCAGCGCCTTGGCCAGTTTTTCGGTCTGGACGCGGATTTCGGCAATCATCGCGGCGGACAGCGAATAGGGCGGCAGGGAACAGGCGCTGTCACCGGAATGCACGCCGGCCTCTTCGATATGTTGCATGATGCCCGCGACATGTGTGGCAGTGCCGTCGGACAGGCAGTCCACATCCACCTCGACCGCGCCCGACAGATAGCTGTCCAGCAATACGGGGCTGTCGCCGGACACGACCACCGCGTCAGAGATATAGCGTTCCAACTGTGCCTGATCGCGCACAATTTCCATCGCGCGGCCCCCCAGCACATAGGACGGGCGGATCACGAGCGGGAAACCGATATCCTGCGCAATCGCAAAAGCCTCGGCATCGGAATGGGCGATGCCGTTGACGGGCTGTTTCAGGCCCAGTTTCTGCACAAGCTGCTGGAAACGTTCGCGGTCTTCTGCCAAGTCAATCGCGTCAGGCGTCGTGCCGAGGATCGGGATGCCCGCATCAT
>NZ_JBKBQY010000106.1:0-11445 GCF_046292185.1 Yoonia sp.
TCCGAGTCTTGATGAGGTTACTGTTTCTTTCAGATCGTTTGGTGATGAAAATCAAGCCCTAGAACATGAAGCTGACCTAATCAACCAACTACGTCTACGAGTTCATGGTGGCTCACTCTTGAACAAGCAACAACCAAAGAAAAAAGGTGAGCAAGGTCAACAGACGCCAGTAAATCATGAGTTATATCCTGTTGAGGACGAAGTGACTGCTGCCACAATATCTGAAAAGCAGCGTGAAAACACCTTGCCCATATTTAGTAATCTGACCCAACTTTCAAAACATACAGGGGTATCAGTCCAATTGATAAAGCAAGCGATAAACTCGGCACCTGCGGGTTCGGTTGGCATTACAGATTCTAAATATCCAAAATACCATACTCATGATGTCATTAAAGTATTGGGCTCACGAAAAGCAAAATGACTTAATCAATAAATTGATGAACACCGCAACCACTACAAACAGGCAAAATTACTCAATTTTTAGAAGTTGGAGCGGGCGGCGGGAATCGAACCCGCGTCTCTTGCTTGGAAGGCAAGGGTCTTACCATTACACAACGCCCGCGCTGTCACCCGATTAAGTCACCGCGCCCGCCCCGTCAAGCAAGCCACCTATGCGCGAGGCATAAATATCCGGCAGAACATATCCAGAAGTCAAAAACGCGCCGCAGGTGGCTGCGGCGCGTCCGGTTCAGCCAAAGGGCCGTTTAGCGCAGCGTGATCCGGCCATCGGTGTAGGGCGCGTAATCACCTTGTTCCGCGATATATTCGGCCAGCACATCGGCCAGATCGGGACCGAAATCGTAGGCATTCATCGCATCCTCGAACATCGCATAGCCATCGCCACCGTTGCGCACGTAATTGTTCGACACCACGCCATAGGTCGCCGCCGGATCAAGCGGCGCATCGCCCACCATCACATCCGATATCCGTTCCCCCACTGGGGCTTCGGCATCGACGGTAAAGCTGATCCCCGCGACCTGCGGGAAACGCCCTGCGCCTTCCTCGATCCCGCCGACACCGTTTTCAAGCGCAGCCAGCATCACCTCGCCCGTCACCTCAAAGGTGGACAGGGTGTTCTGGAACGGCAGCACCGTCAGAACATCGCCCATCGTCACACCACCCGCGGCGATAGAGGCGCGAATGCCGCCGCCATTCTGGATCGCGATCTGGACACCCTGATCGGCGACCCGGTCCAACATCGCATCAGCGATCAGATTGCCCATGGTACATTCCATCGCGCGGCAGACGGTCCGGTCACCGTCGATCGCCTCGGTCGTGCTGCCAACCAAACGGGTTTTCATTTCCTCGATCGGCCCGGCCAGTTCCGCAATCCGCGCAACGGCGGATTCGTCCTCGGCCACGCTGGCATCCAGCAGGATCGTGTCACCGGTGGCGGAGGTCACATTGCCTTCGTCATCGAATACCAGCGTCAGATGACCGACATATTTGGAATAGGCATAGGCCTGCACGACGGGGACATCGCCGACCATGGTCGGATAGGCCATGGCACCTTCTTCGGTGTTGGACATCAACGTATGGGAATGGCCACCCACGACGGCGTCAATACCGGCCACCTCTTCCGCGATGGCGAGGTCTTTGTTGATACCGACATGGTTCAGCGCGATAATCTTGTTCACACCTTCATCCTGGAGGGCGGCGACATCGGCAGACAGGCTTTCGATCTCATTCGTGAAGATCACCGCATCCGACGGGCTGGATGTTTCTGTCGTGTCAAAGGCCAGCGCGGAAATGATCCCGATCCTTTCGCCGCCCACCTCAAGCACCACATGATTGGCGACCTGCCCGGCCAGAATATTGGAGCTCGACACATCAATGTTGCCCGCGATCACCGGGAAATCGACTAGTTCGATCAGTTTGAGCAGACCTTCGTCGCCATCGTCGAATTCGTGGTTCCCAATGGCCATCGCGTCATAGCCGATGATATTCATGAATTCGGCTTCGACATCTCCCTTATAGGTCGTGTACATCAGGCTGCCCTGATATTGATCGCCGGCATCCAGCACGATCACATTCTCGCCTGCCAATTCTTCACGCAGCGCATTGATCTTGGTAATCACGCGGGCCACGCCACCGAAACATTCACCGGCGGCATTCGCCTCTGCACCACAGGTCGAATCGCTGCCGGTGATAGGCTCAATCCGGCTGTGCAGGTCATTGGTGTGGATGATATGCAGCGTGTAATCTGCCGCAGCAGTCTGTGCCATCAGCGCCAATGCGCAGCTTGTCATCAAAAGTCGCAGGGTCATGTGATCTTCCTTCAGGTTGCATTGTAAAATCTTGGCTGTGCTGCCGGTGCAGAGTCAAACACCAACGACAGGCTTGTGCTTCTTGCCGCGGCGTCACCTGACCCGCTGCTACATGCTTGACCATTTTCTGCACAGGCTGCATGACAATTTCATGTTGATCTATAAAATATTCCGCGCCGACGAATGGGCTGTCCTGCAACGCAATGGGCGGACGGCGGGCGCGCCTGTCGATCTGGCCGATGGATATATCCATTTTTCGACCGCTGACACGGTCGGCGAGACGACCGTCAAATATTTCGCCGGCGAAACCGGGCTTGTTTTGCTGGCGGTTGACGCCGACAAGCTGGACGCCCTCAAATGGGAGCCTGCGCGCGGCGGCGTGCTTTTCCCGCATCTTTACCGTGATCTGACATTGGCTGATGTGGTCTGGGCCCGCGATCTGCCGCTGGTCAATGGCACGCATGTCATGCCGGACCTCGCATGAAGACGCTGGAACAGATCGGGTTGAAGGCCCTGCGCCGGATCGATCCCGAAACCGCACATGGACTGGCGTTGAAGGCGTTGCGCGCAGGTCTCGGGCCGACAGCGGGGCCGTTCACATCGCCCCGCCTGCGCTGCGATCTGGCGGGGCTTTCCCTGCCCAACCCTATCGGCCTTGCCGCTGGTTTTGACAAGAATGCCACCGCCCTTGCGCCGCTGTCGCGCAGCGGCTTCGGCTTTCTTGAAGTCGGCGCAGCCACACCCCGCCCGCAGGAAGGCAATCCCAAACCCCGTCTGTTTCGCCTTGCGCAGGATCGCGCGGCGATCAACCGCTTCGGTTTCAATAATCAGGGGATGCATCCGATCGCGGGCAGGCTGGCCCAGCGCCCCAAGGATGCGGTGATCGGGCTGAACCTTGGTGCGAACAAGGACAGCACCGACAAAGCCGCCGATTTCGCCACGGTGCTGGCGCATTGCGGTGCCTATGTTGATTTCGCCACGGTCAATGTCTCATCGCCGAACACCGAAAAGCTGCGTGACCTGCAAGGCAAGGCAGCGCTGTCCGCCCTTCTCGCAGGTGTTATGGAGACGCGGGCACAGATGGACCATCCGATCCCCGTCTTTCTGAAAATTGCGCCTGACCTGACCACCGATGAAATCGCCGAAATCGCCGAAGTCGCACAGATCGCGGGTATTTCCGGCATCATCGCGACTAACACCACCCTGGAGCGTATCGGATTGCACGGCCCCCATGCGGGGGAAACAGGCGGGCTGTCCGGGCAGCCGCTTTTTGAAAAATCCACCCGCGTGATGGCGCAATTAGCTGGCCTGACCAACCTGCCGATCATCGGCGTGGGTGGCGTCAGCAGCGCCGATCAGGCCTATCAGAAAATCCGTGCCGGGGCCTGTGCGGTGCAGCTTTACACCGCGCTTGTGTATGGCGGGCTGTCTTTGGTGGATGACATTGCGCGCGGCCTTGATGCATTGCTCAAACGCGACGGTTTCGCAACGCTGGCCGATGCCGTGGGTTCAGGCCGCGCGGACTGGGTCTGACGCCGCCGACGCCTCCAGCCCCGGATATTTCAAGCCGAGCGTGACGCCCCGCGCGACAAAGCTGATCAGCATCCCCGCCCATAGCCCGTGATTTCCGTAAATTGTCATCAGCGGGATGACACTGGCGAAATAGATCAGCGCCGACACGATCATCATGTTGCGCATATCCGCTGTCCGGGTCGCGCCGATGAAAATTCCGTCAAGCATCCATGCCGCCACACCCACCAACGGGGCGGCGACCATATAGGGCAGGAAAATTCGTGCCATGTCCCGCACACCTGGCGCGGTGGTCATCACATCAATCACCATACCGCCAAAGAGCGCAAAGCACAGCGCCATCAGCGCGCAACATCCCAGCCCCCAGACGCTGGTCATCAGGGCCGCACGGCGCAGGGTGCCACGCGCCTGCGCGCCCAGCGCCTTGCCCACAAGCACCTCGGCCGCGAAGGCGAACCCGTCGAGCACGAAGCCGGTCAGATGCAGGAACTGCAACAATATCTGGTTGGCGGCCAAAGGCACATCGCCGAACCCTGCCCCGTAGAACAGGAAGCTGACAAAGATCGCCTGCAATAGCACAGACCGGATCAGAATATCGCCGTTCACTGCCGCCATGTGCCGCAGACGAACGATGTCGAACACCCGCGCAGCGCTGCGCCATGCCGTCCCGGCAAAAGCATCACGGCAAAGCCACAGACCCAAAAGCAACCCGGACCATTCCGCGATGAATGTCGCCCAAGCCACCCCTTCCACACCCCAGCCGAAGCTGAGCACGAACAGAAGGTCCAGACCGATATTCAGCCCATTCATCAGCGCCTGTATCAGCAGAACCCCGCGCGTGCGTTCCTGCGCAATCAGCCAGCCGGTAATGCCATATAACGCGATTGTGGCGGGGGCTGACCAGATGCGGATCGCCATGTAATCGCGCGCCAGCGCCTCGACCTCGGCGCTTGCGGGCGCAATCAGAAACGCGCCGTTGAAGATCAGCACCTGAATGGCGATCATCACCGCCCCGGCACCCAGCCCGATCAGCAAAGCGCGCGACAACAGCGCCTGCACCTCGTCGCTGTCGCCCGCGCCGCTGGCCTGTGCCGCCAGCCCGGTGGTACCCATGCGCAGAAACCCGAAAATCCAGTACACCGCCGACAGGATCACGGCACCCAGACCCACCGCGCCAATCGGTGCCGCCTGCCCCAATTGCCCGACAACGCCGGTATCGACCAATCCCAGGATGGGAACCGTCGCATTCGCTAAGACAATCGGCACGGCAATCCGCAGCACGCGCCGATGTGTCAGCAAAATATCAGCCATTGCGCGGAGGCATCAGAAAATGTCCCGTGGCCTGCGCGAACAGGCGCGACCGGTTGTCCTGCCATGTTTCGACATGCACCGATGCATAGCGGCGACCCGACCGGTTCACCCTTGCGCGGGCATAGGCATCACGCGGCAGGCCGGTGCGCAGATAGTCAACGGTGAAATCAATCGTCTTGGGCAGCGCGATGGCGGGCGCGTCATCGGTGATCTTGCCCGCCTCCATATCTTCCCAGATCATCGCCCAAGTCAGTTCCATGATCGCAGTGACCTCCAGAAACGCCGCAGTCGCGCCGCCGTGCAGCGCAGGGAGCATCGGATTGCCGATCAATTGGTCCGCATAGGGCAGGATCGCCGTCAGTTCATCCCCGCGCCGGTCGATCCTGATCCCGAGAAACTGCAGATACGGCACCCGCGCCACCAGTTTTTGCAGCATCGCATCGCGGCGCTGCTTGATCACCTGCACAGGTTCAGGGCGCTGGATCATGTTTTCGCCCTTTCGATGGTGAATGCCCCGGTGGCCGATGCCACGGGTCGCGCAGTGTCGCGGTCCATCGCGGTGGCGCGCACGAAGGCGACCGACCGGGTCACGTGATAACATTCCGCCGTCGCAGTGATCGGATCACCGGGTGTGGCAGGGCGAAAATAATCGATCCGCAGATCCAGCGTCGCGGTTGCCTGCGGGGCTGCGGGATGCGCCATCACCGCAGCACCCGCGCAGGTATCCATCAAGGCCGATACAGCCCCGCCATGAATCACGCCGGTGTCAGGATCGCCGACAAAGCGCGCGTCATAATCCATGGCAATCGTCGCCCTTCCATCGCCGATCTCGGTCAGCTTCATGCCCAACGCCTGCGCATGCGGGATCGAGGCAATGAATTGCGCCGCAATCTTGTCGCGGCGGGCGGCCTGATCATCGGACATATTATTTTCCTACCATGCACCTTTGCCAAAGGGTTAGCGCCCATCGGCAGGCATTGCAAACGTGATTGATCACTGCATTGCCCCTGTCTGTTGTTGCGGTTACGCTGATCACGGGGAGGAATATCATGCCCGATAAGCGCCTGTCGTTCAAAGAGATGTGTGCCAGATTCGACGTCACACCACGGACGTTGCGGTATTATGAATATATCGAACTACTGACCCCCGAGAAAGAGGGCCGGTCGCGGTTCTATGGGCCGCGCGAACTGGCCCGGATGACGCTGATCCTGCGTGGCAGGCGCTTTGGTTTTGCGCTGGAAGACATCCGGCAATGGCTGCTGATCTACGAAAAGGAAGGCACCCACGCCCAGATGCACGAATGGGTGGCCCTGGCAGACCGCCAGATGGAAGAATTGCGCCAGCAGCGCGCTCAGCTTGATGAAACCATGGCGGAACTGCAGCGCCTGCGCGACGATACTGCCAGAACTCTGGCCTGATCTTTGGCCACCCGGCGCTTTGAAAATTGCGCCAGAGCCCCCAAATAATTGCTGACCTTTCGTCACCCTCATTGTGACGCCACGTTACGTTTACGTTAACGTCACCTTTCCTTGTAAGGTCAGGGTCAGATCCGCAATTGCGAGGCACAGCCACACGCATGAGGAAACCCGATGACGACCGACATAATGAATATCCGCGACATGTGTGCCGCCTTTGACGTCACACCCCGCACCTTGCGGTTCTACGAAGCCAAGGAGCTGCTGTTTCCGATTCGCCAGGGTCAGAAACGCCTGTTCACCAAACGCGACCGCGCCCGGCTGAAGCTGATCCTGCGCGGCAAAAGGTTCGGCTTCTCGCTCGAAGAAATCCGGCAATTGCTGGATCTGTATCACATGGACGACGGCCAAGAGACGCAATTGTCCAAGACCTATGAACTCGCTGAACGGCATCTGGCAGATATGGAAGCGCAGAAAGCCGAACTGGACGAGGCCATCGGCGAATTAAAGGCACAGATGGCCTGGGGCGCTGAAAAGCTCGCCAGCCTTGCCAAGAACAAATCGGTCGCTGCCTGACGCAGCGCCCACCACGACACGACCTTAGGGAGAGAGACATCAATGCCAATTTACAATGCACCCGTGAAAGATATCCAATTCGTGCTGCACGACCTGCTGCGTGTCAGCGAACAGGATATCCCCGGATTTGAAGACCTTGACCGCGATTTTACCAGCGCCGTCGTGGAAGAGGCCGGCAAAGTCGCGACCGAAGTATTGCACCCTCTGAACGTGGTCGGCGACAAGGAAGGTTGCGTGTTGGAAAATGGCGTTGTCCGCACCCCTACCGGGTTCAAGGACGCATTTGAACAGATGAAGGCCGGCGGCTGGACCGCAATGGATTGTGACCCCGCATATGGCGGGCAGGGCCTTCCCTATGTGATGAATACGGCGGCACAAGAACCTTTCGTGTCTGCCAACATGGCGTTCAACATGTATCAGGGCCTGACCCATGGTGCCTATTCCGCGATCTATGCGCACGGCACCGACGCGCAAAAGCAGACATATCTGCCCAAGCTGACAAGCTGCGAATGGACCGGCACGATGAACCTGACGGAACCGCATTGCGGCACCGATCTGGGCCTGATGCGCACCAAAGCCGTGCCGCAGGATGAGGGCAGCTATAAAATCACCGGTCAGAAAATCTTTATCTCTTCTGGCGATCATGATCTGGCGGACAACATCATCCATCTGGTGCTGGCGAAAATTCAGGGCGGCCCTGACGGGATCAAGGGCGTGTCCTTGTTCATCGTGCCCAAGATCATGGTCAACGATGATGGCAGCCTTGGCACACGCAACGGCGTCAGCGTCGGCAAGATCGAAGAAAAGATGGGTATCCACGGCAATTCGACCTGTGTGATGAATTATGACGAAGCGACGGGTTTCCTGATCGGTGAAGAACACAAAGGCATGCGTGCCATGTTCACCATGATGAACGAGGCCCGCCTTGGCGTCGGCCTGCAAGGATATGCCCAGGCCGAGAGCGCCTATCAGAACGCGGTTGCCTATGCCAACGACCGGCTGCAAGGGCGCGCCGTGACAGGTGCCGAAAACCCCGATGGCCCCGCCGATCCGCTGATCGTGCATCCTGATATCCGTCGCAACCTGATGGATCAAAAGAGCTTTGTCGAAGGTGCGCGCGCATTTACCTATTGGGGCGCCTATCTGATCGACCGCGCACATCGCAACAATGACAAAGACGCCGATGGCCTGATTTCCCTGATGACCCCTGTGGTCAAAGGTTTTCTGACCGACAAGGGCTTTGAATACGCTGTTGCGGCGCAGCAGGTGTATGGCGGCCATGGCTATATCGAAGAATGGGGCATGTCCCAATACGCCCGCGACGCGCGGATCGCCATGATCTATGAGGGTGCCAATGGGATTCAGGCGCTTGATCTGGTGGGCCGCAAGCTGGCGCTGGACGGCGGCAAGCATGTCATGGCGTTTTTCGAGATGATCAAGACCTTCATCAAGGAAAACGAAGGCAATCAGGCGCTGAACAAGGATTTCCTTGAACCGCTGAAGGCCGCGAGCAAGGACCTTCAGGCCGCAGGCATGTACTTCATGCAGAACGGCATGAAGAACCCCAACAATGCCTTGTCTGGTTCATATGACTTCATGCACATGATGGGCCATGTCTGTCTGGGCCTGATGTGGGCGCGCATGGCCAAGGCCGCGATGGAAGCCCTAGAATCCGGTGCATCCGACACCGAATTCTATGAAACCAAAATCGCGACAGGCCGCTATTACATGGCACGCCAATTGCCCGCGACAGGTATGCATCTGGCCCGCATCAACACCGGGGCCGATACGGTCATGGCGCTGAAGGCGGCAAACTTCTAAGGTCCGCATGGGCGCGGCAATCATGCCGCGCCCTGACGATATCCCTCGTGATTTCGACCTTAGGTTGGGAGGCCTGTACCATGCCCATGAAACTTCACTGCTTTGGCGAAAGCGGAAATGCCTACAAAGTCGCGCTGACCTTGACGCTGACCGATCAGGACTGGGATTCGGTCTTTGTAGATTTCTTCAACGGCGCGACCTGGACACCGGAATTCCGCGCACTGAATGTCATGGGCGAAGTGCCCGTGCTGGAAGACGGCGACCTGATCCTGACGCAATCGGCAGTCATTCAGGATTACATCAGCTCCAAATCCGGCAAGCTCGGTGGCCGCTCTGCCGCTGAAAGGCGCGAGGTGCTGCGCTGGATGTTTTTCGACAACCACAAGGTCAGCGGCATCGCGGGGCCCTTGCGGTTCAACATGAATTTCTTGCCTGAGGCCAAGCGCAATGCCGACGTGAATGCGTTCATTGCCATGCGTCTCGCCTCTGCGCTGAAGATCATGGAAACCCATCTGACCGGACGCAACTGGCTGGCGGGCGAGGACATCACCATCGCCGATATCGCCTGTGCCGGTTACCTGTTTTACACTGAAGATTTCACTTTCAACCGAGCTGACTATCCGCAGATCAACGCCTGGCTGGATGCGATTGCCGCCCGGCCCGGCTGGAAACACCCTTATGACTTGATGCCGCGTGCTTGACCTGACGCGGACTGAACGGAGGAAACGATGACCGAAGCCTATATCTATGACGCGATCCGCACGCCGCGCGGCAAAGGCCGTGCCGATGGCAGCCTGCATGAGGTGACATCTGCGCGCCTGTCTGCCGGTGTGCTGAACGCGCTGAAAGAGCGCAACAACCTTGAAGGCCACGCCGTCGAGGATGTGATCTGGGGCAACGTCACCCAAGTCGGCGAACAAGGCGGGTGCCTTGCGCGCACTGCGGTGCTGGCGTCCGATCTGGACCAATCTATCCCCGGCCTTGCGATCAACCGTTTCTGTGCGTCGGGAATGGAAGCGGTCAATCTTGCCGCCAATCAGGTGCGCGGTGGGGCTGGTCAGGCCTATATCGCCGGTGGGGTTGAGATGATGGGCCGTGTTGCCATGGGCAGCGACGGGGCGGCGATTGCCGTTGATCCATCCATCGCGATGGACAGCTATTTCGTCCCGCAGGGTATCTCTGCCGATATCATCGCGACCGAATATGGCTTCAGCCGCGATGACGCCGACCAGCTTGCCGTCGAAAGCCAGCGCCGGGCCAAGGCTGCCTGGGATGACACACGCTTTGGCAAATCCGTCGTGACGGTCCGCGACATCAACGGACTGCCGATTCTGGACCATGACGAATACATGCGCCCCGAAACCAACATGCAGACGCTGGGGTCCCTCAACCCCGCGTTTCAAGCCATGGGCGAGGTGATGCCCGGTTTCGACAAGATCGCCTTGATGAAATATCCGCATCTGGAGCGGATCAACCACATCCACCATGCGGGCAATTCATCCGGTATCGTCGATGGTGCTGCTGGCGTCTTGGTCGCGTCCAAGGAATGGGGCGAGGCGATGGGCCTGAAACCCCGCGCTGTCATCCGTGCAACCGCGAAAATCGGCACTGATCCGACGATCATGCTGACCGGGCCCGTGCCGGTGACCGAGAAAATCCTGCGCGACAGCGGCATCGCAATCAGCGACATCGACCTGTTCGAGGTGAACGAGGCGTTTGCATCCGTCGTCCTGCGTTTCATGCAGGCGTTTGATGTCGACCACGACCGCGTCAATGTGAATGGCGGGGCCATCGCCATGGGTCACCCATTGGGTGCCACGGGTGCGATCATCATCGGCACCTTGCTGGACGAGCTTGAACGCAGCGGCAAATCCACCGGGCTTGCGACGCTGTGCATCGCATCCGGCATGGGTGCGGCCACAATCATTGAACGCGTGTAAGGGGGGACCAACATGACTGATTTCACACTCAAAACCGATGCCGATGGCGTGGCCATCATCACCTGGGACACTATCGGCAAATCCATGAACGTGATGAACCAGCAAGGCTTCACCGACCTGGACGCGCTGATTGATCAGGCGCTTGCCGACGATGCCGTCAAAGGAATCATCATCACGTCCGGCAAAGAAGGTTCCTTTGCCGGGGGTATGGACCTCAACATCATCGCCAAGATGAAAGACAGCGTCGGTGACGATCCGGCACGCGGGCTGTTCGACGGCGTGATGGCGATGCATGGTGTTTTGCGCAAGATTGAACGCGCGGGCATGGACCCCAAGACCAACAAGGGGGGCAAACCGATTGCCGCGGCCCTGCCCGGCACGGCGCTAGGCATCGGTCTGGAAATCCCGCTGGCCTGTCACCGCATCTTTGCCGCCGATAACCCCAAGGCGAAAATCGGCCTGCCGGAAATTCAGGTCGGGATCTTTCCGGGCGCGGGTGGCACCACACGTCTTGCCCGCAAACTGGGGGCCATGGGCGCATCGCCGCTACTGCTGGAAGGCAAATTGAACGATCCGCAAGGAGCC
>NZ_JBKBQY010000107.1:0-11294 GCF_046292185.1 Yoonia sp.
CGGCCAGCTCTTCCAGCAGGGCAGTGCGCGCACCCAGACGAATCGCGCCGGACCGATCCGCCGTTGCAGGCCCCTCGCGGCGGCCCAACACATGTATCAGTTCGACGGGCGATTCCGTGCGTTGCGCGATCCAGGCGGCATGGTGACAAACGCTTTCGGAATAGACAGATCCATCGACGAAGGCGACAATCTTTTGGCTATTGAGGTTCATGGTATCTCTCCCTTAGTGCGACATTAGCTTGTCCATGGCACCCGGCTTGTCATGAATGGCAAGCTTGTCCACGATGGTTTCTGTCGCTTCGTTCATGCCGACGATTTCGACCTCTGCCCCGTCGCGGCGGAACTTGAGGATCGCCATATCCAATGCCTGCACTGAGGAGATATCCCAGATATGCGCGCGGCTGACGTCGATGATGACCTTATCCAAGGCTTCCTTGAAGTCAAAGGCGTTCATGAAATCCTCGACCGAGCCATAGAACATCTGGCCTTCGATGACATAGGTCCGCTCGCGGCCATCGGGCGAGATCGTTGTGGTGATCTTGAACAATTGCGCGATTTTGGCGGCAAAGAAGATGCCGGACAGCAGCACACCGACCAGAACCCCAATGGCAAGGTTGTGGGTATAGACCACTGTCGCCACCGTCGCGATCATCACGATGGAAGATGATTGTGGATGGGTCCGCAACGCCTTGATCGACGACCACGAAAAGGTGCCAATGCTGACCATGATCATAATCGCGACCAGCGCCGCCATCGGGATCTGGCTGACCAGATCACCCAGCACAACCACCATGAACAACAGATAAACACCGGCCGAGAAGGACGACAACCGCCCGCGCCCGCCGGATTTGACGTTGATGATCGACTGCCCGATCATCGCACAGCCCGCCATGCCGCCAATGAAACCTGTGGCCGTGTTCGAGATCCCCTGACCGATACATTCCTGATTGCGGTTCGACTTGGTATCGGTCAGGTCATCGACGATGTTCTGCGTCATCAGGCTTTCCAGCAGACCTACAATGGCCACCGCCACAGAATATGGCAGGATGATCATCAGGGTTTCGAGCGTCAGCGGGATCTGCGGAATCAAGAACACCGGCAGCGTGTCGGGCAACGCGCCCATGTCACCCACAGTGCGGACATCCCAGCCGAAGATCATCACCAGCGCTGTCAACACCACGATGGTCACCAGCGGCGACGGGATCGCCTTGGTGATCAGCGGGAACAGATAGATGATTGCAAGCCCTGCAGCCACCAACACATAGGTCAGCCATGTGACCAGCGCGGGGTCCAGTTCGGTCAATTGCGCCATAAAGATCAGGATCGCCAGCGCGTTGACAAAGCCGGTCATCACCGATTTCGACACGTAACGCATGATAAAGCCAAGCTTGAAAATACCCGCCCCGATCTGGATAAGACCGGCCAGCACGGTGGCAGCCAGCAGATATTCCAGCCCATGGTCGCGCACCAGCGTAATCATCAGCACGGCGGTTGCCGCCGTCGCGGCAGAGATCATGCCGGGCCGACCGCCAGTGAATGCTATGAGCACCGCGATCGAGAAACTGGCGTATAGCCCTACCTTGGGGTCAACACCCGCAATGATCGAAAAGGCAATCGCCTCCGGAATTAGAGCAAGGGCCACGACGATACCGGCGATCAAATCACCCCGGACATTGCCAAACCACTCATCTTTATAGACGCTCATTGAAATCATGTAAAATTTTCCTGATCAACGCGGTCATGTAAGCCGCAAATTGATATGTGCTGATGTATCAGTTCAGGTTATCCGGCGGATCAGCGGCCGGAAGAGCCATCCGGGCTTGCACCGGATCCAAGCGTTTCATGGGCCTGATACGCAGAATGTCGCCAGCTTGACAACCCGGAAACCGGACTTTGCTACTTTGCGATAGAGTGAACCGCAGAAATGGTCTACTTTTTAATCGACTGTTTGGAAGAAGATGTCCTCTACATCCAAGTCGATGAACACGTCAGCCAGTTCCACAAGTGGTGGGGGCGGTGCGATGCTTGCTGGCACGGAAAGGCTGGAGATCAGGGTCAGAGGCAACTCCATCTCATCCACGCGCTGGAATAATGGGATCAGTTTGGCATCCCCTGCAACAACGGCAAGGGCTTCGCCCTGATGAGCGGCCTCGATCGCATCGATCGCCAGTTGCACTAGGTTCGTTCCGTAGCGCTCTCTTTGGTACCACGGCTCGGCGAAGTTCTGCGCGCCCCGCACCTGAAATCCATGGCGTGCGAGCCAGTCAAAAAAGGGGCGCAACCTTGTATACTCAGCCATGTCCCGCGCGTCGCGATAGTAGATAACGGTGGCCGGTTCTTCTTCGCTTCCAAAAAACTCTGCAAGTTTCTCGATATCAATCGAACGCCCAAGCTTTGTACGCAGCCTGTCAACGTGGCTGCCATCAATCAGCACCAAGGTGCGGGATGCTTGTTCTTTGTCTTTCATCTGTCTTTCTTTCGGGCTGCACGATTTTATGGTTGAGGCAGCGCTGGTGTGTCGCAGACTTTTTGCGACAGGGTGACCGGGGGATAAGCGCCCGGAAAAGCCATCCGGCGAAGCGGATCCAGTTCATGGGCAAGTTAATGGCGTTGCTGGCGGATATGCAACCACATGGCAAAGCCAGTGACAGTCTTCATGACAGCTCGTCGCCCAAAGTTTGCATAAGTGGTCATTGATCTGATCCCTGCAAACCGGACAGTTTGAAGCGGGAGCCTTCCGCTAGGATTTTCTGGCCGGGGAAGGAGCGGAATCAGTTGACCCAGTGTCTCACACACGTTGCATCAAGGTTGGGGCAACGCAATTAATTCAGCCGCAGCTTTGTGGAATAATCAAGGCCATACCTTCTGTCAGAAAGCTTGCACGAAGGCTTAACCTCGTTACGATCGCCAATAGTTACCATTTCAGAAGAAATATGCAATAAACGCATACCGGATATGTCTTTACAACTGGTCCGCTTTGTTTATGGGGTGGCCATGTAATCGGACCCGTTCGTCGGGTGGCTTCTCCGGGCGCCGAACCCCCGGCAACGAAAACCGCGATTTATTTTCTCCCCTCGCGCTTTTGCATATGCCAGCCGCCGTCTTGATCATAAAAACTCTGACGCAGATCAGGCTTGGGCCAGATCATCAGCAGTCAGAACGCTCTTGGCACCATTCAGCGTATGCTTCTTGCATGAAGAGAAAACGAATATGTGCGCAAGCCGAGTGATGAAATGTTTAATAAAGTTTTGCGGCAACTGGCCGTCAGCCATATAAAAAAAGGCACGCTAACCGTTATCTTGCCTGATGAAACCACTTTTGTCGCCGGTGATCAGACGGGCAAGATGATCGCGATCAGAATTACCGAGCAAGCCACCGTGCGCCGGCTAAGCTTCAACCCAGAACTTGCTCTGGGCGAGGCATTCATGGACGGCACGCTGATCATGGACCAAGGTAACATCTATGATTTTCTTGAACTGATCTTTCAGAACACCGATGTTAGCCAGCTTACGGGTATTCCCAAGCTGGTCAGAACTTGCTTCGGGCTGTTCAATTGGATGACGGGCTATAACTCGATCACAAAATCCAGGTCGAATGTCGCGCATCACTATGATCTGAGCGGCGATCTTTACCGGCTGTTTCTGGACAGCGACAGCCAATATTCCTGTGGTTATTTTGAAACCGATACCTCCCCACTGGAAGAGGCTCAGCTTGCCAAGAAACGGCATCTAGCTGCAAAAATGGTGATGGCCGAGGGCCAGCGGGTGCTGGACATCGGGTCGGGCTGGGGAGGCATGGGCTTGTATCTGGCGCGGCATTTCGGCGCCAGGGTCGATGGTGTGACCTTGTCCGAAGAACAGCATGCGGTGTCAAACGCGCGGGTCGAGACAGAAGGGCTAGAAGGTCAGGTGCAGTTTTTGCTACGCGATTATCGCGCAGTCAAAACGCAGTATGACCGGATCGTCTCTGTCGGGATGTTCGAACATGTCGGCAAGAAATCCTACGACGAATTTTTCGGCAAGGTAAAAAACCTGCTGACCGATGATGGCGTAATGATGCTGCATTACATTGGCCAAAGCGGCCCGCCCTCGCACACCAATCCCTGGATATTGAAATACATCTTTCCCGGCGGCTATATGCCAGCTCTGTCAGAAGTGTTGCCCGTTATCGAACGCCACGGCCTTTGCCTGACTGACCTAGAAGTGCTCCGCCTGCATTATGCAGAAACCTTGCGACATTGGCGCTTGAACTTCATGGCGCGCCGCGACGAAGCGGTAGCGCTTTATGATGAACGCTTTGCCCGGATGTGGGAATTCTATCTGGCTTGCTCTGAATCCGGCTTTCGGCATCAGGGGCTGGTGATTCACCAAATCCAGATCGCCAAACGTCAGGATGCTGTGCCCTTGACGCGTAAATACATCGAAAAAGCCGAACAGGATTTGCGCGCTGCTGAAGATGCGCGAAACGCTCCCTTTACAGGCACTCCTGTGCAATCAGCGTGCGAGGCTACAGCACCCTGACCTATTTCAACAACCTGCGGGTATGATTGCTTGATCGGACTCCGCTCTAACCGCATTCAAAAACAAGAATATAGACCGGCTCGCCGGTGGCTATGCCGGGCGCCTATCCCTCGGCTCATTCAAACAAATCTGGAAACTCATGAAAATCGCACTTTCTGAAAACACCTGGCGCGACTGGGTGGGAAACCCCCGTGTCGAACTTTTGGCAGGCATCGTCGTTGCCCTTGCCCTTATCCCCGAGGCTATCGCTTTTTCCATCATTGCGGGGGTTGATCCGAAAGTCGGCCTATATGCTTCTTTTTCGATCGCTGTCCTCACAGCCATCGTAGGTGGCAGGCCCGGCCTGATTTCGGGGGCGACCGCGGCAATCGCAGTCTTGCTGATCTCACTGGTCAGAGATCACGGGTTGGAATACCTGCTCGCCGCGACAATCCTTGCGGGACTTTTGCAGGTTCTTGCGGGGGTTTTCAAACTGTCCTTCGTGATGAATTTCGTATCGCGGTCAGTGATGATCGGCTTTGTGAACGCACTGGCGATCCTGATCTTCATGTCCCAGATACCGGAACTGACAAACGTGCCAAACATGACATATGTTCTGGTCATTGCCGGTCTTGCGATCATCTACGGGTTTCCACTGATCACCAAGGCTGTCCCTGCACCGCTGGTCGCCATCGTGATTTTAACTGCTGTGGTTTATTTCGCAGGTTTCGATGTACGCACCGTGGGCGATATGGGCGAATTGCCTGATACTTTCCCGATGTTCCTGCTGCCACAAATTCCGCTGACGCTGGAAACCTTCATGATCATCCTTCCCTATTCGCTGGCGGTTGCTGCCGTGGGCCTGTTGGAAAGCCTGATGACGGCGACCATCGTGGATGAGCTGACCGACACACCCAGCGACAAGAACCGTGAATGCATCGGCCTTGGCGTCGCGAATACGGCGACAGGGTTTATCGGTGGTATGGCCGGTTGCGCGATGATCGGTCAGTCGATCATCAACGTCAAATCTGGTGGCCGTGCGCGCCTTTCGACTGCGGCATCGGGCATATTTCTGCTGATGATGATCCTGTTGATCGGTGATGTTGTGAAAGCGGTGCCGATGGCCGCACTGGTCGCTGTGATGATCATGGTCAGCATCGGGACATTTTCCTGGTCGTCGATCAGCAACCTGCGCAGCCATCCGATCAGCTCTTCCGCCGTGATGATCCTGACAGTGGTGCTTGTGGTCTATACGCACAACCTTGCCATCGGCGTGGTCGCGGGCGTGTTGTTGTCGGGTATCTTCTTTGCCTCCAAGATCGCGCAGATCTTCGCCGTGAAATCGGAACTGAGTGCCGATGGCCGGTCCAGAACCTATTTCGTCTCGGGGCAGTTGTTTTACGCCTCGGTCGCTCGGTTCAGTGCGGCCTTTGATTTCCGTGAATCGCTGGATGAAGTCACAATCGACGTCAGCCGTGCGCATATCTGGGACATTTCCTCTGTCGCATCCGTTGACATGGTTGTGTTGAAGTTCCGGCGCGAAGGCACCAAAGTTAACCTGATCGGCATGAACGAAGCGTCAGAGACAATCGTTGACAAGCTAGCCATCCACGACAAGCCCGGCGCCATGGACAAGTTGATGGACCACTGAAATGGGAGAGAACATGCAATATATCAACGCCTTTATCGACGGGTCGGAATACGCGGGCAGTGTGCTGGATCACGCTGCCTGGGCCGCTGGCCGCCTGAACATGCCAGTTGCCCCGGTTCACGTCATGGGTCGTCGCAATGACGTGTCCAGCCAGCCGGTAGACCTCAGCGGCAGCATCAAACTCGGGGCGCGCACGGCGCTTCTGGAAAAACTGGCCAAGCTCGACGGCGAACGCGCGTCCCTTGGCCGTGAACGTGGTCGCGCGATGCTCGATGATGCCGAAGCGCGGATTCGCGCTGCAGATCCTGACGTCAAGATTGCCAGCAAGTTGCGTAATGGCGATCTGGTGGAAGCGGTCAAGGAACTGGCCGACGAAACCCGCTTTGCCATTATCGGCAAACGGGGCGAGGCTGCGAGCTTTGCAAAAGATCACCTTGGGTCAAATCTTGAACGTCTGGTGCGGACGTCGACAAGACCTACCCTTGTCGTCTCGCGGGCATTTAAACCAATCCAAAGCTTTATGCTGGCTTTTGATGGTGGTCCAAGTGCGCAGCGCGCCGTTGACCGTCTGGTTGAAGGGTCGGTGCTGGAAGGCACGCATTGTCACATCATCTCTGTCGGCGCGCCGAATTCAGACGTAGGCAAGAAGCTGGACACGGCAGCGCAAGCCTTGCGTGATGCCGGCTATATGGTGACTGATATGCTGATGCAGGGCGATCCCGCGACAGAGATCACCAAGGCGATCGTCGAGACTGATGCCGACATGCTGGTCCTGGGCAAAAGCGGCCATTCGCGCATCCGGCAGTTGTTCATCGGATCAACGACGCTGGAACTCATGCAATCTTGCCATGTCCCGGTGCTTGTTTTTCCATAGTATACACTTTGGCGCGCTATAAAATAGCGCGCCAAATTCAATCAGCTGCTATCTCGGGCGCCGGTTGGTGCCCAGCAATTGCAGCAACGCATCCTGAAGTTCGGGTTGCAGGATCACCACATCAGATGCATCCAGCACGCCGTTGTCCGGCAATTGCACGACGACGGGCAATGCGGCAGTCAGCGTGCCCTCGGGTTCGATCAGTTTGTAGATATCACTGCCGAGCTTTTCATAAGCGTTGAGCAGGTCCTGCGATGTTGCGAATTCACCCGCCTTGGCAAGTTCTGAAAGAACCATGCCCCGCTGGCGCAATAGCGCATGATCGTGAAGAATGCCCAGAAGCTTCGGGCCGGTCGTATAGCTGCGCAAAGCATCTGCATATTCTTCAGAAGTCGGAATACCTGTGGCCAGAGACGGATCAGTACGCCGCGACGTCCGGCGGTCAGCCCGCAAACCATCAAGCTTGTCGATCAGCCTCGCGATAGCATCATCGGTGGATTTGCCGGTCTCTTCCGCGACAAGATGGCGGAATTTCGAGGGAGGTTTGGGAAAGGCTCTTGCGACGATAGTGTCTTTCAACTGCCCGGCTTTGATCAAGTAACGACCGTGTTCGTGTTCAACGACTGCTGGCCGTTTGGCTTTTCCGGCGGTTTTTTTCACCAGTCGAGTGTCCTTTTGTTGGATCCTCACCAAGGAAAGCCGTGCGCGGGTTTTTCGACTTCTGCCTCGACCATGCTGGGAAATTGTTCTTTGAGAAGGGCCACATCATTGGTGCAATCCATCTCAAGATAGGCCTGCTCACCGATCCAAAAGACACGATGCGCGCCTTGGCCGAAATCGAACAGATAGCGATGGACATCGCCCACCGTTTTGCGGCTCAACTGCTTATTCAAAACGATTTTTGTAAACATGTTTCTCCTGTTGTTCTTAAGCACCGCTCCGCGCTTGCGGTGCGAATGCCGTCATCAACGATGTTGCTGGAACTGAAAGCACGACGCGGATGGTCCACGGCGTTTGCTAACACGGCGTTCATAAAGGACCGCCATTCGAGAGTCCAGTAGCGGGCAGGGCCGATATCACAGACATCCATCAGGTCACCCTCTCATTCTGATCACCGCTTCGGCATCTGTCGCTCAAGATGCAAAAAGAATGGGCTGCCGTGAAATCCTCAACGATGAAGGACAATCTGTTTGTCATCCAGGGATTTACGCACCATGCTCTTCGGTATCCAACAGAAGCCGAGAAAAATGACAAAAGGGAGCACAAAGATGTTCAGATTCACGCGACGGTCCGCCTTTTCCACGACATGCGCAGCAGCTTTGATCGCGGCAGTGACCGCCTCTGCCGCCTCTGCACAGGACACAGTCCTGCGCATGTGGTTCAATGGCACGCCAGAGGCGCATGGCACCGTGCTGGAGCAGCTGATCCCCGAATTTGAGGCTGCAAATCCCGGTATTATGGTCGAATATGAGATCACCGCATGGTCCAGCTATCAGCAGCAGATCGCGACTGCCGCCGCAGGCGGCACGTTACCTGACATCATCTTTGGCTTTTCCAACCTTGTTGCAGGCTTTGCCGAACGCGGCCTGCTGATTGATCATTCCGAATATTTCGATCCGGATGACTTCGTCCCGGCAACGGTTGATCTTACGACGTGGAACGGCACATGGTCGATGCTGCCGACCTGGTTTTCTGCCAATGGTCTGTCGTGGCGCAGTGACCTGATCGAGGCAGGCGGCAACGATGCGTCTGAAGCGCCGGTCGATTGGGACGAATGGCTGGCATGGGCTGAAGGTGCGACCGTGCGCGACGATGCAGGCAATATCACCCAACTTGGCTTTTACTCATCGTCCTTCCCGTTCAACCGGTCGAACATGTTCACCCGCATGGTCGAAGGCAATGGTGGGGCGATGTTCTCTGACGATGGCATGACCGCCACGATGAACGCCCCCGAAGCGGTCGAGGCTGCGGCTTTCTTCCAGCAACTTGTGCAATGCTGTGACGTGCCTCGCTCGATCGAGGCGGATAACGTTGGTCTGGGTCAGGGCCTGACGGCGATGGTCTATAACAACTTCGCCTTCCGCAACTGGCAGAACGAATTCCCCGAAGCACTGGAATTCGCGGGCCTTGGTCTGGTCCCGCATGGACCAAGCGGGTCACCTGAGCTGTCCGGTGCGGGTCTGGGTGCGAATGTCATCGGCATCACTTCGACATCGCAGAACCCCGAAGCCGCGGCTGCCCTGCTGCAGTTCCTGATCGTGGAACCGGACAACATCGTGCAACTGGCCGGCCTTGGCGGGTCGATCCCAGGTGCCGTGCTGCCCGAAGATCACCCTTATCTGGCCGGTAACCCTTTGGCGCAGCAGTATCTGCAGCTCGCGCTGGACGGTGGTTCCGCCGATCCGATGCACCCGAACTTTTCGGAATATGAATCGATCATCAACGTCTGGCTGGATGAATTGCTGTTGAACGGCATGGACCCACAAGAAGCGATGGACAGTGCCGCCGCCGAAATTCAGGCAGAGATCATCGACCGGTCAGGTATCGGCTTCAACTGACTGCGCTGCGGCGGGCGGATTGTTGTCCGCCCACCAATCAAACGGGGGCCATCATGGCAAAGACAAAACGCATCCAGTTTCGGGGCGACTGGGTCAATCCGGCTGAGGCGCGCTGGGGTCTGATCCTTGTGTTGCCAGTGATGGCGCTGTTTCTGGCGCTGAAGATCGCGCCGTTGATGTATGGCGGCTATCTGAGCATGACGCAGTATTCTTTGCTGCAACCACCCCGTTTCATCGGATTGGACAACTATACCCGCCTGTTCAACGATGCCCGCGCGATGGAGGCGTTCCGCGTCACGCTTTACTACACGCTCGGCACCGTGATTCCGGCGACGATCCTGTCGCTGGCTGTGGCGGTATTGCTGGATTCCAGGCTGCGTGGCATGTCGGTTTTCCGCACTGTTTTCTATATGCCACAGGTTGCAAGCTGGGTCGCCATTGGCGTGGCTTGGCTTTACGTCATGAACCCCGCCTTTGGCCCATTCAATTATCTTCTCAGCCTTGTGGGGATCGAACGTCAGGGATTTCTGGCGGATGGCAACCAGGCGCTGCCAACGCTGATCGGGATCGGCATCTGGCGGCAGATGGGCTATTCCGTTGTGATCTTTCTGGCCGGACTACAAGGCATTCCGCAAAACCTGCGCGAAGCCGCCGTCATGGATGGCGCAAGCTGGTGGCGCAGTTTCACCCAGGTCACCCTGCCGGTGCTGATGCCGACCACGATGTTCGTCGTGGTCACCGCTGTGATCTTCAATTTGCAGGTATTCGATCAGGTCGTCGTGTTGACAGGCGGCGGACCGGGACGGGCAACAACAACAGCGGTGCTGTTTTCTTATAATCAGGCGTTCACCTCGTTTGCCATGGGCTATGCCGCAGCCGTCGCTGTCGTGCTGTTCGTAGCGATCATGGTGCTGTCACTGCTGCTGCTGGGTCTGTCGGGCCAGCTGAGCAGCAAGAAACGCTAAGGGGCAAATCATGGACAACCTCGACTATGCCTCACCGGCGATCCGCCAGACGCGCAAGGCGCTGATCTATATGGCTCTGATCGGGTTGTCGGGGATCATACTCGCACCGTTTTTGATGATCGTGGCCCTCGCCCTGTCCAGCCCTGCAGAGGTATTCGCATGGCCCCCGGTGCTGATCCCCGACAACATCAGATGGGATAACTTTGCCCGCGTGTTCGAAGTGACGAATTTCGGGCGCGCGATGTTCAACACCTTCATCATCGCATCGGTGTCCACCATCGGCATCGTGTTTATCGACGGGCTGGCCGGCTATGCCTTTGCCAAGATGCGGTTTCCGGGGCGGCGGACGATGTTCTTTCTAATCCTCGCCACGCTGATGGTGCCGGTCCATGTGACGATCATCCCGTTGTTCATCATGTTTCGATCCTTCCCGCTGGCCGGGGGCAATGACATCACCGGTAGTGGTGGTTTCGGCATCCTCAACAGCTATCCTTCGATGGTGCTGCCCTTTCTCGCGACAGCCTATGGCACTTATCTGATGACGTCTTTCATGCGTATGCTGCCCGATAATCTGGTCGAGGCCGCGCGGATGGACGGCGCGCATGAATTTGCGATCTTCTGGAAAATCTATCTGCCGCTGGCGGCACCTGCCCTCGCGGTCATTGCGATGTTCAACTTCACTGCGGTGTGGAACGAATTCTTGATCCCGCTGGTGATGACATCGACGTCGGATATGAAGGTGATCCA
>NZ_JBKBQY010000108.1:0-11102 GCF_046292185.1 Yoonia sp.
CAATGCGGCAAGATAGACAGGCGTGTGGAAACCGGTCAGCGCGGCCAGTTTCGCTCGCGGGCTGGTGATGAACTGCGTCGCCGGCAACCAGCCCAGCGCGCGGGCCAGGTCCATCACGGTGGATACCCGCGGCACCCGCAGCGGATGCCACGCGCCATAGGTCGAGGAGCGATAGATTTCCGCCCCGATAAATTTCGGCGGGGGGCTTGCCGCGGGTGATGGGGCATGCGTAACTTTGGTCATGCGGGTCATGTAAGGCAGAACACGATGGGAACCATGGCAAATGTACCTGCGCAGCAAATTGCACTGAAATTCCGGACCGGACGCAAGACGGATGTGCGTGCACAGTTTGCCGCTTTGTGCTGGCGGGTCAAGAATGACAAGGTGCAGATCTGTCTGGTGACCAGCCGCACACGGGGACGCTGGATTCTGCCTAAAGGCTGGCCGATGCATAACCAGACACCGGCAGCGGCTGCCGCGATGGAAGCCTATGAAGAAGCCGGACTGCGCGGGGAAGCACTGGATATCTGTCTGGGAATCTACAGTTATATCAAACCTTTGCACAAGGTGAACGCCCCTATCGTCGCGATGGTCTATCCTCTGCATGTGCAGCATGTGCTGACCGAGTGGCCCGAACAGCACCAGCGCCGTCGCAAATGGTTCAGTCTGGAAAAAGCCGCGCGCAAGCTGGATGAACCGGGGTTGCGCAAGATCGTGGCAAGCTTTGATCCCGCGCGGCTACGCTGACTTGCATGCAGGCGTGAAAAGCTTATGTATCTGACATCACAGAAAGACCTGTTGTCATGAT
Organism: Yoonia sp.; assembly: GCF_046292185.1. Classification (GTDB taxonomy): domain Bacteria; phylum Pseudomonadota; class Alphaproteobacteria; order Rhodobacterales; family Rhodobacteraceae; genus Yoonia. The sequence goes on from NZ_JBKBQY010000108.1 coordinate 809, forward strand.
CCGTTTTCATCTGAAATGCGACCAGAACCATCAGTTTGAAAGCTGGTTTCAGTCCGGCCATGCCTTTGACACACTGGTCGCGCGCAAACTGATATCCTGCACTGTCTGCGGGTCCGCACTGGTGACAAAATCTGTCATGGCGCCCGCGATCGCCACTGCCACGGCGCCTGCCCCGCAAAAGAACCTGCTCGCCGAACTGCGCAGAAAAATCGAAAGCAACGCCGATTACGTGGGCAAGTCCTTCGTGAAAGAGGCCCGCGACATGCATGACGGCCTGACGCCCGAGCGCCCGATCTATGGCGAGGCCAACTTGACCGAGGCCCGCAAACTGGCCGAGGACGGGATACAGGTCCTGCCGCTGCCCTTCATCCCCGCCAAGAAAGCGAACTGACCCATCATGCATGTCCTGATCACAGGTGCCAACCGCGGCATCGGCAAAGCGATGCTGGATCAATACAGCGCCGCCGGGGCCAGCGTGACCGGCACCCAGCGCGGCGCGGGCGATCTGCACCGGCTGGATGTGGCCGATCCTGCATCGATACGCACACTGGCGGAAAGCATGGCCGACGCACCGCTTGACCTGCTGGTCTGCAATGCAGGGGTTTATGCAGACAAAGGGCAATCGCTGGACGATGGCTATCCCCCGCAGATGTGGGCGGAGGGGTTTGCCACCAATGTCACCGGCGCTTTCCTGACCGTGCAGGCGTTTCTGCCGCATCTGCGCCGGTCCAAGGCGGGCAAGATCGCGATCATCTCATCGCAGATGGCGTCCGATACCCGCGCGCCCGGTGGCAGCTATATCTACCGCGCCAGCAAGGCGGCCGCATTGAACCTCGGCCGCAATCTGTCCACGGATCTCGCACGCGACGGGATCAGCGTCGGCATCTATCATCCGGGCTGGGTGCGCACCGATATGGGCGGGGCGGCGGCAGAGATCAGCGTCGAAGAAAGCGCCACAGGGCTGATCGCCCGCTTTGCCGCACTTGGCCCTGAAAATACGGGATGTTTTGAGACTTGGGACGGGCAGCAGCACCCTTACTAAGCAATTGCGCTTTGCGCAGCGCGCCAGTAGACACGCGCGGACAAAATACCACGGTTGCAAGGATGACCCATGCCTACGCTTGTGATGAAATTCGGCGGCACCTCGGTCGCCAACCTTGACCGGATCGCGCGGGCGGCCAAACGGGTCGCGCTAGAGGTGGCCAATGGCTATGACGTGATTGTCATCGTCTCGGCCATGTCGGGCAAGACCAATGAACTGGTCGGCTGGGTGTCAGAGACATCGCCGCTTTACGATGCGCGCGAATATGATGCGATCGTGTCCTCGGGCGAAAATGTGACGGCGGGTCTGATGGCACTGCGCTTGCAGGAAATGGATATCCCCGCGCGCAGTTGGCAAGGCTGGCAGGTGCCGGTCATGACCACCGACGCCCATGCCAGCGCCCGGATCGAGGAAATCCCGACCAAGAACATCACCGCCAAATTCGATGAAGGGATGAAGGTCGCGGTTGTCGCTGGGTTCCAAGGCGTCAGCGCGGCGGGCCGGATCACCACATTGGGGCGTGGCGGGTCCGACACCACGGCCGTTGCCTTTGCCGCCGCCTTTGGCGCGGAACGCTGTGATATCTACACCGACGTGGACGGGGTCTATACCACCGATCCCCGGATCACATCCAAGGCGCGCAAGCTGGACAAGATTTCCTTCGAGGAAATGCTGGAACTGGCGTCACTGGGCGCCAAGGTCCTGCAAACCCGCTCGGTCGAGCTTGCCATGCGATACAAAGTGCGCCTGCGGGTGCTGTCATCATTTGAAGAACCATCGGACAGCGCCGGAACGCTGGTCTGCGATGAGGAGGAAATCATGGAATCCAATGTTGTGGCCGGTGTCGCCTATTCCCGCGACGAGGCGAAAATGACCCTGATCTCGGTTGCGGACCGTCCCGGCATTGCCGCTGCGATCTTTGGTCCGCTGTCAGAGGCTGGCGTGAACGTCGATATGATCGTGCAAAACATCTCCGAGGAAGGGCGCACCGACATGACCTTTTCCTGCCCCAAAGATCAGGTCCTGCGCGCCGAAAAGGCGATGCAGGATGCCAAGGCATCCGGCGCGATCAATTTTCATGATCTGGTCGCCGATGAAGGCGTCTGCAAGGTCAGCGTGGTGGGCATCGGGATGCGCAGCCATACCGGTGTCGCGGCCAAGATGTTCAAGGTGCTCTCGGCAGAGGGGATCAACATCAAGGTCATTACAACCTCAGAGATCAAGATTTCTGTGCTGATCGACCGGAAATACATGGAACTTGCCGTGCAGGCCCTGCATGATGCATTCGAATTGGACAAAGCCGGCTGATCCCACGGGATCGGTCCGCTGCACACCGGGGGACCTATGCCAGAACGGTCGGAAAGCGAAAGCCGCAAGCTGCTGGGCCGCCTGCGCGAAGCCTTGGCCAGCCACAGCGAAGGGCAGGCACGGCTGGACCGCGTCGTCGATCTGATCGCATCCTCAATGGATGCAGAGGTGTGTTCGATCTATCTGTTCCGCGATGCCGAGACGCTGGAATTATGCGCCACGCAGGGTCTGGAACAGGGCTCTGTCCACCAGACACGGATGCGGCTCGGCGAAGGTCTGGTGGGACGCACGGCAAGCACCGGCAGGATCGTGAACACCGCCAATGCGCCCGCCGAAAAAGGATTCCGCTATATGCCCGAAACGGGTGAAGAGCGGTATTCCTCGTTCTGCGGGGTGCCGATCCAGCGGTTGGGCGATGTGCTGGGTGTGCTGGTCGTCCAGACCAAGACCGAGCGTGTGATGACGCCGGACGAGGTTTACGCATTGGAAATCGTGGCGATGGTCATTGCCGAAATGACCGAACTGGGGGCCTTTGTCGGTGAAGGCGCCGCGCTGTCCGCGCTGCACCAGAAACCCGTCGTGTTTCGCGGCACGGCCGCACAGGAAGGTACCAGCGCGGGCAAGGTCTACCTGCACGAACCGCGTGTCGTCGTCACCAACCCGATCTCGGACGATCCCGAAGGCGAAAAGGCGCGCCTGAACGACGCCGTCGAAACCTTGCGCAAATCGGTGGATCACATGCTGCTTGGCGCGCGGTCGGTCGATGCCGAACAGGTGCAGGTGCTCGAAGCCTACCGCATGTTCGCCAATTCCGGTAGCTGGATGCGACGGATGCAGGACGATGTCCAAAGCGGACTGTCGGCCGAGGCCGCGGTCGAAAAGGAACAATCGCTGGCGCGCGCCCGGCTATCGAAATCGCCGGACCCTTACCTGCGCGAACGGCTGCATGATCTGGACGATCTGTCCAACCGCTTGCTGCGCATCCTGACAGGGCAAGGTGAGGACCGCAGCGACATGCCCGACGATCCGATCCTTGTCGCGCGCAACATCGGCCCCGGTGAATTGCTGGAATATGGCAAGAAACTGCGTGGCATTGTACTGGAGGAAGGCAGCGTCGGATCGCATGCGACCATCGTGGCGCGCGCTTGGGCCATTCCGCTGGTAATCAATGCCAAGGGCATCACGCGCGAGGCGCTGAACGGTGACACGATTCTGGTCGATGGCGATCAGGGGATCACGCATCTGCGCCCTGACGAAACCGTGCAAAGCGCGTTTCGTGACAAGATCGCGATGCAGGCCCGCGCGCAGGAACGCTATGCCTCGATCCGTGACCTGCCTGCGGAAACCAAATGCGGCACGGTGATGTCGTTGCAGATGAATGCCGGTCTGATCGCGGATCTGCCCTCGCTCGAAGGGTCGGGCGCTGACGGTGTGGGGCTGTTCCGGACCGAATTGCAGTTCCTGATCCGGAACCAAATGCCGCAAAGGGGCGAATTATCCGCGCTCTATGACCGGGTGCTGAATGCCGCTGGCGGGCGGCGGGTGGCATTTCGCACGCTTGATATCGGCTCGGACAAAGTGTTGCCCTATATGAAACCGAACGACGAACCCAACCCCGCAATGGGCTGGCGTGCGATCCGCGTCGGGCTGGACAAACCGGGTGTTTTGCGGATGCAACTGCAGGCGTTGTTGCGCGGATCGGCAGGGCGGCCACTGGCGGTGATGTTCCCGTTCATAACGCAGATTTCCGAATTTCGCGCTGCGAAGGCGGAAATGGACAAAGCGGTCGAACGTGAAATCCGGCTGGGCCATCCGATACCTGCGAAAATCGAAGTCGGGGCAATGCTGGAAACCCCGTCGCTGGCCTTTGCGCCGGATGCGTTTTTTGGGGAAGCTGATTTCATCTCGATCGGGGGCAATGATCTCAAGCAATTCTTCTTTGCGGCCGACCGTGAAAACGAACGGGTGCGCCGGCGCTATGACACGCTCGACATCAGCTTTCTCGCGCTTTTGCAGCATATCATCGACCGTTGCGCCGCATCCGATACGCCGCTGTCATTCTGCGGCGAAGACGCGGGCCGCCCGGTCGAGGCGCTGTGCTTTGCCGCGCTTGGCCTGCGGACGCTGTCGATGCGCCCCGCCTCGGTCGGACCGGTCAAGCACATGCTGCGCCGCGTCGATCTGACAGAGGTCAGGCAGGTGATGGACGCCGCCATCGTCAAGGGCGATCAATCGGTGCGCCGCGCGGTCAGCGACTGGCTGGTCTATCAGGTCTGAGGCAGGCGGGATGCCAGCAAAACGCGGTGGAATTCGTCCAGCACCGCGGCATCGCCATAATCGCGCGCCAACTGGCGCAGGCCGAAATGCACATGCGCCAGTGCGACATAGTAATTCACGAATGCATAATTCGTCCCCGCGCCCGCGACGGCACCCAGCACCGGCACCGTCTGCGCGGCCAGTTTCTGCGACAGGACAGCCGCAAATTTAGGAGCAATTCGGCTGATCAGCGTGTTGACTGCCGCCCCCGACAGGCTGATCCGCGCGCCAATAAAGGCGGTATCGACCCCGTCGTCTTTGGGACCCGGCCCGCCAGAGCCAAAGACCGCCAGACATTCCATGCGGGTAACATCCGATTCCGGATCTTCGCCATATTGCGCCGCGACATGCAGCACCGCGCGAAAGATCAGCGTGGTGGCGACCGGTAATTCCGCTAGCGCCGTGGGCAAACCGCCAAAGCCACCGATCGCCCCGGACATGGTGCCGATCACGCGGTGGGCCTGATCGGACCCGAACCTCTTGCCAAAACCGCTGCGCGACAGTGCCGCAAGGTCATAGCTGCGCCGCAAGGCTTGGCGAGTCACATCGTTAAGCTGATTGCGCACTGGTCGGGGCAGCACCTTCAGCCCGTCCTCGACCTGGCCACCAACGAATGTGATCGCCTTCATCAGCACGCCATTGGCCTTGGTCTGCCGCACAGCCAGTGCCGCGATCCGCGTCCGTGCGTCATCATCAAGCAGCGCAGGCACCACAAGCGGGGTCAGATTTTCCGTGACGATCTTGTCGGCCATAACACATAAATGGTGTTATTGCGGTGAAATGCAATCATCGGCCTTGCGCACGGCCCCGCTGATCCGATCCCATGCCGCCTTGGACAGATCAAGCCCCAGCACGCGATCGGGATTGGTGGGTGGCGGCATCTCGACCCCGGTCAGCGGGTGAAACCCAAAGCGGCTGTAATAAGGCAGGTCGCCCACCAATAAAATCCGGCTCCAGCCCTTCTGCTGCGCCATATCCACGACGCGGTAGATCAGCAGACCGGCGATCCCCTCGCCCTGCCTTGTGGGGTGTACGGCCACTGGCCCCAGCAGCACCACGGGCGTATCGCCGACATAGCAGGGCCAGCAGCGGATCACACCCGCCAGAACGCCATCAGGATCTCGTGCGGTCCAGCACAGGTCAGCCAGAGGCGCAACATCTTCGCGCAGGCGATAGGATGACAGCGCCGTGCGCCCAGGTGAAAAGCACAGATCATACAATGCCTCCGCCTCCCAGTAATCGGCGGCAGATTCGATGGCCAGGGTAATGGATAATCTTTGCATGCGTCTTTCATCTGGCCAAGATTGTCCGGCCACGCTAACCCTTGGGCGATGCTAGGAAAAGGTGCTCTTGATGTTTTATCTGCCCAAAGATGGCCATAATCTGCCGCATAACCCGTTCAGCGCCATCGTCAGCCCCCGCCCCATCGGGTGGATCGCGACGCGCGGTGCGGATGGGCAGGATAATCTGGCACCTTATTCGTTTTTCAACGCGGTCGCCTATGAACCACCGCAGGTGATGTTCGCCTCGACCAGCGCCAAACCCGACCGCGACGGCACCAAAGACAGTGTTGCCAATATCCGCGAAACGGGGGTTTTCGCGGTCAACATCGTGGAATATGCGATGCGCGACGCGATGAACGAAACCTCCGGCCCATGGGACCGCGACACCGACGAGTTCACCAAGGCGGGCATAACGAAAGCCGATTGCACCACGATTCCCTGCGCCCGCGTCACCGATGCGCCTGCCACGCTGGAATGCAAACTGACCCAAATCGTGACCCTGCCCGGTGCCGCCAATTTCGCCGTCTTCGGTGAAGTCACCGGCGTGCACATCCGTGACGATTGTCTTGTCGACGGCATTTTTGACGTGACGACTTTCAACCCGCTGTCCCGCCTCGGCTATCGCGATTATGCGGTGGTGCGCGAGCTGTTCAGCCTGACCCGCCCCGGAGAGTGATGATGACGCAGGACACCTATCTCGGGATCATCGGCGGTTCCGGCATTTACGACATGGACGGATTGCAGGATGCCGCATGGGTCAATGTCGTCAGCCCTTGGGGCGCGCCATCCGATGCGATCCTGACCGGCACATTGAATGGCGTCAAAATGGCCTTCCTGCCCCGGCACGGGCGCGGCCATGTGCATTCACCCACCACAGTGCCGTATCGCGCCAATATCGACGCGCTGAAACGGCTCGGGGTGACCGATATCATCAGCGTCAGCGCCTGCGGCTCATTCCGCGATGACATGGCGCCGGGCGATTTCGTGATCGTCGACCAGTTCATCGACCGGACATTCGCGCGCGACAAATCATTCTTCGGCACGGGCTGCGTGGCGCATGTCAGCCTGGCCCATCCCACCTGCCCACGCCTGTCGGACGCCTGCGAAACAGCGGCAAAGGCAGCAGGGATCAAGGTCCATCGCGGCGGCACCTATCTGGCGATGGAAGGGCCGCAGTTTTCGTCACTGGCGGAAAGCAAACTCTACCGCAGCTGGGGCTGTGATGTGATCGGCATGACAAACATGCCCGAGGCGAAACTCGCCCGCGAGGCCGAGATTTGCTATGCCTCTGTCGCGATGATTACCGATTACGACAGCTGGCATCCCGACCACGGCGCGGTCGATATCACGGCAATCATCGCCACATTGCAGGGCAATGGCAGCAAGGCACGCGACCTGATCACGCGCCTGCCAGACCTGCTGGGCAGTACCCGCGCACCCTGCCCGCATCGCTGCGACCGGGCGCTGGACTATGCGATCATGACCGCGCCGGACAAACGTGACCTTGACCTTGTTGCCAAACTCGACGCTGTCGCCGGACGCGTCCTTACGAAAGTGCCCAGATGAAAACCGTCCGCGATTATATCCGCACGATCCCCGATTTCCCGCATGAAGGGATCATGTTCCGCGATGTGACTACATTGTTCAGCGACGCACGTGGCTTTCGCATGGCGATCGACCAATTGCTGCACCCCTATGCGGGCACACCCATCGACAAGGTCGTGGGGCTGGAGGCGCGCGGGTTCATCCTCGGCGGTGCCATCGCGCACCAACTGTCAGTGGGTTTCGTGCCGATCCGCAAGCAAGGCAAATTGCCCGGCAAAACCATTACCCAAGCCTATCAGCTGGAATATGGCGAGGCGGTGATGGAATTGCACGACGACGCGCTGCAACCGGGCGAAAAAATCCTACTGGTCGATGATCTTCTTGCCACAGGCGGGACCGCCGAGGCGGGGATCAAACTGGTCGAACGGCTCGGGGCCGAGGTGGTGGGCTGTGCCTTCATCATCGACCTGCCGGAACTGGGCGGTGCCGACAGGTTGGCAAAACTTGGCATGCAGGTGCATAGCCTGTGCGCCTTTGAAGGGCTTTGAGGCCTCCGGCGCGGCCCCACAGGTTCAGGCCTGACGCAGAACCGCACCGGGGTTCATGATCCCCAAAGGGTCAAGCGCATCCTTAATCGCGCGCAGCATCGCGAGCTTCACCGGATCGCCGTAATGCTCAAGATCGGCGACCTTGAGCCTGCCGATCCCGTGTTCAGCACTGAAAGAGCCGTCCAGCCCGGCAACCAGATCGTAGATAATCGTTACCGCCTCTACCCGGATCGCATCGTAATCGGCGCGCTGGCGTCCTGCCGCGGGGAACAGGTTGTAATGCAGGTTGCCGTCGCCCAGATGGCCAAAGCAATTGATCCGCATATCGCCCAAGGCCTGCAACGCGGCGGATGCCTGTGCAATGAAATCCGGCACCGCGCTGAGCGGTAAAGAGATATCATGCGAAGAGATCGATCCGATGCGGCGGTTCGCCTCGGGGATGTTTTCGCGGATATCCCAAAGCGCTTGACGCTGTGCTGCCGATTGCGCGATCACGCCGTCTGTCACCAGATCGGCCTCGAACGCTGCGGCGAACAGGTTTTCCAGCGCGGCGTCTGGATTGCCGCCTGCGGGCATTCCCAGATCGATCAGCACGCACCATTCAGGTATATCATCAAAGGGTTGCCGCACTTCCGGCCCGACCTCGGCCAGAAAATCGAACCCCTGGCGGTGGATCAGCTCGAACGCCTGCAGGCCGTCGCCGACCTGACTGCCCGCCAGTGCCAGCAGCTCCAGCGCCGCCTGCGGCGATGGCACCGCCAGCATCGCGGCACCCACCTGCGCCGGGCGCGGCACCATGCGCAACGCGGCGGCGGTGATGATCCCCAGCGTGCCCTCCGCGCCGATCATCAGGTTGCGCAGATCATAGCCGGTGTTGTCCTTGCGCAGCCGCGTCAACCCATGCCAGATCGTCCCATCCGGGCGCACGACCTCCAGCCCCAGACACAGCGCCCGCGCATTGCCGTAGCGCAGCACATTCACCCCGCCCGCATTGGTCGCGAGCAAGCCACCGATCCGGGCTGATCCTTCTGACGCCAGCGACAGCGGGAACAACCGGTCGGCGTCGGCGGCTGCTTGCTGCACATTCGCCAGTATGACACCCGCATCGCACACCAAAACATTTTCAGAAGGATAGACCGCGCGGATCTTGTTCAGCCGTTCCAGCGACAGGATCACGGGTGCCGGGCCGTCGGGCATGATCTGCCCACCGACCAGCCCGGTGCCGCCACTGTAAGGTACGATGCCGATCCGGGCTGCGGCGCAGGCCGCGGCCAATGCGGCAACAGCGGCAGTGTCGGCAGGTGCCACGACAAGCCCCTGCCCCCGCCAGCGCCCGCGCGGTTCGCTGAAATAAGGCGCTATATCCGACCTGAACGCCGCGGCGTCCAGCAATGTGCGCAGGAGATCCACGAAATCATCTGTTACCGCGTTCAGCATTGCCTAGCCCACATCCGTCTTGCCGCGCCTGTCATGGCGCAAATTCGCATAAAGCACATGGTTGCGCCAGCGCCCGTTGATCTGCAGATAGCTTTGCGCGACGCCTTCGTATTTATAGCCGCATTGTTCCAACAACCTGCGCGACGGCGTGTTTTCCGGCAGACACCCCGCCTCGATCCGGCTGAGGTCAAGGGTGGTAAAGGCGTGATGCACCACCGCCTTGACCGCCTCGCGCATGTAGCCGTTGCGGGCATAGGGCGCGCCAATCCAATAGCCGGTGATCCCCGATTGCGCCGGGCCCCGTTTGATATGGTCGAGCGTAATTGCCCCTAACAGCGCGTCATCCGACCGGCGGACCAGGAACAGGGGCAAGGCCGTGCCGTGGGAAATCGACCTTTGCGCCCAATAGACCCGGTTGGTGAATCCCTTGCGCGAAAGGTGATCCGCAGCCCAGCTTGGTTCCCACGGCACCAGAAAATCAGCGCTGGCTTGCCGCAAACTGACCCAGGCGCGGAAGTCATTGTGCATCGGGGGGCGCAGGGTCAGCCGTTCGGTTTCGATCCTGACCTTGCGCTTGATCCCCAACATTACGCGGCGAGCCGTGCTTTCAACGCATCAAGCGTCGGTGCCTGATCCGCAGGCCCATAAAGCGCCATGGCCGTGCCAGCCTGTCCGGTCATCTGCGCGGCAAAAGATTTCACATCCGCCGTTGTCACATCATCGATATGGGCAATCGTTTCGTCGATACCCGGAATGCGGTCCCAGATCGACAACAGCCGCGCCAGCCGTTCGGCCCGGTTCGACGGGCTTTCCAG
>NZ_JBKBQY010000109.1:0-10748 GCF_046292185.1 Yoonia sp.
GCGCCGATGTGGCGCGGGACCCCTGCGTGATCTGGGAACCTGAAAATCAACCGATGCCTTGCGACAGACCAATGATGGTCCTGCTCTGCTCACGCGGCAGCTTGCATCTGTTGCGTGCTAGATGCGCCTTTGCAGTCCCTGTGTCAAGCCTGCCGCGCCGCTTTGGCAAAAACCACACATCCGCGCCGTTAATCCTGCGGATTTACTTGGCTTTGACACATCATGTAGTAATCACCGGGGTAACAAGGTGAAGGGGATTTCAGCGTGGCGCATATTATCGTTGTCGGGAACGAAAAGGGCGGCGCTGGCAAATCCACCGTGTCGATGCATGTGGCCACCGCCCTTGCGCGCTGCGGGCTCAGGGTCGGTGTACTGGATCTGGATCTGCGGCAACAGACATTGGGGCGCTATCTGTCCAATCGCGCCGAATATATCGCCAAGGCGGGACTGGATCTGCCCTCACCCGTCTTCCTGCCCCTGCCCGAGGTGGATGAAACCAGCCTGCAACCGGGTGAACATGTCTCTGACCTGCGGCTGTCGCGCGCGGTGGCGCAGCTTGAAACCGACTGCGATTTCATCCTGATCGACTGCCCCGGATCGCACACAAGGCTCAGCCAGGTTGCCCATTCGCTGGCTGACACGCTGATCACGCCGCTGAATGACAGTTTCGTCGATTTTGACCTGCTCGCCCATGTCGACGCTGAGGGTGAGCAGATCACCAGCCCTTCGGTCTATTCCGAAATGGTCTGGAACGCGCGGCAATTGCGCGCGCAGGCCGGGCTGAAACCCATCGACTGGGTCGTGGTGCGCAACCGAATGGGCGCGCAGGCCATGGTCAACAAGGAAAAGATGCAACGTGTGATCGAAAAACTCGCGCGCCGGATCGGGTTCCGCACCGCATCGGGTTTCAACGAAAGAGTGATCTTTCGCGAATTGTTTCCCCGCGGGCTAACCTTGCTTGATCTGCGCGACACCGGGGTCAAGGGGTTGAACATTTCCAACATTGCCGCGCGGCAGGAATTGCGCGACCTGATCAAATCGCTGGACCTGCCGGGGGTAAAGTTAAATTTCTGACATCCGCGCCCATCCGGTATAGGTGCGGGGCAACACACCCAAACGCAGGATTCCTTGTGCCACGCTTGTCAGTCCCCAACCGTTACACCCCTTTGATCATTGCCGCCCTTCTGGCCATATTCAGCGCCGTCACTGCATTCTGGTATCCGGCATTCTGGATCGTCGCCGCCGTCTTTGTCGCGCTGACCCTGCTGGGGATGCGCGACCTGCGCCAGCACAATCATTCCATTCTGCGCAATTACCCGATCATGGGGCACATCCGTTTCCTGCTGGAAGGGATCAGACCCGAAATCCGGCAATATCTGATTGAAAACGATCAGGACGAACAGCCGTTCAGCCGCGAACAGCGCTCGCTCGTCTATCAACGTGCCAAGGGGGCCGAAGATAAACGCCCCTTCGGCACGCAGGAAAAGGTGTACGAGGCGGGCTATTCCTGGCTGACCCATTCGGTGCAGCCAGTGCACTTCAACAATACTGATTTTCGCGTGCGCATCGGCAATCCCGCGTGCAAACAACCCTATGACGCCTCGCTCTACAATATCTCCGCGATGAGCTTTGGGGCCTTGTCCGCGAACGCCATCCTTGCCCTGAACACCGGGGCAAAGATGGGCGGTTTCGCCCATGACACCGGCGAAGGCGGAATCAGCCGCTATCACCGGCAGGCAGGTGGCGATCTGATCTATGAGGTCGGGTCAGGCTATTTCGGTTGCCGCAATGATGACGGGCGTTTCAACCCGGAAAAATTCGCCGCAACCGCCGCTGACCCGCAGGTCAAGATGATAGAACTGAAACTCAGCCAGGGGGCCAAACCCGGCCACGGCGGCATGCTGCCCGCCGCCAAGATCACGCCAGAAATCGCAGAGGCGCGCGGCATCCCGATGGGGTTCGATTGCGTGTCACCCGCCGCGCACCCCGAATTTTCCGACCCGGTCGGGATGATGCGCTTCATCGGCCTTTTGCGCGATCTGTCAGGCGGCAAACCTGTCGGCTTCAAATTATGCATCGGGCACCGGCGCGAATTCATGTGTATCGTCAAGGCGATGCTGGAAACCGGCATCGTGCCCGATTTCATCGTCGTGGACGGCAGCGAGGGTGGCACCGGTGCCGCACCGCTGGAATTTGCCAACCATGTTGGCATGCCCCTGGTCGAAGGGCTGACCTTTGTCCATAACACCCTGCGCGGCGCGGGCCTGCGCGATCAGGTCAAGATCGGGGCCGCAGGCAAGGTCGTCAGCGCCTTTGACATCGCCCGCGCCCTGGCGATTGGCGCTGATTGGTGCAATTCCGCGCGCGGCTATATGTTCGCCGTAGGCTGCATTCAGGCACAGGCCTGCCACACCAACAAATGCCCCGTGGGTGTGGCGACGCAAGACCCTTTGCGCCAACGCGCGCTGGATGTCGGCGACAAATCCCACCGCGTCGCGCGATTCCACGCCAACACATTGAAAGCCTTGGGCGAAATGGCGGGCGCTGCCGGCCTGACCGACCCCACGAATTTCGAACCCTATCATTTCATGACGCGGCGCGGCGACGGGCAGATGACCGAAGCCAATGACGTCTATACCTATCTGCGCCCCGGTTTCCTGTTGGACGACGGCGACGACAACCCGATCTATCGCGAACGCTGGGCGCGGGCCAATGCCCACAGCTTTGTCCCGCCCGAAGGGCGTTAACCGCGGCCCTTCTTCTGCCCCGGCAATGTCTTGCCGGTGATCCGGACCAGCATGCTGATGCGCGGGATGATCCCGGTTTCGGACCGTGACCGCGTGCGCAACACCGGCGTGTTTTCCGACGCCCCACTGCGGCTTTCGCGCAGGACGATATACAGACCGCTCGCGATGATGATACCGGCACCGAAAGCGGTGTTCATCTCGATCAATTCGTCAAAGAACAAATAGCCGAAAATCGTGGCCCAGATGATCTGGCTGTATTGCATCGGCGCGATGATCGCAGCCTCGCCCGCCTGATAGGCGGCAATGATCATCCGGCTGGCGATCCAGGCAAAAACCGCAATGAACCCCATCATCCCCAGATGCTCGATCGGCATCGGCTCGTAAACAAAGGGCAGCGCCACGGCCATCACCACAAAGTTCAGCGTCATGGGATAGAGCATCATGACCACGGGCCGTTCCTCTGACCCGATCTTGCGCACGATGATCGACGCAACCGATCCGCCGACCGCCGCCAGCAGCGCCGCCAGATGCCCGATGGACAATTCCGCCGATCCCGGCCGCAGCACCACCAGCACGCCGATCAGCCCCACGATCACCGCCGCCCAGCGCCGGATGCGGACCTTTTCGCCCAGAACCGGGATCGCCAGCACCGTGATCAACAAGGGCGAGGCGAACAGGATCGTATAGACCTGCGCCAAAGGCAGCACCGAAAACGCATAAAACGCGGTAAACCCGGTCATCACCGTCGCCACCGCCCGCGTCAGCATCCACCAGGGATGGATCGGCACCAGCGTGCTGGGCTTGTTGTCGCGCATCAACGTCAATGTCGCCAAAGGAAAGCTGAGCAGCACCGAAAAGAACACGATCTGCACCGGCGAATAGATCCCGCCCAGCACCTTTACCACCACGTCATGCGTGGCAAAAACGCCAAAGGCGGCCAACGCGATCAGGGCACCTTTGGCGTTCGGGGTCATATCACAGGCTCGCGTCGAGGGCTTGCAGGATCACGTCACCCATCTGGGTGGTCGACAGCGGTGTGCCACCTTCCGGCCCCATCAGATCCGCAGTACGCGCGCCATCGGCCAGCACCTTTTCAATCGCGGCTTCCAGCCTGTCGGCCTCGGCCCCCTGGTCAAAGGAATACCGCAGCGCCATCGCGAACGACAGGATACAGGCAATCGGGTTCGCCTTGCCTTGGCCGGTAATATCGGGGGCAGAGCCATGCACCGGTTCATACATCGCCTTGGGCCGCCCGTTCGCCATCGGCAGGCCAAGCGACGCGGATGGCAACATCCCCAGTGACCCGGTCAGCATCGCCGCACAATCCGAAAGAATATCGCCGAACAGGTTGTCGGTATAAATCACGTCAAACTGCTTGGGCGCGCGGACAAGCTGCATCGCGCCATTGTCGGCATACATATGCGACAGCTCAACCTCCGGATAATCCTGATGGACCTCGGTCACGACATCGCGCCACAGGATGCCGCTTTCCATCACATTGGCCTTTTCCATCGAACACAGCTTTTTGCCGCGCTTCATCGCCAGTTCAAACGCCGCGCGCGCGCCGCGTTCGATCTCTGCTTCGGTATAGCGTTGGGTGTTGATGCCCACGCGCAGATTGTCTTCCATATGGATGCCGCGCGGTTCCCCGAAATACACGCCCGAGGTCAGTTCGCGCACGATCATGATGTCCAGACCGGCAACAATGTCCTTTTTCAATGATGAAAAATCCGCCAGCGCGTCAAAACATTGCGCCGGGCGCAGGTTGGCGAACAGGTCCATTTCCTTGCGCAGGCGCAGCAGCCCGCGTTCCGGTTTCACGCTGAAATCCAGATCATCGTATTTCGGCCCACCGACAGCCCCCAGCAGCACGGCATCGACTTCCTGCGCGCGTGCCATCGTGTCGTCATGCAGCGGCACGCCATGTTTGTCATAGGCGGCACCGCCCACCAGATCCTCTGATACGTCAAAGGCCAGATCGCGCTTGGCACCGAACCAGTCGATGATGCGCTTGACCTCGTTCATGACCTCGGGGCCGATGCCGTCACCGGCGAGGATCAGAAGGGATGGGTTGGCCATGGATTTTTCCTTGTCAAAATTGTTCGCATTGGCGTAGCGCGCCCAGCGTCAAGGTTCAAGACACCAGCGGACGCAACCCCGCCGCCAGCAGATCCCACACCCGCCTGATCCGCGGTGTCTGGCGCATCGCCGCATGCGCGGTCAGCCAGACAGGCAGCACCGGCAGCGGAAAGCCAATGTCAATTTCCTCCACCAGTGGATCATCCCGCCCGACGCCCGCCTGCGCAAAGCCGATCCCGCAGCCCGCGCGCACCAATTCCCAATAGGCGATATTGTCGTCGCAGCGGGTCTTGAAGAATTCCCTGTCCACTGTGATGCCCGCAGCACGAAACCCGTCGATAATATCCGGGCTGGCATCAAACCCCACAAAATCATGCTGCATCAGATCAGTGGTGTTTCGCGGCGCAGCACATTCTGCCAGATAGGTTTTCGCCGCAAAAACCGCGAGCGGGATATCCCCGATATGCTGCGTCACCAGGTCCAGCTGCGTCGGGCGGTACATCCGCACCGCGATATCCGCCTCGCGATACAAAAGGTTGCGGCTGTCGTCGCTGGGCACCAGTTCAATCGCGATCTGGGGTTCCAGTCTGCGGATCTGCGCGATGATCGGCGGCAGATGCAGCGCGGATGTCGACACGCTCGCCGTGATCCGCACTGTCCCGGCAAGGCTGGCCTGCCGCCCCGCCGCCGTCAGTGCGATCCGCTGCACCGCATCGCGCATCGCCGTCGCAGGCTGGACCAGTGCCGCGCCGATATCGGTCAGCGCGAAACCGCGCGGCTGGCGGTGAAACAATTCCGCGCCCAATTGCGCCTCGATCTGTTTGATCTGGCGGCCCAGCGTCGGCTGACTGGCCCCCAGAACCCGCGCCGCCCCCGACAGACTGCCGGTTTCGGCGACCGCCAGAAAGGCCTGCACCAGCGACCAGTCGAGAGATGGCAATTTGTTCATTCAATTATGAATACATGATATCCGCTTTCTGACAATATACGAATGCATATGAATATACGAAACTCCTGATTTCAACATGCAGGAGATCACAATGACCCAAACAGCTCTGATCCTCGGCGGCTCTGGCAAGATCGGCCGCCACGCAGCAGAGGCATTCTGGAACGCCGGTTGGACCGTGCGCCAGTTCAACCGCAAAACCGATGACATGACGCAGGCCGCCATGGGCTGCGACGTCATCGTCAACGGGCTGAACCCGCCCGCCTACTACAAATGGGAGGTCACGATCCCCGCGATCACCGCACAGGTCATCGCCGCCGCCCGCGCCAGCAATGCGACCGTGATCCTGCCCGGCAATATCTATAATTACGGCAATCAGCCCGGCGTGCTGGATGAGAATACGCCGCATCTGGCGACCACCCGCAAAGGTCGCGTACGCATCGCGATGGAACAATCCTACCGCGCTGCCGGTGTGCAGACCATCATTCTGCGCGCGGGCAATTTCATCGACCCGCAAGGCAATGGCGATATCATGCAGATGTTGCTGCTGCGCGAAATCTCCAAAGGCAGAGTCACCCACGGCGGCGACCCCGACACGCTGCAAACCTATTGCTACGTCCCCGACTGGGCGCGCGCCGCCGTCATGTTGGCCGAAAAACGCGATGTGCTGGACCCGTTCGAGGATATCCCCTTTCCCGGCCACGCCTTTACCTATCGTGATCTTGCTACGCAGGTCGCGGCGCGGCTGGGCAAACCCGTCAGGCTGACCGCCTTTCCCTGGCGGCTGATGGCGCTTTTGTCGCCGTTCTGGCCGCTCGCACGGGAATTGCATGAGATGCGCTATCTTTTCGCCATGCCGCACCGGATCGGCGGGGCGAAACTGGCACGGATCCTGCCCGATTTCCGCGCCAGCGACCTGACCACCGTCATGCAGGCGGGCATCGCGCCGGATATCCACCCAGACAAGGTGATGGACACCGGCGGACACACCGCCGCTGTCCTCTGACCCCGGCCAATGCACCCCGGCATCGACAACCTGCCAGTCTTGCGACGGCAACACATAGCTTACGCGCAATCGTCCGATTCCCAGATCGGTCCAATCCGCTGTCGGCTGGCCCGGCACCGGGTCCTGCAACAAAGGATGCGCCAGAAACGCCGCCATCGCCGCCCTGTCGCCGTCACCCGCATCAGGGTCAAGATTGGCGTTGCCCGCGATCACGAAATCCTGCGGCACCGGCCCGAACCCGCCGTCCAGCACCTGTTCCCACAGCCGCAATTCGTCGCGGTTGCGCAAGACATTGCGCCGCTCCGGCCCGTCAAAGGCAGGCGGGGACGCCGAAAACACCATGATCGCAAAGGGCGGCGCATCCGCCATCTTGACCGGCACGATCCAATGCCCGGTCGTGGACAGGCGCTGCACATCGCGCACGGCATCCGGCAAAAACGGCTGACCAGCCAGCACAGGCAACACCGCCCCCGGCAGATCGCGCCACAGCAGCGCGGACAGGTCAGTCACCCCGTCCGCATCCACGGCAAGCCGCGACAGGATCGCCATGCCGCCACTGCCGTTGAACCGGCCATAGCCCTGCGCATCGCGCGCCTCGCCCAGATAACCGTTCTGATCCATATCCAGCCCCGTCGGCATCCCGGTATTCGGGCGCAGGGCGAATTGATACCGATAAGGCGGATCAACCATTGCGGCAAAAGCCGCCAGCGCCAGACCGTCCAGATCATAATCGAAATCGGTCAGCACCAGCACATCCGCGTTGACCCGCGCGATCACCGCCAGCACCGCGGCGATCTGGGGATCATCGCCTTTGGTCAGGTCACGCAGCAGCAGCCCCGGCCCGTCACGGCCCAGCGGGGCGGCATAGGTCGCGATGCGCAGGCTGTCGGCGCTGGCCAGCAAGGGCCACAGGCACGCGATCAGGCCCCAGCCAAAGGCCCTGCCCCGACGCGGTCGCGCGCTTTCATGCGCTGCATCGCGATCATATCGGCGACACGGGTCAGCGCGACACCGCGCATCAGGATACTTGCGGGGAGAAACGCCCATGTCGCCACCGTCCAGATCAAGGTATGCGCGCTTTGCAAACTGATGGGCGCACCAAGCGACAGCAACAGTGTCAAAGCCACTGGCACCAAGAATGGCAGCAAAATTCCTAAGATGATGTTAAAACGTCCATCCCTTTGCAGCCTTTTGACGACATCGCCGCCAGCGGTCGGGTCAAAGGTCGGCAGATTGACCCAGACATTGAACACATCATCGCGGCGTGGCCAGCGCTGCAGGCGCAGCAGGATGATAAACCCGATCACCGACAACAGCGCGATCAGATAGCTTAATCCGGCCGCGCTGCGCAGCTGGGCCAGCAGCGCGGGGTCGGTATCCTCTGGCATCATCAGCACCATCAGCCGCACCGGGGAATAAGGCAGGTCAATCACTTCGCCCACGGCGGCACCCGTCATCTGGAAAATCACCGTTATCCGCGATGGGCTGGCGGCGTCCTGAAAGATCATTACCAGACAGAAAACAATCGCGAACAGGCCCGCGAATCTGGCGCGGTTGAACGGCGGTGCATCGCGGAATTCAACCATGCTGGGGCTGATCGCGCTGTATTCGATAAATGTGAACAAGGCGGCAAAGATCGCCGCCAGGGCGATGATCAGCGTGCTGTCAAACGTGCCGCTGCCCAGCAGGGCCGATGGTAACCCGACAAGCAGAATGACCAGAAACGCCCGCACGATTGCCGCTGGTAGTCTTGATAGCACCGAAAACCGCCCCCCAGATACCATGGCGCAGTACTGCGCCACAGGGTTTCACGTTAGGCTGAAGAGAATTTTCAGCCCAACCGTGGCAAGATACTGGCCCGACTTACGCCAAGGCTGCAACGCTTTGTCAGCGGATCGTCATGGGGTGACACGCTATAGCAGCCCATTGATGCAACAATGCAACCATCGGTGGGCTGCCGTGACTGAAGTCGCAAAAAGGCCGCAGTCAGACTGCGGCCTTTTGTCCTGTCAATCGGTCAGACCCAGGGGCGTTCGGCGCCTGCTTTGGCCTCGAACCCGGCGATGGCGTCGGATTTTTCCATCGTCAGGCCGATGTCATCCAAGCCGTTCATCAGGCAATGTTTCTTGAAACTGTCCACCTCGAAGGTAAACACCTCACCATCCGATGACGTGATGGTCTGCGCCTCAAGGTCTACCTCAATCCGCGCGTTGGACCCTTTTTCAGCGTCTTTCATCAGGATATCGACCTGTTCCTGCGGCAAGACGATTGGCAGGATACCGTTTTTGAAGCAATTGCTATAGAAAATATCCGCATAGCTGGGCGCGATCACGCAGGTGATGCCGAAATCGGCAATCGCCCAAGGCGCATGTTCGCGGCTGGACCCGCATCCGAAATTTTCACCCGCGACCAGAATTTGCGCGTCGCGGTATTGCGGCTTGTTCAGCACGAAATCGGGGATTTCATTGCGGTCATCGTCATAGCGCATCTCGTCAAACAGGTTCACGCCAAGGCCCGACCGTTTGATGGTTTTCAGGAATTGCTTGGGGATGATCATATCGGTGTCGATATTGACCAGGGGCATCGGTGCGGCGATGCCGCTGAGTTTGGTGAACTTCTGCATTACATCATCTCCCGCACATCGGTCAGTTTGCCGGTGATCGCCGCGGCCGCCGCCATGGCGGGCGACATCAGGTGGGTGCGCCCGCCGCGCCCTTGCCGGCCTTCAAAGTTACGGTTCGATGTCGCCGCACAGCGTTCGCCCGGTGCCAGTTGGTCAGGGTTCATGGCAAGGCACATGGAACAGCCCGCAAGCCGCCATTCAAATCCGGCATCGATGAAAATCTGCGCCAGCCCTTCCTCTTCCGCCTGTGCGCGCACAAGACCGGACCCCGGCACGACCATCGCGCGCAGCCCGTCCTTTTTCTTCTTGCCTTTCAGGATCGCGGCGGCGGCGCGCAGATCCTCGATCCGCCCATTGGTGCAGGACCCGATGAATACGGTGTCGATACTGATATCGGTCAAGGGCGTGCCCGGTGTCAGCGCCATGTAATCCAGCGAACGCTGCGCCGCACCCACCTTGCCGCCGGTGAAACTGTCGGCGGATGGCACCGATGCGGTGATCGGCAGCACGTCTTCGGGCGATGTGCCCCATGTGACGACGGGCGCGATATCTTCGCCTTTCAAGGTCACGACCTTGTCGAAATGCGCGCCTTCATCGGTGAACAGGGTTTTCCACCAGGCGACGGCTGCTTCCCATTGTGCACCTTTGGGCGCATGCGGGCGGCCCTTGCAATATTCAAAGGTCTTTTCATCCGGCGCGATGATCCCGGCCCGCGCGCCACCTTCGATGGCCATGTTGCAGACGGTCATCCGCCCTTCCATCGACAATTCGCGGATCGCTTCGCCGCAATACTCAATCACATGACCATTGCCGCCTGCGGTGCCGGTCGCCCCGATGACGGACAGGGTGATGTCCTTGGCCGTGACACCGGGGCGCAGTTTGCCGGTGATCTCGACCTTCATGTTCTTGGATTTCTTCTGGATCAGCGTCTGGGTGGCCAGCACATGTTCCACCTCGGACGTGCCGATGCCATGGGCCAGCGCGCCGAAGGCGCCATGCGTGGCGGTATGGCTGTCGCCGCAGACCACGGTCATGCCAGGCAGCGTCCAGCCCTGTTCAGGGCCGACGATATGCACGATTCCCTGACGGACATCGGCCACCGGATAGTAATGAATGCCGAATTCCTTGGCATTGGTATCAAGGGCGGCGACCTGAATGGCGCTATCCTCGGTCATGTTCTTAGGGTCGTTGCGGCCTGCCGTCGTGGGAACGTTGTGGTCCGGCACGGCGATGGTCTTGTCGGGCGCATGTACGCCACGACCCGCCATCCGCAACCCTTCAAAGGCTTGCGGGCTGGTGACTTCATGCACCAGATGGCGGTCGATATACAAAAGGCAGGTGCCATCC
>NZ_JBKBQY010000110.1:0-10700 GCF_046292185.1 Yoonia sp.
CAATGCTAGAACATCTGGCATTCTTGGGAATGCAAAAAACACGAGGGAATTATCCAATGAAAAGCATCCTTCTTACAACAACTGCTCTGGTTGCCTTTGCTGGCGCCGCAGTTGCTGAAGTATCTTTCTCCGGCGAAGCTGCGCTGGGTTACAACGATGACGGCGCACAAGGCAACGACGGTTTCTATTGGGACGGCAACCTTGTCGTTAACCTGACACAGGAACTGGACAACGGCGTGACCGCTGGCGTTGAGTTTGACATCGATTTCTCCGACACTTCGCTGGGTGAAGATCTGGCTTCCGGCGGTTATGTCCTGTCGTTGACCAGCGAAAATGCTGGCCTGTTCTTCGGTGATGTTGCTTTCGCTGCTGAAACACATTGGGTCGGCACAGGTTGGATGCAGTCCGACAACTTCTCCGAAGCTGACGGCGAAACAGCCCTGCGTGGCGACGTGTCTTTCGGCGGCTTCGACGCATCGGTTTCCTATGTCATCACCAACAACGACGGTGATCCCACTGTTGCCAACGATGTTGACCAGTTGTCACTTGGTATGCGCGGTGACTTCGGCAATTTCAACGTCTCTGCTGCTTATCAGGCTGCATCGGACGAAGCTGAGGATTTCTACAACGATCCACTTCTCGGCTCGGATAACGGTGACTTTAACCAGAACGAAGTCTTTGGTGTCTCTGTTGGGACGACCTTTGCTGGCGCAACCGTGCGTCTGGCCTACGCCGACGACAGCGAGACAGATTCGCTCGGTATCTCGGCTTCCTACCCAGTTGGCCCAGTGACCCTGTCCGGTGCTTACGTTCTGGAAGATGGCGATGATAACAGCTGGCGTGTACGTGCCGTTTACTCCGATGGCCCAATCACTCTGACAGCCAACTACGAAGAGCGTGTTGGTTCCTACCGTTACAACATCGAAGGCGGCTATGACCTTGGCAACGGCCTTTCAGTGTTTGCTGGCTATCTCGACCGCGAAGCATGGACAGACGGCGAAGCGTTCTACGTTGCTGGCGAATACGACCTCGGCTCCGGCGCAAAACTGCTGGTCTCCTATGCTGATGCAGACGGCCTGCCACAGGGCTTCCTGAATGACGACGAAGTTGGCGCACGTGAGTACCAAATCGGTACAACTGTTGAAGTTTCCTTCCAGTTCTAATTCAGAACCCTCGGAACATTCCTAAGAGAGCGGCCCTTTGGGGCCGCTCTTTGCGTTTGGGGCAGGCTTTGCGTATCGGGCTATAGCCATTGGCGCGCTGCCGGATTATGACTGTCGCCGGGCCCCCTGCCCGGCGTTTGCCATTCAGAAAGTCGAAGTTGATGACCACCTATTCCCCCGCTGCGATCGAACCCAAATGGCAGGACATCTGGTCCGACGGCCAGATTTTCAAAGCCGAACGCAGCGCGGATAAGCCGAAATATTACGTGCTGGAAATGTTCCCCTATCCGTCCGGGCGCATCCACATCGGCCATGTGCGCAATTACACGATGGGCGACGTGATCGCGCGCTACAAACTGGCGACCGGCCATAACGTGCTGCACCCGATGGGCTGGGACGCGTTCGGGATGCCTGCGGAAAACGCCGCGATGGCGTCCGGTGGGCACCCCAAGGACTGGACCTATCAGAACATCGCCGACATGCGCGCGCAGATGAAACCGCTGGGGTTAAGCATTGACTGGACCCGCGAATTCGCCACCTGCGACCCGGAATATTACGGCCAGCAACAGGCCCTGTTCATTGATTTCCTGTCCAAGGGCCTGATTTACCGCAAGAAAGCCGTGGTGAACTGGGACCCGGTCGATATGACCGTGCTGGCCAATGAACAGGTCATCGACGGCAAGGGCTGGCGATCCGGGGCCGAGGTGGAACGCCGCGAACTGGTGCAATGGTTCTTCAAGATCAGCGATTATTCCGAGGAATTGCTGAGCGCGATTGACGGGTTGGACAACTGGCCCGCCAAGGTCAAACTGATGCAGGCCAACTGGATCGGCAAATCGCGCGGCCTGCAATTCGCGTTCGACCGCACCGACGGCGGCCAGATCGAGGTTTACACGACCCGCCCCGACACATTGCTGGGCGCGTCCTTTGTCGGCATCTCGCCCGATCACCCGCTGGCGAAAGAACTGGAAGCCAAGGATGCAAAGGTCGCCGCCTTCTGCGCCGAATGCCGCAAGGGTGGCACGACCGCGGAGGCGATTGAAAAGGCCGAAAAGCTGGGGCTGGATACCGGATTGACGGTGAAACACCCGATGGCGGGCCAGCCCGACCTGCCCGTTTATATCGCGAATTTCATCCTGATGGATTACGGCACCGGCGCGATTTTCGGCTGCCCCGCGCATGACCAGCGCGATTTCGATTTCGCGACCAAATACGGCCTGCCGATCATCGCAACGTTTTTGCCGGATGAAGATGCCTCGCCCGATCTGACCGCGGCCTATGTTCCGGCGAAGACGGAAAAAGTGTTCTACGTCAAAGGCTTCGCAGGCGACCAATGGCAGACCGGCGAACAGGCCGTCGATGCCGCAATCGCCCATTGCGAGGGCAACGGCATCGGCGCAGGCGTCACCAAGTTCCGCCTGCGCGACTGGGGCCTGTCGCGGCAACGCTATTGGGGTTGCCCGATCCCGATTGTGCATTGCGAAGATTGCGGCGCGGTGCCGGAAAAGAAAGAAAACCTGCCCATCGAATTGCCCTATGACGTCAGTTTCGATGTCCCCGGCAACCCGCTGGACCGCCACCCGACATGGCGCAACTGCGCCTGCCCCGCCTGTGGCAAGCCCGCTTTGCGCGAAACCGACACGATGGATACCTTTGTCGATTCATCCTGGTATTTCGCCCGCTTCACCGCACCCCACGCGCCGACGCCGACCAATATGGAGGACGCGGCCTATTGGATGAACGTCGATCAGTATATCGGCGGGATCGAGCATGCGATTTTGCACCTGCTTTACAGCCGGTTCTTTGCCCGCGCGATGCAGATCACCGGGCATCTGCCGGAAAGTGCGATCGAGCCATTCAATGCGTTGTTCACGCAAGGGATGGTGACGCATGAGATTTACATGACCCGCGGTGTTGGTGATCGCCCAGTCTACCATTTACCGAAAGATGTGATTTGGAAGGATGGTCAACCGTTCGTAAGGCTCAAGCAGGGAGACTTGTCGCTTTTCGCAGAAGCAAACTATCTGGAGAGACACGAAGTCGCCGTAGGTGTATTTGAACACCTACAGCCGGTCGAGGTGATCCCGTCTGCCAAGATGTCGAAATCCAAGAAGAACGTCGTCGATCCCGACGACATCCTTGCGCAGTATGGTGCCGATACCGCGCGCTGGTTCGTGCTGTCCGACAGCCCGCCCGAACGCGACGTGGAATGGACGGCGTCAGGCGCGGACGCGACCTACAAACATCTCGCCCGCGTGTACCGCATTGCCACCGAGATCGCCGCTGCCGATGATGCGTCCGGCACCGGCGACGACGATCTGCTGCGCGCGATGCATCGCTGCATCCATGATGTGACGATGGGGCTGGAAACCTTCGGCTTCAACGCGGCGATTGCGAAACTCTATGCGTTCACCAACACGCTGGCGAAATCCAACGCCTCTGCCGCGACCAAACGGCAGGCGGCCCTGGCGCTGGCGCAGCTGATGTCACCGATGACACCGCATCTGGCCGAGGATATCTGGGCCCGTCTCGGCGGTGATGGCCTGATCGCCACTGCCCCCTGGCCCGTCGCGGACCCCGATATGCTGGTCGATGATCACGTCACCCTGCCGGTGCAGATCAACGGCAAACGCCGGACCAAGATTGTGGTGGCCGCCGACGCCAGCAAGGAAGCGGTGGAAACCGCCGTTCTGGCGCTGGATGTCGTGCAAAAGGCGCTGGACGGCGCTAGTGTCAAGAAACTGATCGTGGTGCCCGGACGGATTGTGAACATTGTCATCTGACACAAACACACGGCGACTGTTTCTGCTGGGCCTCTTGGCGCTGGGGGGCTGCGGCTTTGCCCCGGTCTATGGCGAAAGTAACGCGCTGCGCGGCAGGATCGCCTTTGAGACGAGCGACAGTGTCGCGGGGTTCCGTTTGCGCGAAAGGCTGGAACAACGGCTGGGCGCGACAGAGGTGGCGCAATACACGTTGCGCGCTGAAATCACCGACAGGCGGCGCAGTCTGGCGATCACCACCTCGGGCGACAACACGCGGTTCAATGTGGTGGGCAATGTCGCATGGGTGCTGACCCATGCCGCGACCGGCGCTGTCGTGGCTGAGGGCAGTCATGAGACGTTCACCAGCTATTCCGCGACCGGGTCTACGACCGCCACACAGGCAGCGGAAACCGATGCCACCGCCCGCCTGTCCGTCGCGCTTGCCGATATGATCGTCAGCCGGTTGTTGTTGCTGGCACCGGAGCTGTCGGAATGAAGCTGTCAGGCGATGCCGCCGCGGGCTATCTGCGCAAACCCGACCCCAGCCATGCCGGGTTGCTGATCTTTGGCGCAGACCCCATGCGCGTGGCCACGAAACGGCAAGAGGCGATCGCCGCCCTTGTCGGCCCGCAGGGTGAAGAGGAAATGCGTCTGACCCGGATCAATGCCGGTGATCTGCGCAAGGACCCGGCGCTGCTGGATGATGCGATCAAGGCGCAGGGGTTCTTTCCGGGTCACCGCGTCGCATTTGTCGAAGATGCCACCGACGGTCTGTCCAAACTGGTCGATACCGTTCTGGCCGATTGGCGTGCGGGTGACGCGCAGCTTGTTGTGACTGCCGGTTCGCTGACCGCCAAATCGCCGCTCCGCAAAGTGTTCGAGGGCCATCGCAACGCCATGGCCATCGGCATCTATGATGACCCGCCGAATATGTCCGATATCGCCCGCGCCGTGACCGAGGCTGGCTTGCCGCAGCCGGGCCGCGATGTGATGGATGCGCTGTTTGCCTTGGCCAATACGCTGGAACCGGGCGATTTCCGGCAGACGGTCGAAAAGGTGGGGCTTTATAAACAAGGTGACGACACTCCGTTGACCATCGCCGATATCACCGCCAACGCCCCGCAATCAGCCGAGGTCGATGTGGATGATGTCCTCGATGTCGTCACGTCCGGGCAGGTGGATCAGCTGGGGCCGGTGCTGCGCGGGCTATATGCGCAGGGGGTGACGCCGGTGACTTTGTGCATCGGGGCAATGCGGCATTTCCGGCGGCTGCATGTCGTGGCCTCTGATCCGGGGGGGCCGGGGTCCGGGGTGGGGCGGTTGCGCCCGCCCGTCTTTGGCCCGCGCCGGGATAAAATCGCACGGCAGGTCAGCCAGTGGGGCCGCGACCGGCTGGAAAGGGCGCTGACCGCGCTGACGGACACCGATCTACAACTGCGCTCCGCCAGCACCGCGCCACAGGCCGCCCTGATGGAACGCACGCTGATCCGGCTTGCGATGATGGCACGGCGCTGACGCAAAAAGGCAGACCCGAGGGCCTGCCTTTCACTGGTCGCGACCTTGCGGCCAGGATCAGATATCAGTCAGCAGCAGCTGCGATCAGCAGAGCGGCGAGAACGCCAACAACGATGAAAGCCGGGTTGATGGACGAACCAGCAGGTGCGGGCTCTTGTGCGACCACAACGGGGGGTTCCATGGTGGTTGGGGCCAGGCTGCCTGCGTTAGCAGCAACAGCGGAAACAGCGATAACTGCGGACGCAGCAAGTGTGGTTGTAAGGCGCATGTCGGTACTCCAAATAATGCACGGGTGGTGTGTCACGGCGTGACTATCCACATGATCCGGTTAAAGCAGCACCTTGTCTAAAAACCAAGGGTTTAGAGCACGATCAGAACACGTCGATCTGCAGGTATCCGGCATCAGGTGACACGGCCTGCAAGCTGCGCACAATCTGCCCTTCCGCGTTTACCCAATAAACATTGGTAAACTGCAACTGTTCGCTGGCACATTTCTCTTCAAAACGGGTGGTATCATGGGTTTGTTCGCGCCGCACAAAGCTGTCTGTGCCCTGTGAAGAGATGCCGCATTGCAACACTCTTGTCGAAATCTGATCGAGATTATCGAGGAAGTCATGGGTCCGTTGCGCGGTCCCGCCACCGGCATTGATCGCGGCACGCACCTGCCCCGTATCCGCGCCCATCAGATCGCGCGGCATCCCGCGTGTGGCGACGACGATCCCTTCCTCGAATGTGACGCTGAGGTTTGCCGCGCCGATCCATGTGTCGCGCCCCGCATTGCTGGCTGCGGCGACCATCGTGTCCCATGTCCCCAGATCGCGAAAGTTCACGCGGATGAACTGGCCGGGATTGTTGTCGATATCCTCATCCGTCGCCAGTTGCGGCGGCGGCGGCACGGCCTCTGCCCCGCCGACTGTCTGTTGCACCGCGCCGACCAGCTGCGTGGCAAGCCCGTCCTGCGACATGGGTCCACAGGCCGCGAGCGCCAGAAAACCTGCGGCGAATGCCGTTTGCCTGATCATTGTCATCGCCAGAACCGCCCCCAAGTATCCATCAGATCTGCGGCATGGGCATCGCGCACCTGCCCATATAGCCGCCCGCCCACGTTCAGCCGCGCGCCACCATCGCCTGCGCGCGTCCGGATTTCCGTGCCATAGCTGCCGCGCGTCGTGTCGCCGGTCAGGAAATCCTGCGGGATCGAGACGCGCACGCCCTTGTTATAGGACCCATCGCCGAAATCGGCATAGGTGATATCGGTCTGCGTCACATAGGCGCCAACCCGGATTCCGTTTTCATATTCGCGGTCAATCGACAGGGTCGCCCCCCAGTCACCCGCCAGATAGCGCCCCAGATCCAGCTGGCTGTGATAGCCATTGCCCAGATCGTAATAGGCCGACAGATGCCCGGTCAGCACGTCGTAATCATATTCGCCAAAGCCAAGCCGCATGTCGGTATCGCGCTGCGCGACGTAATTCAGTTCGACCCCAAGGCCCAGCCGGCTGTCCACAGGTTTCCACAGCAATTCGGTCGACAGACCGCCGAACATGCTTTCCAGATAGCCGATGCTGACACGGCTGTACAAATCTGTCCCCGGTCTGGCGTAATGGGCCAACGTCAGGTCTTGCAGCACAGGCACACCGTCATTGCCGTAGAACCGGCCATCGGTGCGCACGTTCTGGATATCGGGGGTGTTGTCAGTTCCGGGATCGCGCCCATCGGCTTTCAACACGCTTTGCGCGATTGTGCCGGATGCCACCAGTTGCGGGCTGATCTGATATGTGGCCCGCAGGCTCAGCCCTGCGGAGACAGCGACAGAGCCGTCGCCCCCGAATGGATTGATCGCCAGATAAGGGCCAAAGCCCCAGCTGAAGGCATCCGCCTCTGGCCGTGTATCGGCCAGGGTGTCGGACGGACCGGCATCACCAAAGCCCGTGTTGACCAGCAGGTCCTGCGCCGCACCGGGGCGGTTTTCCAGCCTTTCGATATCGCCCCTTGCGAGTGTTGTCGCAGACAGCGGGATACCCCGTGTTTCGGGTTCCAGAATGAAGGTGTCAATGCTGTCCGGCATCACCTGCGTCAGCAACCGCGCGACGCGGCCCATCGCCTGCGCCTGCGACCGGTAACGTGTGTTGATATAGCGCACCCGCGCTGTCGTGTCGGTCAGTTCCAGACCTGTCAGCGTCTGACCTTCCATTTGCAACAATTGCGCCGTGGCGGCGCGCAACCCGGTTTCGGACGCGTGGTTCCAGCTTTGCGCCGCTTGCGGGTCGCGCAGTTTGACAGGGGTGGGCGCGGTTTCCCGCCCGCTCATCCCCGGGCGGTTATTGGCGTTCAATGTGAACGTGCCGGAAACCCCCAGATCGCGCCCATAAAGCGACGCGAGGGCAAGTTGCACGCTGTCATTCGGGCGATAGGTCAGCCCGAAATTATATGGGCTGTCGCTGTCTATCACAGGCGCAAAAGGCTGTTCGGGATAAGCGGCAGAAGAATACTCCGCCGCCACGCCCCATCTTTCGTTGATCTGCCAGGTCAGCCCGCCAAAGGCCGCTGCATCACCGCGAAACCAGTAATCCGACGCCAGCTGCCCTGTGGGTTCGGCTTCATCGAACACGGGCCTTGTATCAAGGCTGGACAACGGGTTGTCGAATCCGCCACGCGTCGCCAGGGCACCCCAGCCCAGACCGGCGGTCACGGTCAGGTTGTCGCCCAGCGTCTTGGTCGCCACGACGTATTCTGAACCAAACCGCCCCGGCGTCATGAAATCGCGCAGGCCGATGGCAAAGGCAGGCAGCAGGTCCGTTTCGTCGGTCAGCCGGTAATGCAGGTCAAAGCTGCGCTCGAACTCCCCGGTGGTGATCGTCGTGGTCGGGTCGTCGTAAAGATCGATCAGCGAATAGCGCGCGGCCAGCGTCGTCCGGTCGGTCAGCTGATAGGTGAATGTCGCGCGGAAATGGCCATCCTGATAGCCAAGACTGCCGGCCAGCGTTCCTTCGGCGGGGGATTGCGCCGAGGGCATTTCGATCAGGCCGGGCATCCCGTTGAAACCATAATTCAGCTCGCTTTGCTGGGCAAAGGCCGCGGCAGCCGCCATAAGCGCAATGACCGATGTGGTGGCAAAACTGGCTTTGTTCATGCGGCTACTCCGTCCCTGACTTGGCGAGAGGTCTAACTTGCCACGGCTGCATTGCAAACGCTCAATAAGGATTTTTCTGGTTTTGATGCCGTGTTTCACCGTTTTGCAACATATTCCGCTGCCGCCAACCCGGCACGCCGCCCCGTCGCAAGACAGGCTGAAATCAGGTAACCGCCTGTCGGCGCTTCCCAATCCAGCATCTCACCAGCGCAAAAGACGCCGGGGCGTTGATGCAACATCAGATCATCATCCAGCGCATCCAGCCGGACGCCCCCCGCGGTCGATATCGCTTCGTCCAGGGGGCGCGGGCCCGCGTGCCGGATCGGCAACGCCTTGATCAACGGGGCCAGATCAGCGGGATAAGGCATCCCGAATTCCGCCAGCAGGGCAAGGCGGACGGGGTCCAGACGCAACACCTTGCGTAGATGGTTTGTCAGGCTGGTCTTGCCGCGTGGTCTGGCCAATGCGGCACTGACCTGCGCAAGGGTGCGGTCCGGCGCAAGGTCCATCACCAAGGGCGCACCCTCGCGCATGGCGCGTGACAGCGCATAGACGCCGCCGCCTTCGATCCCGCGCGCCGATATGATACATTCGCCCCGCGTTGTCAGCCTGCCCGCGGACAGCTCCACCGCCTTGACCGGCGCGCCAAAGTGTCCAGTCATATGGACCGACCAATCCACGACGAAGCCCATATTGGCCGGTGCGAACGGCGTCACGACCTCGGGCAGGTATTGCGTCCACGTGCCATCCGACCCAAGCCGCGCCCAACTGCCCCCGCCGAGCGCCAGAACCACCGCCGTTGCCGTGATCACCTGCGGGCCGTCCGGCGTCTGGAACAGCAGTGCGTCGCCCTGCCATCCTGCCCAGCGCCAGCGCGTATGCAGCGTGACGCCCAAGGCGTTCAACCGCGCAAGCCAAGCGCGAAGTAGGGGGGATGCTTTCATTGCCTTCGGGAACACCCGGCCGGTGCTGCCGGTGAACAATGTCTGCCCCAGCGTTTCGGCCCAGTCCATAACCTGCGCCGGGCCAAAGGCGGCGAGCGTGGCGCGCAGGCTGTCGGGCAAAGGGCCGAAGGCGGCCAGATACGGCTCTGACGGTTCGTCCTTGGTCAGGTTCAGCCCAGATTTTCCTGCCATCAGGAATTTGCGCCCGACCGAGGGCATGGCATCGGCGATGATCACGGACAGGCCTTGGGTCGCAGCAACTTCTGCCGCCATCAGACCGGCAGGGCCTGCGCCGATGACGATGATATCTGTCATGCTGCGGTGATCATCTGTTTGATCGCGGCGGCATGGGCGGCGCTGGCAGCGCAGACATCCTGCCCCAGTTCGCGCGCGGTCCGCAAAAGATCAGCATCATCCACGATCCGGTCAATCAGGCCCCAGGACAGCGCCGTTTCGGCATCTACCTTTTGCCCCGCCATCAGGATCATCCCGGTGCGCGCAGGCCCGATCAACCGGACCATGCGCGGCACATCGGAGGGTTGCGGCAAGAACCCAAGCCGCATGACAGGATAGAAAATCTTGGCCTGCACCACGGCGATACGCAGATCGCAAGCCAGTACCATGCCCAAGGCACCCCCTGCCACCGTCCCGTTCAGCGCGGCGATAGTCATGCCACGACAGGCGGCAAGCGCGCCCGACAACCTTTCCCAGACCGGATCGGTGGCGAGACCGGCGCGCGCGGCGTCCAGATCGGCACCGGCGCTGAAGACGCGGCCTGTCCCCGTCAGGATCAGAAGCTTTGCATCGCGGGCGTCCTCGGCAGGACCGGCCAGTTCGGCAAGCATCGCATGTGTCAGCGCACCGGCCTTGTCGGGCCGGTCGATGGTCAGGATCAGGTAATCGCCGTCCCGGTCAGACCGGATCATGCAAGGCCGACCTTTGTGCGGATGTCCGCGTCGCGCAGGCTGATGTCCTGACCCAGATAGGCATCCGCCTCGGCTCCGCACATCCAGACCAGCGCCTTGGCGGGCCATTCGGGCGGAATATGCACTGACCAGTCCAGCTGGCTGACCGGGCTGACACCGGATGCCTTGATATCGCGCTGCATCTTCGTCGCGACGGTGCCGGGCGACAGACCGATGATCCGCAACCCCTTGTCTCGGCATTCCAGATCCGCGGTGCG
>NZ_JBKBQY010000111.1:0-10531 GCF_046292185.1 Yoonia sp.
TGAAAATCACAGTTCCTGAAAACCTAAGCCTAGCCGCCGTTTCAATTCTTCCTTTGCAACCGCTAGGACGAGGTCAAGCGTCCAGCCACCAGCGTTGCCCAGGCGTTGTTTTGTCTTGTCCCAAACAGTCTCATCGCGAATCGCATCAAGGAAGTCGTGTCCTGCCATGGTCATGCCATGAATTGAATAATTCAACTTCATGTCGGGCTGGCCCGCCACGTCTAGCAGGCCAGCGTCACACAGCATTTTAATGTGGTGCCAATTCTGAGGTTCGGTTCCAGAGAAATCCCTTGGTGATATAGATTGAATCCGATTGATCCGTTCTGGTTCGTAGCTTTCAATCACAAGGAGAATTTCGCGGATCAAATCGAGGCTGCGTTTCATCGTAACTTACCCAGCTTGTTGCATTAACCTTCTGAGAGAGTAGTTATTTATACGACCACAGCCAAGGCGGCTCCGTCCCGCTCTGCCGGCCTTCACGCTCGAAAAATGCTGAGCGATGGATGAATGTCCGTTCTCGTGAAGCTGCACCGCAGCGCTCGCCCATCAAGCCAATGGCCGCATTGGGCCGAACACGTCCCTGCACGTGCAAACAGATTTTCCTCGCTGCGAGCTGCATGGGTGTCGCCGATGAACTCTTTGCGTATGCCAGTCAGGGACAAAACTCACGCGTTTTTGTCACAGGCGATAACCACCGTTTCTGACAGAACGTTTTGTCAGGGTGTTTACGCCCGAACGGCGGAAAAGCGGCCACTGACGTTCGCTTCACTCTATGGAGTTTCTATCAGTGCCAACATCGCGGCAGCAAAAGCTTCCGGGGCCTCTTGTTGCAGATTGTGACCGGTTCCGTCGAGTAGGTCCCAATCCAATCAGACGCCGCCGCCGCGTCATAAGCATGTCGCTGACCATGCATTCGAGCGCTGAAACGTGTCCGGCAGACTATCCGCTAGCTCAAACGGAACGCTACCGGTTCGTAAGGAGCCGCCAATACATAACGGCATCGTCGGGTGCCGCCATGGGCGGCCAGCGACGCATCAACCTGCGCAGTTCGATCTTCAGGAAGAGTGACAACGATTAATCCTTTGCAGTTGGATACTTTGGCTAGCAAGGATAGAGCCATTTCGGGTCGACTTGAATACATATGCAAAAGTGGCTTGCCCGACTCGATCCACTGAGATATTGCATAGGTATTCACTCATGGTACGGGCAGACGATTATGAACTATCTCAAGCGGGGGAAGAGCGAGGCGGAGCGCGCATCGGCTGATGCCGAATTGCGGCGCGGCGTGGAACAGGCGCTGGCAGAAATCGCGCGCGATGGCGATGAAGCGGTGCTCGAAATGGCGCAGCGCTTTGACGGGCTGGAGCGTGATACCTACCGGTTGAGTGATGCAGAAATTCAGGCGCTGATTGCCGAGGTCCCCGCCGATGATCTGGCCGACATTCGTTTTGCGCAGGAACAGGTCACCAACTTCGCCCGCATCCAGCGCGCCAGCATGACAGATGTAGAGGTGGAAACGCTGCCCGGCGTGGTGCTTGGCCATCGCAATATTCCGGTACAATCGGTCGGCTGCTATATCCCCGGCGGCAAGTTTCCGATGGTCGCCAGCGCCCATATGTCGGTGGCGACGGCCAAGGTCGCTGGCGTGCCGCGCATCGTGGCCTGCACACCGCCATTCAAGGGCCGCCCCAATGCCGCCGTCGTGGCCGCGATCCATATGGCGGGCGTGGATGAAATTCATGTGTTGGGCGGCATTCAGGCGATTGGCGCGATGGCGCTAGGCACTGAAACGATCGACCCCGTGCATATGCTGGTCGGCCCCGGCAACGCCTATGTCGCCGAAGCCAAACGGCAGCTGTTCGGTCGTGTCGGGATCGACCTGTTTGCAGGCCCGACCGAAACGATGGTGATTGCCGATGACACAGTGGATGCAGAACTTTGCGCGACCGATCTTTTGGGGCAGGCCGAACATGGCTTTGACAGCCCCGCCGTGCTGCTGACCAACTCGCGCAAACTGGCTGAGGCGACCCTCGCCGAGATCGACCGCCTACTGACCATCCTGCCGACGGCGGAAACCGCCGGGGCAAGCTGGCGCGACCACGGCGAGGTAATTCTGTGCAAAGACCATGACGAGATGCTGGCGGTAGCAAATGACATCGCGTCCGAGCACGTGCAGGTGATGACCGACCGCGATGATTGGTATCTGGACAACATGACCTGCTATGGCGCGCTGTTTCTGGGTCCGCGCACCAATGTGGCCAATGGTGACAAGGTGATCGGCACCAATCACACGCTGCCGACGCGCAAGGCGGGGCGGTATACAGGCGGGCTGTGGGTTGGCAAGTTTCTGAAAACCCACAGCTATCAGCGTATCCTGACGGATGAGGCGGCGGCGAATGTCGCGGCATACGGATCACGGCTGTGCATGATCGAAGGCTTTGTCGGCCATGCCGAGCAATGCAATATCCGCCTGCGCCGCTATGGTGGGGTAAATGTGCCTTATGGCACCAAGGCACCGCATCTTGTGAAGACGGCGAAATGACCTTGCCGCAAACACCTTCGTTCCGGCTGGACGGACGGCGGGCGCTCGTGACAGGCGCCTCATCGGGGATCGGGCTGGCCTGTGCCGTGGCCTTGGCCGATGCCGGTGCGGCTGTGACATGCGTCGCGCGGCGCAAGGATGCGCTGGAAGACGTGGCGCGCCAGATTGGCGGGCGTGCGGTGCCTTGCGATATCACCGATGTTGATGCGCTGGCGGGGCTGTTTGACACACCTTATCAGATCGTCGTCAATGCGGCGGGTCTGGCGCGGCATGGGCCGGCACTGGATACCGCGCCTGATGATTTCGATGCGGTAATGGCGGTCAACCTGCGGGCGGCCTATTTTCTGTCGCAGGCGGCGGCACGCGGGATGGTCGGGCTGGGTGGTGGCACGATCATCCATATCTCTAGCCAGATGGGCCATGTCGGTGGGCCGGATCGCGCGGTTTACTGTGCGTCCAAACATGCCATCGAAGGCATGGTCAAGGCGATGGCGCTGGAATGGGGGCCGCATCGCATCCGCATCAATACGATCTGCCCGACCTTTATTCGCACGCCGCTGACCGAAAAAACCTTTACCGATCCTGATCGCCGTGACTGGCTGCTGCGCAATATCGCGCTTGGCCGCCCAGGCGAGGTGACGGATCTGATGGGCGCTGTGGTTTTCCTTACCTCCGACGCGGCGGCGATGGTGACGGGCACGGCGCTGAAAGTTGATGGCGGCTGGACCGCCGCCTGAATGTTTACCCCCAGAAGGATCGAATGATGACCCCACAGGAAATGCGCGCAAGGATCGTCCGTTATGGTGAACTGGTGCCTTGCAAGACCGCCTTTATCGACGCCCATACGCCGGGATCGGATCAGAAGGAAAATTTCACCATCATCGGTGGCGGTGTGTCCGAAAGTCCCGACCAGCATGTCCATATCCGTGACACACCCGGTTTCAACATCGGGGCTGCGGGCCAGCCGCCGAAATGCCGCAATAGCCTGCATTCGCATCGCACGGCAGAGGTGTTTTTCATCCTCAAAGGCCGCTGGCGGTTCTTTTGGGGCCGCTATGGCACCGCCGGTGAAGTGGTGCTGGAAGAAGGCGATATCATCAATATCCCGACCGGCATTTTCCGTGGTT
This sequence comes from Yoonia sp., assembly GCF_046292185.1. GTDB lineage: Bacteria > Pseudomonadota > Alphaproteobacteria > Rhodobacterales > Rhodobacteraceae > Yoonia. The sequence continues at coordinate 3,670 of NZ_JBKBQY010000111.1, forward strand.
TTGAAAATATCGGCACCGATTACGGGATGATCATGGCGATCCTTGGTGGAGATGACGCCGGTGGCGGCGTGATCTGGGCCCCGCAGGTGATCGAGGATGCACGCGATCACGGTCTTGTTTTGGGCGAGAATGGCAAGCTTTACGACACCAAGAAAGGTGAAAACCTGCCCGATGGTGTCAGCCCGATGCCGGTCCTGTCCGAGGAAGAACTGAAAACCTTCCCCGAATTGACCACGTCCGAGGTGATCCCCGGCTATGTCGCGCGATACTGGGACCTGATGGCGCTGGCGGATCGCAGACCTGCGCAGGTCATTGGCGAACACGGCGTCCTGCGCGACCGGCCTGGGTTCGAGGTTGATTTCATCAACCATCACACCGTGCTGGATGCGTCCGTCACATCGGGGCGCAATGATGTGCTGATGGTGATGCGCGGGCATTGGCGTCTGTCATGGGACGGTGGCGACGTGATCCTTGCCCCGGGCGACACCTGCGCTGTGCCGCCGAGCCTTGCTTATCGTCTGGCCCCGTCGATGTCGGGCGAGGCGAGCATGTACCGCGCGCGCGACACCGATGACGCCGCTGGCCCGACATGGCGGGACTGACGCTTACCCTGCTCCTGCTGCCGGGCATGATGTGCGATGCGCGGCTGTTCGCGCCGCAGATCGCACATCTGTCAGCGGGGCGCAGTATCATCGTGGCCGATCTGTCGCGCGATGAAAGCATCGCCGCCATGGCCGCCCGCGTGCTGGATGAGGCACCGCCGGTTTTCGCGCTGGCAGGTTTGTCAATGGGCGGGATCGTCGCGATGGAGATGTTGCGTCAGTCGCCGGACCGCATTGCGCGGCTGGCGCTGATCGCGACCAACCCGCTGGCCGAGACGGAAGAGGTTCGGGCAGTTCGCGCACCGCAAATGGAACGCGCCAAGCGCGGTGATCTTGCAGGGCTGATGACAGAGGCGCTTATCCCGCGCTATCTGGCCCGCCCTGCACCGGATATTGCCGATCTTTGCTTGCAGATGGCGGCGGATCTGGGCCCGGAGGTGTTTCTGCGTCAATCGCAGGCGCTGGCCGGTCGACGTGACCAGAGTGCGGTGCTCGCAGCCGCGACTTGCCCCACGCTGATCCTGAGCGGTGAGTTAGACCAGCTTTGCCCGCCTTCCCGACATGATCTGATGCATGAACTGATGCCCCATGCCCACCGCGTCAGCCTGCCGGATACCGGCCATTTGCCGGTGCTGGAAAACCCTGAACTCACGAATAAGGCTTTGTCGCAATGGTTGCTTTGACTCAAACCGCCGCCGCTTTGTTGCTTGCGGTCGATACCCCCACGATCTGCAATGCTATCGAAGTGATTGAAGGCAAGCGCGGGTTCGACCGTTTCACGCGCGGCACCGTTCTTGCCAGCGATGCAGGCGCGGTGCTGCTGGGGCAGGCGCGGACGGCGCGGATTTCGGCGCTGGCCCCCTCCGATGATCCGGTAGAGGTCGTGCGCGCAAGGCGGATGGATTATTACCGCCATATGGCCGACGGCACCGGTCCGCGCATCGCCGTGGTACAGGATATGGATGGCGCAGATGCCATCGGGGCCTTCTGGGGTGAGGTGAATACCACGATCCACAAAGGGTTCGGCTTATGTGGTGCGCTGACCGATGGCGTGATGCGCGATCTGGCCGACATGGCCCCGGGCTTCGGGGTGCTGGCGGCGTCAATCGGGCCGTCGCATGGGTTCGTCCACGTGACGGAGGTTGCAGTGCCTGTCACCGTCTATGGTTTGACGATTGCACCCGATGATTGGGTCCATGCCGACCGCCATGGCGCTGTGGTGATCCCCGCCGATTACCTGCCCGAATTGCCCACCGCCATCACGCGGATGCAAAAGGCCGAATCCATCGTGCTGGACGCCGCCCGCGCCCCTGATTTCGATTTCACCCGCTTCAAGACGGCCTGGGCCGCTTTCGAAGCGGCCCGCACATAAAGGAGTATCCCCATGTCACGTTTACCGATCCCCGATAATATTCGATTCATCAAATCCCCCGGCCGCGATGCGCAGGCGGACAACGCGCCAGTCGTCACGCTGGTGGCGGAAATCCTCGCCCGCGTCGGCCGTGAAGGGGACGTTGCCGTGCGCGATTATTCGGCGCAATTCGATGGTGCAACGCTCGACCAGTTCGAGGTGTCGGCAGCGGACCGTCAGGCAGCACTCGACCGGCTTGACCCGCAGACGCGGGCCGATACCGAATTTGCCATCAGCAATGTCCGCGCCTTTGCCGAGGCGCAGCTAGGCACCCTGTCGGATCTGGAGATCGAAATCCGCCCCGGCGTGCATCTGGGCCATCGCAATATCCCGCTGGAACGGGTGGGATGCTATGTGCCCGGCGGGCGCTATCCGCTGTTATCCGCGCCGATCATGTCCATCGTGCCCGCCAAGGTCGCAGGCGTGACCGAAGTAATCGCCTGCCTGCCGCCCAACGCGCATGAGGCGATGATCGCGGGCTGTCATCTGTCTGGTGCCGACCGGATTTTCCGCATCGGCGGCGCGCAGGCAATTGCGGCGATGGCGCTTGGCACTGAAACCGTGCCTGCCGTGGACAAGATCGTGGGTCCCGGCAATGCCTTTGTGAATGAAGCGAAACGGCAGGTCTTTGGCCCCGTGGGGATCGACCAGCTCGCCGGCCCGTCCGAGATTTTCATTCTGGCTGACAGCACCGGTGACGCCGAAATGATTGCAACTGACCTGTTGGCGCAGGCCGAACATGACATCCGCACCCGTGTCGGGTTGATCACCACCGATGCCACACTTGCCGATGCCGTACTGACCGAGGTCGACCGGCAGTTGGAAACACTGTCGACCGCCGCCACCGCGGCGCAGGCCTGGCGTGACTATGGCGAAATCGCGCTTTGCCCGGACGAGGCGGCGATGATCGCCTATTCCGATATCGTCGCGGCAGAACATTTGCAGGTCCATACGCTGGAGGCCAAGGCGATGGCGAAACGGCTGCGCCACTATGGGTCTTTGTTCATCGGGACGGATGCGAGTGTGGTTTATTCCGACAAATGCTGTGGCACCAACCACACGCTGCCCACGATGGGCGCGGGGCGCTATACCGGCGGGCTATGGGTCGGGTCTTATGTCAAGACCGTGACGCATCAATGGATGGACGCCAAAGGCGTGCATCAGGTGGCCCCGCCAGCCGTGCGCCAATCCGCGTCCGAAGGGTTGGAAGGCCACCGCCGCGCCGCGCAATTGCGGCTGGATCGGTTGCAGGGCTAAGCGGCGCCCTGCCTTTGTTACAGGGGGCGGGGCAAAGGCAGGACGGCTTGTTCCAAGGCATGGCCGATCTGGCACAATGTCGCCTCGTCCTTGTGCCTTGTGACCAGTTGGCAGCCCAAGGGCAGGCCGTTCGCGGCCAGCCCGCACGGCAGCGACAGGGCGGGGTGGCCGGACAGGTTGAACGGTAGGGTGCGCATCGCGGTCCAGACCGGACCATCAGCGAAATCGGCAAAGGCAGGCGCAGGGCCAAGCGTGGTGGGTAGCAGGATCGCTGCATGGTCGGCGAAGATCACATCGACAGCGGCGCGGAATTCGAGACCAATCTGGCGGGCGCGGGCAATATCGGCATCGTCCGGCACCGCACCTGTCAGCAGGTTGCGGCGGGCGTCCACGCCGTATTTGTCGTAGTTTTGCGAAAGAGGGGTGCGGTGGGTCGTCAGCGCTTCGGCCTGAAGGATGACGGTGCCTGCGGCCTCTAGCCTGTCATAGGCGGGCAAGGGGGTCAGGTGGATTTGCGCACCCAGTAGCGATAGGGCAGCGCAGGTGTCGTCCAACCCTTGTAGCAAGGCGGGGTCGCATCGGGGGTCATCCGCGAACCAGTCGCGCCCATAGGCAATTTTCATCCCTTTGATATCTTGCCCGATCTTGCGCATGGCCCCGGCACCGGGGGCTATGGCGTCCAGCACCAGCGCGGCATCAGCCACGCAGCCTGCCAGCGGGCCGATCACGTCAAGGCTGGGCGACAGTGGGAAACAGCCCGCATCAGGCACAAGCCCATGTGTTGGCTTCAACCCAACGATCCCGCAATAGGCGGCAGGCGCGCGGATCGACCCGCCGGTATCTGTGCCAAGGGCCACCCGCATCATTCCTGCCGCCACTGCCGCTGCCGAACCCGACGACGACCCGCCGGTGATGTGGTCGGGGTTCCACGGATTGCGCGCGGGCGGGTTGGGCTGATCCCATGCAGGGCCGGTCAGCGCGTATTCATAGGTGGCGAGTTTCGCCAGCGGGATCATCCCCGCCTGCCGCAAGCGCGCGACAGCGGTGGCATCCTGCGCAGGCGAAGCGTCATGGGTGTGTGACCCGCAGCGCGTGGGCTGGCCTGCCACATCGATGATATCCTTGACGCCAAAGGCCAGACCAGCCAGCGGCGGGCGCTGTTCGGCAGGCATTTCGTCGATCTCGCGGGCAAGGGCCAGAGCACCGGCATTCAGATCGACCACGGCGCGGCTGATCCCATCGCGGGCACTGATCCGGTCAAGCGCGGCCTGCGTCAGTTCCACCGCGCTGATCGCACCCCTTGCGATCAGGCGGGCCTGGTATTGCAGGGGCAGATCAAGCGGGGCGGTCATGGTGCAACGATTTGGCGGTGTCATGCAGCGCCTTGGCTGCGGGGAACAGGGCGGCAAGGTCAGCCGGCGACAGGGTGAACCCAAGGTCGCGCAGACGGGTGTCAAGGGTTTCGGGCGTCATATTCCACCTGTTTTGAATGTGTATGCAAAAATACTTTTGGCACGATTTCCTTTGTCTGGAAAGAGATCAGAGGCGCTATCATAGATTTTTTGCATAAGTATGCATTTTTTGATTGATCGACTCGCCCTCTTGCGTCCATAGATATTTGCAAGCGTATGCAAAAGCTGCACGGGCAGCCTCGGACTAGGATAAGAAACATGGGAAATCAGGACGACACAGCGACGATGGCAAAAGGTGCCAAGCCAGCGAGCCGTCGTGATGATGGGCCACATCAGGGCAAGGTCATGCAGGTTGAACGCGCCGATTTTGCCGAACTGGTCCCGGAAGGCCGCGCGCCTGTGCAGGGGATGGACGGGTTTGATCCCTGCTATTCCGATATCGTCGATTACATCATCCGCTGCACCCACAAGATTTGGGACGAACGCGATGTCGGGCTGATCTATTCGCATTACACGCATAATGTCGTTCTCTATCTGCCGACCGGCACGATCTATAATCGAGAAGATGTGGTTCGCGACACGATCCAGCGGCTTGTCTCGCTGCCGGAACGGCGCGGGATGGCAACGCATGTGATCTGGTCCGGCGATGATCAGGCGGGGTTCTACACCTCGCATCTGGTCACCGGTTCGGGGCGCTATAGCCAGAACGGGCATTACGGGCCTGCGAACGGGCGGTCTTTTGTGTCGCGGACGGTGGCGGACTGCATGATCCATCGCAACAAGATTTACCGTGAATGGGTGGTGTCGGATCAGATGGCGATTGTGCAGCAACTGGGCCTTGATCCGCGCGGCTACGCCGACAAGATCGCCGTGGGCAAGCTCTCGCAGGGTATGAAACAGCTTGATATTGGCGAAACCGGCCTGATGCAGGGTCAATATCCACCCGAGGCAGAGGCTGATCTGTCGCTGGCTTCCAATGATCTGGAACGCGACACGCTAAGCTGGCTGCATGATGTCTATAACCGCAAGATGTTTGGCCGCATCCGGCAGGTCTATGCACCCACGGCGCAATATCACGGACCGCTGATGAAGGAACTTTACGGCACTGCATCGGTCACGCATCAGATGCTGGGGTTGGTGGGCAGTTTCCCTGATGCATTGTTCATGCCGCAGCATATCTGTTCGACCCCCTGTATCGAAGGCGGCACCAAGGTCGCGGTGCGCTGGCTGATGGAAGGGCATCATCTGGGCCATGGTATTCTGGATTCCCTGGGTGATCCGACCGGCAAACATGTGCGCCTGATGGGTATGTCGCATTTCCACTACAAGGATGGCCGGATCGTCGATGACTGGACCGTCTATGACGAACTATCAGCGCTGGTACAGGTCCGGCTGGCACAGTTGGGGGATCTGCCGTCGGGTGCCCTTGCCGAAAATCACTGACACATTCACAACGACCCATAACAAACGGGCGTCCTTAACCAACGGAGAGAGAGCCATGAAACTTATGACCCTGCCGGCCACTGCTGTGGCTGTCATTCTGGGACACAGCGCTGCTTATGCCGGATGCGGCATCGAGGCGGGCAACGTCAACATCTTGTCGAACGATTTCGACGCGCTTGGCATCGTGATCAATGAGGCGCGGACCTGCGCCGGTGATGGTGTGACCGTCACAGCGAACATGACGACCGAGCACCGCGCCCTTGCGCAGCCCGCGCTGACCACCAATCCCGCGCAATATACCGTGACGATGGTGGCGAATAATTCCATCGCGCCGCTTCTGGCGCGCGATCTGGTCCGCCCGCTGGATGATCTGGTCGCTGCCCATGGCAGCCAGTTGCTGGAACAGCAGCTGGTCCGCGTCGACGGGCAGGTTGTCGCCATCGCCTTTATGGTGAACGGGCAGAACCTGTTCATGCGCGGCGATATTCTGGAACAGGCAGGGCTGGAACAGCCCACCTCGATTGAGGAAATGCTGGCCGCTGCCGAAAAGATCCGCGCAGACGGCATAATGCGCTATCCCTTGGCCGCGGCGAACCAGTCGGGTTGGTTTCTGGCTAATGAATTCGTCAACACCTACATGGGTCTGGGCGGGCAGTTCTTTGAACCCGGCACAGCAGTGCCCGCCGTCAACGGCGACGCAGGTTTGCGCACACTGGAACTGATGAAGGCGATGACCG